>JAZQTZ010000018.1:0-2121 GCA_045631105.1 Acutalibacteraceae bacterium
GAGAAAAGAAATCAACGGTTATTAATTTACCTTGTTAGAAAGGCTGATATATATGAAATACGCAGTTATACTTTATGACGGAATGGCAGACTATCCCGTTCCCGCTCTCGACGGCAAAACTCCCATGGAGCTTGCAAAAAAACCGAATTTTGATGCGCTTGCAAAGAAAGGCAGAGTCGGTCTTGTAAAGACAGTTGCCGACGGTCTCAAACCCGGCAGCGACGTTGCCAATCTCAGCGTTCTCGGTTATGACCCCAAAATCTGCTATACAGGTCGTTCACCCCTCGAGGCTGTGAGCATCGGCGTTAAAATGAAGGATACAGATGTTGCTCTTCGCTGCAACGTTGTTACGCTCAGCGACGAAGAAAACTATGAAGACAAAACAATGATTGACTATTCCGCAGGCGATATTTCAAGCGAAGATGCAGCGGAAATTATCAAAACGGTTCAGGAGCATTTCGGCAATGACGAATTCAAGTATTACAACGGCGTCAGCTACCGTCACTGTCTTATCTGGGATAACGGCACAACCGACCTCGGAAAGATGACTCCTCCCCATGATATTTCAGGCAGAGTTGTGGGCGAATATCTTTCAACATCACCCAACGCAGAAAAGCTTGTTGCAATGATGAAAGAAAGCTATAAACTTCTCAAGGACCACCCCGTAAACAAAAAGAGAATTGCAGAGGGCAAAGCTCCCGCAAACTCAATCTGGCTCTGGGGTGAGGGCAGCAAACCCGCACTTTCCGATTTTGAAGAAACCTACGGTGTAAAGGGCAGTATCGTTTCCGCAGTTGACCTTCTTAAGGGCATCGCAATCTGCGCAGGTATGGGCGTTCCCGAGGTTGAGGGCGCAACAGGTTATATCGACACAAACTTTGAGGGCAAGGCTCAGGCAGCTATCGATGAATGGAAAAACGGCAAAGACCTCGTTTATATCCATATCGAAGCTCCCGACGAATGCGGTCACAGAAACGAACCTGAAAACAAAATCAGAGCAATCGAACTCATCGACGAAAGAGTTCTTCCCATTGTTCTCGATTATCTCAACAACTGCGGTGAAGACTATAAAATTATGATTCTTCCCGACCATCCCACACCCATCGTTACAAAAACCCACGCTTCCGACCCCGTTCCTTTTATGATTTACCATAAGAACGGCGAAGTTGACGGCGTTGAAACAATAAATGAAATAACAGCCAAGGCAACAGGCGACTTTGTTGAAGTCGGTTGCGGACTTATGAAAGAATTTCTGGAGGCATAAAAATGAGCTACAAGATTAACACAAAATGTATCCTCAGCGGATATTCACCAAAAAACGGCGAACCCAGACAGGTTCCCGTTTATCAGAGCACAACTTATAAATACGATTCAAGCGTTGAAATGGGCAAGCTTTTCGACCTTGAAGCTTCGGGTTATTTCTACACAAGACTTGCAAACCCCACCAATGACGCAGTTGCCGCAAAGATTGCAGACCTTGAAGGCGGCGTTGGCGCTATGCTTACCTCATCAGGTCAGGCTGCTTCATTCTATTCAATTTTCAACATTGCAGGCGCAGGCGACCACGTTGTCAGCGCATCAACAATCTACGGCGGAACATTCAACCTTTTCAACGTTACAATGAGAAAGCTCGGAATTGATTTCACTTTCGTAAGCCCTCAGGCAAGCGAAGAAGAAATCTGCGCCGCTATCAGACCCAACACAAAGGCAGTTTTTGCTGAATCGCTTTCAAACCCCGCACTCGAAGTTCTTGATTTCGAAAAGTTCGCAAATGCCGCTCACTCAAACGGCATCCCCCTCATCATTGACAACACATTCCCCACTCCCGTAAACTGCCGTCCCTTTGAACTTGGTGCAGATATCGTTATCCACTCAACAACAAAATACATGGACGGTCATGCAACAAGCGTTGGCGGTGTTGTTATTGACGGCGGCAAGTTTGACTGGACACAGAACGATAAATTCCCCGGTCTCACAACTCCCGATGATTCATATCACGGCATCACTTACACCGAGCGTTTCGGAAATGCCGCTTATATTACTAAATGTATGGCACAGCTCATGCGTGACCTCGGTTCAATCCCCTCACCTTTCAACGCATTCCTCCTCAATCTCGGACTT
>JAZQTZ010000019.1:0-7720 GCA_045631105.1 Acutalibacteraceae bacterium
GCCGTCGGAAAGCTTTGCACCTGCAACATATATATTTTTATCAGCAGGCATTGTTATTTCAAAGCCGCTTTCATATTTCTGGGGATATCCGTCGGACGCCATAACAACACAGCAAGCGCTCTTTTCGCTGAACTTAACCTGTTCTTCGGTAAGAGTTCCTGCGGCAACGCTCTTCATTATTTCGAAAAGGTCGCTTTCAAGAAGAGGAAGAACAACCTGAGTTTCGGGATCACCGAAACGGCAGTTATATTCGATAACCTTGGGGCCGTTCTTTGTTATCATAAGTCCGAAATAGAGGCAACCCTTGAATGTTCTGCCTTCTGCGTTCATTGCGTTGATTGTGGGAAGGAAGATTTCCTTCATGCATCTTTCCGCAACGTCGGGTGTGTAGTAGGGGTTGGGAGCGATTGTTCCCATACCGCCGGTGTTAAGACCTTCGTCGTTATCCTTTGCTCTCTTATGGTCCATTGAAGAAATCATCGGAACAACAACCTTGCCGTCGGTAAATGAAAGAACGGAAACTTCGGGACCTTCAAGGAATTCCTCGATAACAATCTGATTACCGCTTTCGCCGAACTGCTTATCCTGCATGATGGACTTAACAGCATCTGCAGCTTCTTCACGGGTCATCGCAATGATAACACCCTTGCCGAGTGCAAGACCGTCTGCCTTGATAACGGTGGGAATGGGCGCTGTTTCAAGATAAGCGAGAGCCTTATCCGCATCGTCAAACACTTCATAAGCCGCTGTGGGAATATTATATTTCTTCATAAGGTTTTTCGAGAAAACCTTGCTTCCCTCAATGATACCCGCCTTTGCTTCGGGACCGAAGCAGGGAATTCCGAGCTTTGAAAGCTCATCAACTGCGCCGAGAACAAGGGGGTCATCGGGTGCAACAACGGCAAATCCGATATCGTTATTCTTTGCGAAATCAACGATTGCGGGGATATCCTTTGCGCCGATTGCAACGCATTCAGCATCGTTTGCCATGCCGCCGTTACCGGGAAGCGCATATATTTTTTCGATTTCTTTGTTTTCTTTAAGCTTTTTTATGATGGCGTGTTCACGTCCGCCGCCGCCGACTACAAGAACCTTCATTGTTTAGCCTCCAAAATTTCTTTGCATACTTTTTCCGCAGACTGCGGAAGAATTATCCATTCTGCCTGCTCCATAACACGCTTCTGGAGTGTTTCGGGAGTATCGCCAGGCTCTATGTCAACGGCTTTCTGCATGATGATGCGTCCGCCGTCAGGAATTTCGTTAACAAAATGAACCGTTGCACCCGTCACCTTGACTCCGTAACCCAGAGCCGCCTCATGCACACGAAGACCGTAAAAGCCTTCGCCGCAGAATGAGGGGATAAGTGAGGGATGAACGTTGATTATTCTGTCTTTATAGTGATTTGTGAATCTCTCGGAGAGAATACTCATAAAGCCTGCAAGAACAATCAGGTCAATGCCGTCGCCGTCAAGAATCTCAATAAGCTTACCCTCAAAATCGGGGGTTTCTTTTTTGAGCACGGTTTCGGTTCTGATTCCTGCCTTTGCGGCTCTTTCGAGCGCATATGCGCCTGCTTTGTTGGAAATAACAAGAGTTATTTCACCGCTGCTGATAATTCCCGCCGCCTGAGCGTCAATCAGCGCCTGAAGATTTGTTCCGCCGCCCGAAACAAGAACGGCAATGCGAGCTTTTTTCATATTTTCACTCCGTTTAACATTTATACTAAAGATGAATGAGGAGAAATGATGACGGAGATGTAGCTGTTTTTACGTTCCGTCGCATTTATCCCATTCAGGCGATAACTACTTTTTCTTCACCTGCAATAATTTCGCCGATGATGTAAGCATCTTCGCCGTTTGCCTTAAGAACTTCAAGAGCCTTTTCTGCATCTTCCTTAGCAACAACGATGCTCATGCCGACACCCATGTTGAATGTGTTAAACATATCTCTTTCGGGGATGTTGCCTGTCTTTGCGATGAGGTCAAAGATGGGAAGAATCTTAAGAGCTGACTTATCAATCTTTGCGCCGAAGCCATCGGGAATGCTTCTGGGAATATTTTCATAGAAGCCGCCGCCTGTGATATGAGAAACAGCCTTAACTGTTACTTCTTCAAAGAGAGCAAGCATGGGCTTAACATAAATCTTTGTGGGAGTGAGGAGAGTTTCGCCGACTGACTTGCCGCCGAGCTCTGCAACGGGAGTTTTGATATCAGCGTTATCAACGTCAAATACTTTTCTTACAAGTGAGAAGCCGTTTGAGTGAACGCCGCTTGAG
This sequence comes from Acutalibacteraceae bacterium, assembly GCA_045631105.1. Lineage (GTDB taxonomy): Bacteria > Bacillota > Clostridia > Oscillospirales > Acutalibacteraceae > CAG-177. The sequence continues at coordinate 2,276 of JAZQTZ010000019.1, forward strand.
GGAAGAGCGATAACAACGTCGCCTTCTGTCATCTTTGTGTTATCAAGAACCTTATCCTTATCAACAACGCCTACGCAGAAACCTGCAAGGTCATATTCGTCGATGGGATAGAAGCCGGGCATTTCAGCTGTTTCGCCGCCGATGAGGGATGCGCCTGACTGAACGCAGCCTTCTGCAATACCGCTTACGATTTCAGCAATCTTTTCGGGAACGTTCTTTCCGCAAGCAATATAGTCAAGGAAAAGAAGGGGCTTTGCGCCGCAGCAGATGATGTCGTTTGCGCACATAGCAACGCAGTCGATACCTACTGTGTCATGCTTGTCCATGATGAAAGCGAGCTTAAGTTTTGTACCAACGCCGTCGGTACCGCTTACGAGAACGGGCTTTGAAATGCCTGTGAGGTCAAGTTCAAAAAGACCGCCGAAGCCGCCGATATCGGACATTGCGCCTGCTGTGAGAGTTCTTTTGATGTGGGTTTTCATGAGTTCTACCGCTTTGTAACCTGCGGTAATATCAACGCCTGCTGCTGCATAGCTTTCGCTGAAGCTTTTTTCCATAATATTTATCCTCCTGTGAAATTCACATATTTTACAATTTATAGTTTTTAGCCCTTACCATTCCAACAGTAAGTGCAAACGCAATCCTCGGGAAGTCCGATTGCTTCGATAAGACCTGCAATTGACTGATATCCGAGAGTTGTGAGTTTGAGTTCTTTGCAGATGATTTCGCGAAGCTTCTTGCCTCTTTCGGTTGATGCATCGCAATATTCATCAATATATTTATCGCCTTCGGGACCTTCAAGGTCGTGAATAACACGTCTTGCAATAAGGTCATCATCGGAGGTGTTGCGTGAGAAGTTAAGATATTTACAGCCGTACATAATCGGCGGGCAAGCGGAACGCATATGAACTTCCTTTGCACCGTGGGTATAAAGGAAATCGATGGTTTCACGCATCTGTGTTCCTCTTACGATTGAGTCGTCAACAAAGAGAAGGCTCTTGTTCTGAATGAGGTCATGAACGGGAATCATCTTCATCTTTGCAACCTTGTTGCGCTCACTCTGATTGGTCGGCATAAAGCTTCTCGGCCATGTGGGAGTATATTTGATGAAAGGTCTTGCAAAGGGAATGCCGCTTTCGTTTGCATAGCCGATTGCATGGGGTGTTCCCGAATCGGGCACGCCGCTGACATAGTCGATGCCGTCGCAAAGACCGTTTTCCTTATCTTCCCTCGCCATAACAGCACCGTTTCTTGTTCTCATCGCTTCAACACCGATGCCCTCGTATCTTGCAGTGGGATAGCCGTAATAACTCCAGAGGAAAGCGCAGATTTTGAGCTTTTCTTTCGGCTCGGCAAGAGTATGAACTCTGTCGGGATAAATTCTGACTATTTCTGCGGGACCGAGTTCCTTTTCAAAAACATAGTCAAGCTTTTCAAATGCGAACGATTCAAACGAAACGCATCTGCCGTCGCCATCCTTACCGACAAGAATGGGAAGTCTGCCGACCTTATCTCTTGCAGCGATGATGCTGCCGTCCTCAAGAAGAATGAGGATTGAAAGCGAGCCGTCAATCTTATCCTGAGCAAAACGGATGCCGTCAACGAAGTTATCTTTCTGATTGATGAGCGCCGCAACAAGCTCGGTTGAATTGATTTTTCCCGAGGTCATCGTTGTGAAATGACCGCCGCCGAGTGTGAGAAACTCCTCTATAAGTTCATCGGCATTGTTGATGCAACCGATTGTTGTTATTGCATAAACGCCGAGATTTGAACGGATGAGAATGGGCTGAGGGTCGCTGTCGCTGATGCAGCCGATGCAGGCGTTGCCGTGCATTTCGTCCGTTATTCCCGCAAACTTTGTGCGGAAAGGCGAGTTTTCAATGTTATGAATATCTCTCTGAAAACCTTTTTCATCGTTAACAGCCGCCATACCGCCTCTGCGAGTGCCGAGATGGGAATGGTAGTCAACTCCGAAAAACACGTCCAGAACAACATCCCTGTTTGATGTTGCGCCGAAAAATCCTCCCATAGATTTTACCTCCGGTTAACGTTGGATTACTTATTGAACTTTTCTTCGATTTTTGCGTTTGCGGCAAGAACCTTTTCGGTTGCCGCTGCTCTTGCGTCGGCAAGCTTCTTTGCAAGCTCATCATCCGATACTGCAAGAATCTGTATAGACAACAAAGCGGCATTAACTGCACCGTCAATAGCAACCGTTGCAACAGGAATACCTGCAGGCATCTGTACGGTTGAAAGAAGTGCGTCCATGCCGTCAAGAGTTGATGATTTTACGGGTATACCGATAACAGGAAGGGTGGTGTTGGCTGCAACTGCTCCTGCAAGATGAGCTGCCTTACCTGCGGCTGCAATTATTGCGCCGAAACCGTTGTTCTTTGCATTCTGTGCAAAATCCTTGGACTGCTCGGGTGTTCTGTGAGCTGAATATACGTGTACCTCATAAGGAACTCCGTACTCCGCAAGGGTGTTTATTGCTTTTTCAACAACAGGCAAATCGCTGTCGCTTCCCATGATAATTCCGACTTTTTTCATGGTTATCCTCCTTTTATTGATATCATAAAAGATTATACTATATATTAATATATATTTTCAATACTTTTTACATAAAAATTAATTTATTATATTACATTTAATTTGTTGTTACCGCCGAAAGAAAATGTTAGGATTGACAAACCGTTTTGTTGCATGATAAAATATTTTTTAAACTGAAAATTTTTTATTTCTTCGGAGGAAACATTATGTCTTTGGCAGAGCTTTTTATAATAGCCGTCGGTCTTTCCATGGACGCATTTGCAGTTGCGGTCTGCAAGGGTCTTTCCGTTAAAAAAGCCGGCATAAAGGAAATGGCAAAAGCAGGTTTATGGTTCGGCGGATTTCAGGGTCTCATGCCTTTAATCGGCTATTTTCTCGGCTCAACCTTTGAAGCATACATAACCAAAATTGACCATTGGGTTGCCTTTGTTCTTCTCGGAATCATCGGCGCAAACATGATAAAGGAATCCCTCTCCAAAGAGGAAGAATGCGAGTGCGAAAAGTGCGAAAATTCCATGAATATCAAGGAAATGTTCACCCTTGCCGTTGCAACAAGCATTGACGCTCTTGCGGTCGGAATAACCTTTGCGCTTCTCCCCGATGTCAACATCGGTGCGGCGGTCGGATTTATCGGAATTATAACATTTACACTCTCTGCAATCGGCATCAAAATCGGCAATATTTTTGGCGTTAAATTCAAATCAAAAGCCGAATTTGCAGGCGGTCTTATCCTCATTCTCATGGGACTCAAAATTTTGCTTGAACATCTCGGAATCATCAATTTTTAAGGGGTGACGTCATGCCCAGAAAAGACTCACGCAACACTAAAATGAAGATAGTCAACGCCGCATGGGAGCTGTTTTATGAAAACGGCTATGAAAACACGACCATCGAGGATATCGTTGAGCGTTCAGAAACCTCAAAAGGCTCTTTCTATCATCATTTCAGCGGCAAGGACGCTCTTCTTTCAACCCTTTCATATCTTTTTGATGACAAATACGAAGCTCTTGAAGGCGAAATTGATCTCGACGGCGACGCTTTTCAGACCCTCATCGACCTGAACAAAGAGCTTTTCTTTATGATAGAAAACCGTGTTTCTCTTGATTTGCTTGCAAGAATGTATTCAACCCAGCTGATAACAATCGGCGAAAAACATCTGCTCGACAATAACAGAACCTATTTTAAACTTCTCCGCAAAATTATATCCAAAGGTCAGCAGAACGGCATTCTCCGTGCCGACGTTTCAACCAATGAAATTCTGAAAGCATATGCACTCTTTGAAAGAGCACTTCTCTATGATTGGTGCCTTTGCAACGGAAACTATTCGCTCTGCAATTATTCGCAGTCACTTCTCCCTATGTTTCTCGACGGTTTCAGACAAAAATAACAGTCTTTTTTTATTTAAGTTTTTTGTATGATTTTTCGTTCATATCAAAAGCCTTGATTTTTCAAGGCTTTTTTCTTTTTTATTCGTTTTTGGTATGAACTGCATTCTGTAATTCAGTCTGTATTGCATATGTGTTTATTTTCTGTTAATATATCGGTTACATTATTCTTTTTCAGGAGGCACATTATGGCTGAATTTTTTAATTTCCAGACAATGGACAGCAATACCATTCAGATTCTCATAGCCATGGTAATTTACATGGCAGCTGTTATCGGAATCGGCATTGCATTCGCTAAAAAAGCAAACACAAACTCTGAAAACTATTTCCTCGGCGGCAGAAGCCTTGGTCCGTGGGTTACAGCAATGAGCGCAGAAGCATCTGACATGAGCGGCTGGCTTCTCATGGGTCTTCCCGGCGTTGCATATTGGTGCGGTCTTGCCGATGCAGCTTGGACAGCAATCGGTCTTGCAATCGGCACATACTTCAACTGGCTCATCGTTTCAAAGAGACTCCGCAGATACAGCATCAGAGCAAACAATTCAATCACTCTCCCCGAATTTTTCTCAAACAGATTCCGTGAAAACAAGAAGATTATCATGACTCTTTCAGCTCTTTTCATTCTTGTTTTCTTCACAGTTTATGCAGCAAGCTGCCTTAAAACTTGCGGTCAGCTTTTCTCAACACTTTTCGGCGCATCATATCAGAGCATGCTCATCGTTGGTGCAATTTTCGTTCTTGTTTACACAATTCTCGGCGGTTTCCTTGCTGAAAGCGCATCCGACTTCATGCAGGCTATCGTTATGATTGTTGCTCTTACCGTTGTTGTTGTTCTCGGCACAATCAAGGCAGGCGGCATCGGTGCTATCATTGAAAACGCACAGACTATCCCCGGATTCCTTGAATTCTTCGGCATCGCATCTCCCACTCTCGGCGCAGACGGTGCACAGATTGTTGAAGCAGGCAAGCCCGTATTCGGCGAAGCAGGCAAATACAGCCTTCTTTCCGTATGCTCATGCATGGCATGGGGTCTCGGTTACTTCGGTATGCCTCAGGTTCTTCTCCGTTTCATGGCTATCCGTGAAGAAAAAGAACTCAAGAGCTCAAGAAGAATTGCTATGATCTGGGTTGTTATCTCCCTTGCAGTTGCCGTATTCATCGGTATCTCAGGCAGAATGCTCTTCCCCGTAAACCACCTCACAGCTGTTGACGCAGAAAGCATCTTCATCACTCTTTCAACAAGCTTCCTCCCCCCCATTATTGCAGGTTTTGTTATGGCAGGCATCCTTGCCGCAACAATCAGCTCATCCGACTCTTACTTGCTCATCGCCGCGTCTGCGCTTTCAAAGAACATCTTCCAAGGTGTTATAAAGAAGGATGCAACTGATAAACAAGTTATGACCGTATCAAGAATTACACTTTTGGTTCTTACCCTCGTTGGTATTCTTATCGCTCTTGACGATGATAGCGTTATCTTTAAGATCGTTTCTTTCGCGTGGGCAGGATTCGG
>JAZQTZ010000020.1:0-28330 GCA_045631105.1 Acutalibacteraceae bacterium
ACGGTTGATTTCGTCGCCGTAGGGCTTGTTATCAAGCACACCGTTGACGGCTGTGTTGTATTTATCAATCTTGGTGTCTTTTGCGTGGAAGTGGAAGATTGCATCACCGAGCTTGCGGATACATGCAACGGGGTCCATTCCCTGCCAGATAAGATGGCTTGGGTCGAAGTTTGCGCCGATTTCGGGGCCTACTGCCTCACGGAGACGGAGGAGAGATTCTGTGTTATAAACGCAGAAACCGGGATGAAGCTCAAGAGCGATTTTGTTAACGCCGTGAGCCTTTGCAAATTCAACGAGATCTTTCCAATAAGGAATAAGAACTTCGTTCCACTGCCATTCAAGGATTTCGCCGAAATCATTGGGCCAGGGGCAAGTTACCCAGTTGGGATATTTTGCGGTTTCGCAGTCACCGGGGCAGCCCGAGAATGTGTTAATCTGATGCAGACCGAGTTTTTCTGCAAGAAGAATTGCGTTTCTGATTGTCTTATCATAATCAGCAGCAATTTCCTTGTTGGGATGCACGGGGTTGCCGTGGCATGAAAGTGCGCTGATTTCAACGCCGTACTTCTTGATGAGAGCCTTGAATTCTTCAAGCTTTGCTTCATCATTGAGAAGAATTTCGGGGTCTGCATGAGCATTGCCGGGATATCCGCCGCAGCCGATTTCAACCATTTCAATGCCGAGAGATGTGAAATATTTGAGAGCTTCTTCAAGCGAAAGGTTTGAAAGAAGCGTTGTGAATACGCCGAGTTTCATAGTGTTTCTCCTTTAGATAATGCCTTTTATATATTTTATGCTTCTTGCAATATCTTCGAAGCCTGTGGGTACGGGATCATCGTTTTCAACGACAAGCCATTCCATGCCGATATCCTTTGCAGCCTTAACAACCGTTGCAAGATCATTATTGCCCTCGCCGAGTGCCATGGGCTTGCCGTCGATACCGTCTTTTACATGAAGAAGAACGATGTTATCCTTCTTTTCGGTAAGAAGCTTGTAGTTATCTTCGCCTGCATGGAAGCTCCAGTATGTATCGATTTCAAGGGAGCATCTCTCACCGATAACATCGATGGGAAGAAGTCCGTTTTCGAGAGGCTTGAATTCTTCGCAATGGTTATGATAATAAATCTTTATGCCGTATTTATCCATTGCATATTTTTCGGCATTACCGAGCACATCGCCTGTGTTGACTGCTTCTTCCATTGTTGAATGGGGTGCACCGCCAACGCCGACAGCCTTTGTGCCGAGAGTGTTCACGAATTCGATTGTATCTGCAAGCTTGTCTTCCTTGAAGTCATCAAGACCCATGTGTGCGCCGACGCATACAAGACCTACTTCGTCAAGCTTTGCTTTGATTGTTGCGGCATCTGTGCCGAAATAACCTGCGAATTCAACGCCGTCATAGCCGATTTTCTTGATTTCCTCAAGAGCCTTGAGGAAAGTTTCGCTGTCATTTATATGGTCTCTTACGGAATAGACCTGAACTGCCAATTTCATATGTTTACCTCTTAGTCGTTGTTAAGATATACGGGTTTGCCTGTGTTTGCGGATTCATAGATTGCTTCAAGAATCTGAGTAACAACCATTGCCTGTTCGGGCTTTGTGCGAAGTTCAGCACCGTTGAGAACTGCATCGTAGAATGCACGGCATTCGAGTTCTTCGGGCTTATCGCTTGCGCCGTCATAGAATGCAACGCCGCCTGCATCAAAATTGGGATTTTCGATAACCTGTCTGCCGTTCTTTACATAGTTAAGACGGAGTTCGTCGCCGAGCATATCTGCGCCGCCCTTAACGCCTGCGATAAGAGTTGAAGCTTCGCAGGGATCAGCGATATTGAGAGCCCAAGCGGATTCAACGCTGACTGTTGCGCCGTTTTCCATAACAACAAAACCGAAAGCTGAATCTTCAACTGTATACTTTTCGGGATCCCAGTCGCCCCATGCGTTTGCTGTTCTCTTCTGGTCGCCGAGTTTCTTATATTTTGTGCCTACAACCATCTTGGGCTTGTAGTTATTCATCATCCAGAGAGTAAGGTCGAGAGCATGAGTTCCGATATCGATAAGGGGACCGCCGCCCTGCTCTTCTTCGTTAAGGAATACGCCCCAAGTGGGAACAGCTCTTCTGCGGAGTGCAAGAGCTCTTGCGTAATAGATTTCGCCGAATTCATCGTTTTCGCAGCATTCCTTAAGATAGAGAGAATCGCTTCTCCAACGTGACTGATAACCGATTTAAGAACCTTGCCTGTTCTTACTGATGCTTCATACATAGCCTTTGCTTCTGCATATGTTTTAGCCATGGGCTTTTCGCAAAGAACATGCTTGCCTGCTTCCATAGCGTCGATTGAAATGAAACTGTGGGACTTGTTGGGAGTACAAACATGAACAGCAACAATGCTTTCATCCTTGAGAAGCTCTTTATAGTCAGTATAAACTTTAGCATTCTCAGCGCCGTATTTCTTAGCAAGTTCAATTGCTCTTTCTTCAATGATGTCACAGAATGCAACAGGTTCAAGGAAATCAATGTTTGAAATTGCACGAAGGTGCTTTCCGTTTGCGATACCGCCGCATCCGATTATACCAATCTTAACTTTATCTGCCATTTTATTTTTCTCCTTTATAGAGCAAGATTTCGCGGAAAAACCGCCATTCATTTTTATTATACCTCTTTATCACTTTAATGCAAGAATAAATACATTTTATAGGTGTAAAAAATAAAGCTCTTAATTTGGGCAACTTTAACAAAAATAAATTAACATATATTTTATTGACGGATATAAGTTGTTTTTGCTATAATCAATTAAGGTGATATTATGAAAATTTATAACAATGCTGCCGAAACAATCGGCAACACTCCTCTCATAAAATTCGGCGCATATGCAAAAGATGCGAACATTCTTGCAAAGCTTGAATACAGAAATCCTGCAGGAAGCACAAAAGACAGAGTCGGTTTTGAAATGCTTCGCTCTGCATGGGATGAAGGCAAAATCAACGAAAAATCCGTAATAATTGAACCCACCAGCGGCAACACAGGCATCGGCATCGCCTCGGTTGCGGCGCAGATGGGTCTTAAGGTCATAATCACAATGCCCGAAACCATGAGCGTTGAGAGAAGAAAGCTTCTTTCGGCTTACGGTGCGGAACTTGTGCTGACAGACGGCAAAAAGGGTATGGCGGGCGCAATTGAAAAAGCAAATGAGCTTGCAAAAGAAATTCCCGACAGCTTTATCCCTGCGCAGTTTGACAACCCTGCCAACTGCATGGCTCATTATAAAACAACAGGCCCCGAAATATGGAGCGACACCGACGGCAAAGTTGACATTTTCGTTGCCGGAGTCGGTACGGGCGGCACGATAACGGGCACGGGGAAATATCTCAAAGAGAAAAATCCCGACATAAAAATCATCGCCGTTGAACCTGCCGATTCGCCGTTTCTTTCCGAAGGAAAAGCGGGTGCGCACGGTCTTCAGGGCATCGGTGCAGGCTTTGTTCCGTCGATACTCGACACAAAAATATATGACGAAATCATAACCGTCACAACCGAGGAAGCCTATGATGCCGCAAGGCTTACGGTTAAAACCGAAGGCATTCTTATCGGAATTTCTTCGGGAGCTGCGCTTCATGCAGCAACGGTTGTTGCTTCAAGACCCGAAAACAAGGGTAAAAACATTGTTGTTATTCTTCCCGACGGCGGAGAAAGATATCTCTCAACGCCCATATTTGATTGAAAAGGAGAACCGATTTGTTAGATAAACTCAAAAAATTCAAAATCAAAAACTTTATTTTTCTTACGGTTGCGGGAATTATAAACTCAATCGGAGTCACCGTTTTTCTTTATCCCGTAAACCTCTACGACAGCGGAATTTCGGGCACATCAATGCTTCTTGCCCAGATAACTCCCGAAAAATTCACTCTTTCAATTTTTCTTGTTGCCCTTAACATACCGCTTTTCCTTTTCGGTCTGAAAAAACAGGGCGTGCGGTTCACGATATATGCAGTATATACCGTTGCAATTTATTCTCTCTCTGCATGGCTGATTACCGATATTCTACCCATTGATGTAAGTGTCGCTTCTCCCCTTGCAGGCACGGATTTGCTTCTCTGCGCTCTTTTCGGAGGCATAATTTCAGGCATCGGAAGCGGCGTTGCAATCCGTTTCGGCGGAGCGATGGACGGCATTGAGGTTATGGCGGTTATTTTTGCGAAACGGCTTGATATGACCGTCGGCACATTCGTTATGATTTATAATGTTCTGCTCTATATCATCTGCGGAATCGCCATCAGAAGCTGGATTCTTCCGCTCTATTCGATAGTTACATATGCCGCCGCACTCAAAACGATAGACTACATTGTTGAAGGTATGGACCGTGCAAAGGGCGCGATGATAATCACCTCAAAACCGGGCGAAATCTGCGCCGTTCTTTCCGAGGTTTTTGAAAGCGGAATGACAAAAATCAAAGCTGAGGGCGGTTATTCGAACGCCGAAAAAACCGTTATTTATTTTGTTGTCAACCGTTTTCAGGTCCCGAAAATGCGTGAAATCGTTCACGAACTCGACCCCGAAGCATATATCACAATCAGCGAGGTTGCGGATGTTTTTGCCGCAAATCAGGATAAAACATAAAAATATCGGACACGGCTTCATAACCGTGTCCGTTTTTTATTTATTCAAGCCATCGGTTGACGGATTATCCAGCAGTTTTCCGTCCTCTGAAAATCTTGAACCGTGGCAAGGGCAATCCCATGAACGCTCTTGCTTGTTCCATTTGAGCGCACAGCCGAGGTGGGGGCATCTCGGTTTTGAAAAAGTCAGAATATTCGCACCCGATTCAATGATATTTTTAAACAGTTGGGGATGAAGAACTCTTCTTGAGGGATAATATATTTCCTCATAGCGGTTCTTCTTTTTTGTTATCATATCGCAAAGAATTTTCGCCGCAACCATCGACTGAGTCATCCCCCATTTGTTGAAACCTGTTGCAACATAAAGTCCTTGCGAATCCTTGGCATATCTGCCGATATACGGCGCACCGTCGAGTGTCATGCAGTCCTGCGCTGCCCATTTATATTTTATTTCGGAATCAGGATAATATTTCCGTGCAAATTCCTCAATCGGTTTCCAGCCGTCGCTCGGTTTCCCCGTTCTGTGAGACCCTCCGCCAACCAACAGCAAATCGCCGTAATTACGGAAAGAAAATCCTCCGTCGGCTTCATCTAAATACATTCCGTCAACATTTTGTGCATTCTCAAGAGCAACAACATACGAACGGCTCTGATGCATTTTCATGAAGAAAGCGCCATGCTTGTTGATAATCGGAAAATGGGTTGAAACGATTATATTTTTCGCCGCAATTCTGCCCGAATCCGTTGTAACAAAGCCTTTCCCGAACTCCTTTGCACGGGTATGCTCACGGATATTCAGCCCTTTTGCAACGGCAGATATGAATTTCATCGGATTGAACTGCGCCTGATTTTTAAATTCTGCCGCACCTTCAACGGAAAAAGGAAGTTTTGTTTCTTTGACATAGGATGCGGGTATGCCGAGTTTTTTCAAGGCTTCCAGTTCCGAAAGAACATTTTTATTATTTCCGACGGAAAAGATAAAATTGTTTTTTTCTTCAAAATCGCAAGGAATATCACGGCACAAATTGCGGTAAATCTCAATCGCCTCTTCATTTGACCGCCAATACAGACGGGCATAATCCTCGCCGTAAGTACGGAGCAGTTTGCCGTAAATCAGACCGTGCTGTGAGGTTATTTTTGCCGTTGTATTTCCCGTAATTCCGCCGCAGATTTTATTCTGCTCAATAAGAAGATAATCAACGCCCGCTTTTTCAAGCATAAATGCGGTCAGAATCCCCGCCATTCCTCCGCCGACAATGAGAACATCGGTTTTCACATCACCGTCGAGCTTCGGAAACGAGGGCATTTCTTGTGTGTTTTGCCATAAAGATTCCATATAATCACCAGGATTATTATTTGCAGGTAAAACAGAAAAAACCGCAACTCTGAAATCAAAGTTACGGTTTTGGTCGGAGTGACACGGTTCGAACGTGCGACATCCTGCTCCCAAAGCAGGCGCGCTACCAGCTGCGCTACACCCCGAAATATTAAGTTATATAACTTTATATAATCTGATAAAACATGCAAGGGCGCGCTACCGCCTATCGGTCAGAAACATTGTCGCTCTGCTCGCTTGAAGCGCTTCGCATTGCTCTGTGTTTCTTCCTGCTCCGTCATCGCCTTTTTCTGCCACCGGCAGCGGCGATGCCCGAGCCACTACACCCCGAAATATTTATCTTGCTTATTTTATTCTATTTGCGTGATATTGTCAATAATGTTTTAGTAAAATTAAAAATATATGAGAAAATTATTTTCGTCAACTCAACCAAAAACGCTAACAATTTTTAGTATAATATGTTGTCTTTTAAATTATATTCGGAAGTGATATAATACTTTCATAAATGCGGAAGTTTTAACTTTCGGATTTCTGTTTATCTAAAGGAGAAAAACTTATGAACAACACCTTTTTCTGTGCAAGGGAAAACGGTAAGCTCCATCGCCCCAGAACAATTCTGACGGGCTTCGGCTTCATGGCTTCCTCAATTGCATGGGCAATCTATGACCCCTATATCACCAAAATCCTTGAAAGACTCCTCAATGCGTCCGCTATGGTTACCGCATGGAGCACAAAACTCAACGAGATGTTCCCCGTTCTCGCAAAATTTGCGGAAACTCAGGGCGAAAACGTTGTTACCGAAGCAGGCGGCATAACTCTTGTTCCGCTTTTCATCGGTATTATAATGACATTCGATAATATTTTCGGCGTCATCTTCCAGCCGACCTTCGGCAAGCTTTCCGACCGTTGCCATTCAAAGCTCGGCAAACGCCGTCCTTTCATCGTTTTCGGTGCTCCCGTTTCGGCATTCCTTTTTGCCGTTATTCCCTGGATTGCACTTTCGAATTCACTTCCCCTCACAATGCTCTTCATCATCCTCTTCGTTTTCTCGATGTCACTCTGGAGAGCTCCCTGCGTTGCACTCATGCCTGCGCTCACTCCTCCTTCACTCCGCAGTGAAGGTAACGCAATCATCAACCTCATGGGCGGCATCGGTTCAGCCCTCGGTCTTGTTGCAGGTACTCTTGTAGGTGCAATTTACACAGGTATCACAGGCACAAAAATCACAACTGAAAACGAACAGATTGCATTCCCCTACGTTTTCCTTCTCGGCGCAATTGTTATGGTAATCGGTATGCTTGTTGTTCTCTTCTTCGTTAAAGAACCCTCAAGCAAGCTCGAATCTGTTGCCGCTCGCAATCAGGCGCTCGACGAAGCTGCAAGAGCAAAGGCTGAAAAAGAAGCAAAGAAAGCCGCAAAAGCTGCTCAGAAAGCACAGAAGCTTTCAAAGGGCGAAAGAAAGAGCCTCATTTTCATGCTCGGCGGTCTCTTCTTCCTCTTCTGCGGCACAAACGCAATCACAACTTTCTTCGCACTTTTCGCTGCCGAGGTTCTCGGAAAAACAACTTCGGAAGCTACCGTTATGACAACTCTTTTCGCCGTATGTTCAGCACTTGCTGCTATTCCCGCAGGCTATCTCGGCAAGAAAATCGGCAGAAAGAAGACAATTCTTCTCGGTCTTGTAGTATTTATGGCAGTGTTTGCACTCTATGTTGCCACACGCAGCTTCGCACTCATCTGGGTTGCACTTATCCTCGGCGGCTTTGCAAACATGTTCATCACAGTTAACACTCTTCCCCTTGTTCTCGAAATCGGCGGCGTCGATAAGGTTGGCACTTTCACAGGTTATTACTACACAGCAACCTTCTCCGCTCAGATTGCTTCCCCCATCATTTACGGTATTGTCCGTATGCTTTCGGGCACATATCTTTCACTCTTCGTTTACAGCCCCATCATGTTCCTTATCAGCATTCTCTGCATCCTCTTCGTTAAGCACGGCGAGGCTGTTCCCGATGCTGTTTTAAAGGCTGCTGCTGAAGAAAACGACTAAATTTGACTACTTCCGCCGTAATTGAAACCGCACGGAATTCCGCAACCTGCGACGGATATTACGGCAAACATACATCCTTCTATAAAGCCAAGAGCACCGACAAAAATCGGTGCTCTTGGTTTTTTAATGAAATGTTAAGATTTTTTCATGCCCTTGATTTTATGAATATCTTATGATAATATAATATGCATGAATAATTTAAAACATATATTTTTAAAATCAGCTTCGGTCATTATGATTTGCGTAATGCTTTCTTCGGCTTTATCGGGATGCAGAACCAAAACTCCGCAAACCGAAAAACCCTCTGAACCGACCACCTCAAACGTTGTGACGGTTATGTTTCCCGAAGGAACATCTGTCAGTCAGATGGCGCAGATGCTTGAAGAAAACGGAGTATGCTCCGCCTCGGATTTCATGGCAGAAGCAAACAACCCTCTCAATCTTGAAGGTTTTTCTTTTTCAATACCCAACCCCGAGAATCGCACTTTCTTGCTTGAAGGCTATCTTTTTCCCGACACATATGAGTTCTATCGGGGCGAAAGCGCTTCTTCGGCAATAAAGAGGTTTCTCAAAAACACGGAATCAAAACTCACGGCGAAAATCCGTGCAGAATGCGATGCACTCGGTTTTACGCTCGATGAAATTCTCACTCTTGCGTCAATAATTCAGGAAGAAGCTGGCAATCCCAACGAAATGTATAAGGTTTCATCCGTGCTTCATAACCGTCTTCAAAGCAAAAAATTTCCCCGTCTGCAATGCGATGTTGCAACTTTCTATCTGAGAGATTATGTGAAGCCGTATGTTGACGAAGCACGTTATGAAGAACTGATTGACCTTTATAACACCTATAACTGCAAAGGTCTTCCTGCAGGTCCGATAACAAACATGGGCATCGACGCCGTCAAGGCGGCGCTTTTCCCCGAAAACTCGGATTGGTATTATTTTGTCACGGACAGCGACGGCGTCTATTACTATGCCGAAACATGGTCAGGTCACCTTGAAAACTGTGAAATCGCAGGGCTTTAAGCCTTGAATATAACCGAAAGGATTTTTATTATGAAAAAGATTTTATCAATTATTCTTGTTCTTGCAGCTGTTATGGCTCTTTTCTGCGCTTGCAATAACGGCGAATCAAAGCCCATCGAAGCCGATGAATACACCTATGTTATCCTCGAAGACGGAACCGCAAAGATAACAAAATATAACGGCACAGAGGCTGTTGTTGAACTCAACATTCCCGATGCTTTCGAAGATGTTCCCGTTGCAGTTATCGGCAGCGAAGCTTTTGCAGGCGTTCAGACAATCACCGTTGTTAACTTCCCCAAGAGCATCACCAAAATTGAAGAAAGAGCTTTCGCTGGCAGCTCAATTAAAAAGGCTTTCATGCACCGTTCATCCATCACCGAAATCGGCGCATACGCTTTTACCGAATGCGCTAATCTCGTTCAGACCGATATGCCTTCTTCTCTTACAACAATCGGCGAAAAAGCTTATTCACGCTGCGGCATGCTGAAAGTTGCAACCTTCAGAGGCAACACAGCCAATATCGATAAGTTTGCATTCGACGCATGTCCGAAGGTTAAAATCCACACCAAGGAATCAATGCAGAATGTTATTGATTTTGCAAACACTTACAACCTTGAACTTAACATCAGAAAATAATAATTCATGCCGTCATCTCATATGATTAATTGAGGTGACGGCATTGTTTTATGAATTAAATTCTGCAATCAGCTCCGTTATCTGGGGACCGCCCATGCTTGCGGTTTTCCTCGGCACGGGGCTTTTTTTATCGGCAAAAACAAACTTCTATCAGGTCACGGGAGTCTGCGACTGGACAAAATCAACCATCGGGTCAGTTATCGGAAGAAAAAGGCGCGTCGCCGATAAATCTTCGGTGTCACAGCTCGGCGCATTGTTTTCATCCCTTGCCGCCTGCCTCGGCACGGGCAACATAGTCGGGGTTGCAACTGCCCTTTGCGCAGGAGGTGCAGGGTCGGTTTTCTGGATGTGCGTTTCATCAATTCTCGGAATGATGACCTGCTGCTGTGAAAACATTCTCGGGATGAAATACCGCATCAAAATCCGTGATAACTTTGTCGGCGGTCCGATGTATTACATCGAAAAAGGTCTCGGAATGAAAAATCTTGCCCGTGTCTACGCCGTTTTTCTCATCGGCGCAACCTTCGGAATGGGTAACATGACTCAGGCAAATTCAGTTGCACAAGGTCTTTCCGCTTTCGGAATACGCCCTGTTATCACAGGCATCTTTCTCTCTGTTGCGATGCTTATCGCTGTTTCGGGAGGTCTGAAACGGATAACGAAAATTTCGCAAATGCTCATACCCTTGCTTTCGGGCGCATTCATCATCGCCTGTTTTTCGGTTATCATTGTCAACCGTGAAAATCTCATCCCCTGCATGAAAAACATTCTTACAGAAGCATTTTCTCTTAAGGCGGTTTCGGGTTTCGGAATGGCAAAAGCGGCAAGATACGGCATTTCAAGAGGCGTTTTTTCAAATGAAGCAGGGCTCGGAAGCTGTGCAATTATCCACGCCTCGGCTGATTGCGAAAATCCGGGAGAGCAAGGCAAATGGGGCATCCTCGAAGTTTTTATCGACACGGTTTTTATGTGCAGCGTAACAGCCGCCGCAATTCTGACAAGCGGCGCAATGAATAACCGAAACCTTGACGGAGTTGAACTCTGCGCCGCCGTTTTCGAAAGCGTTTTCGGAAAAGCGGGTGGGTATTTTCTCAACATATGCATCTGTCTTTTTGCGTTTGCAACACTCGTCGCCTGGTCATATTACGGAAAAACAGGCGCGGAATATCTCTTCGGAACTCGAAACGGAACTTTCTTCAACATCATTTGTTCGGTTGCCGCATTCATCGGATGCATCATGAAGCTTGACCTCGTCTGGAGCATTTCCGACATTTTCAACGGACTCATGGCTGTGCCGAATCTTTTTGCTGTTCTTTGCCTTTCAAAAGAGGCAATTAATGAAATTGAAAGAAAATAAAAAACGGGGCGGTTTTCACCGTCCCGTTAACTTGTTATTTCTTGTTTTTGGTGTTGTTGATATTCTGTGTTATCTTGACATTCATCGATTTCTGCGACTGAATGATAGCATTTTCATAGCGTTTTATCTGCTGATTTTCTTCAACGAACTCATTATATTCGTTTACATATCTTTCTTCGCTGAGTTCCGTTCTGATTTGTTGCTTCCAATCAAAATCTTCGGGATTGTTATGGCAATAGTAAACAATATAAACCGTTGTTCCGTCGTTGAAAATCTGGATATCGCCGCTCTTACGTTTGTCATCAAGAATCCAGCTGTTTATCGCAAAGAAGAAATCGCCCGTGCGGTATGTTTTTTCAAATCCGAAGCCTGTTGCAAGGCATTCTTTTCTGAATTCATCCTCGGATAATTTGCGTTCAACCCAGCTGTCGTATCTCTGCTGAATTTCGTCTGCCTGCATCTGGAATTCTTCTTCGCTCTGTCCTTCGGGATAAGTGTATTCATAGGTGATGATATCACAGCTTGTATCAAGAAATGCGGGCTTTTCGATATAAACAAGGCATTCATAAAGCTCGCCCTGAACAATCGAAATTTCACCGGAAACACGTTCGTCGCTGAACATCCAGTCCGCAACCTCTGTGCCGTAAGTTCTTTCTACCGTAGCGTAAGTAACATAGTGACCGAGCGTTTTATATTCGGGGATATAATTTTCTGAGGGGTAGTTCTTCTTAGCAAATGCAAGGAACTCTTCCTCTGTATTTATGCTTGGGATTTCTTCGGATTCATATGCGCCTTCAATGGGATAAACTCTTGATTTGACAACCATATAGTTCATTTCATTGCCTTTGAGTTTCTCCTGAGCTTCCTGCTCGCTTACGCTCTCAAAGTATTTCTGAGCCGTGACTTCCTCATGGATTCTTGCGTAAGCCTGCATGATTTTTCTTGCGGCGAACATGGCGTAAGTCGTTCCCTCGCCGTAAAAATTCTCAACATATTCATCAAGGGTTATTTCTTCGCCGGCAAGTCGTACATATGTATTTATTCTTTCATAGTCGACTATCGTGCTGTCTATTTCAGCTTCATTGAGCTGAGTTCCGTTTTTGATTGCAAGGTCAAAACTTGCATAGTTTGTCTGAATATGGGTGATTGCCTTGCGGGTGAAATCCTCAGCAAAAGTATAGTTGACACCAACTGCATTCTGCGCATCGGGAAGAACTTCAGGATTATATCCCGTCATGTTTGCGCCTCTTTGTTCTATCGAATAGTTGATTTCATTAAGCTGCAGATAATACTGATCGAGATAATACATCGAAAATTCGCTCTTGGAAATATTTCTTTCGCCGAGTTTCAATGCAACTCCGTGTTTATCGCAGGCATTCTTGCTGTCAATCTCTGCCTGATTGAGAATTTCAATAAACTCAACGGGCATTCTTGTGCCTTTATAATCTCCGTAAGAAAATTTTTCGCCGTCAACGGGTGCCTCTGTTACAAGCGGAACGGTTGTCGGCTCCTCGCCTTTGTCTATTGCCGGTTTAACAACAAAAACCCCAACAAGCACCGCCGCAATAATAACAACGGCAGCAGCAGCCGCAATTATTACCTTACCCGGTTTTTTCGGTTCGTTTACCTCTTTGGTGTTTTTATTGGTCTTTTTCTTGGAGTTGGTTTTCTTGCTCATCTTAATTCTCCTTGGGTCAGTTTTGTTTTCTTACAACCTTGTATTCGTCATACGGATTATAATAGGGGCATTCAAATTCGCCGCCCTGCATAAATCTGTAAAGCTCGTCCTCATCAAGGTTGACAAGACATTCGTAGCACTCATAATCCTCATTATAGTCATAGTGAGCGCAGTTTTCACAAATTGATACCGCCATGATATCACCTCAATAAACGGGAATGATGATTTCTTTTTCGGTTTTCTTTATGCCGTCAGTACCGATTTCACGAAGATGCGGCGCAAAGAATATGCCCGGCGCTCTGCCCGAGGGATAGAGTTCAAGAAGCGGTGCCATAACAAACGCTCTTTCAAGCATTCTCGGATGAGGAAGGGTCAGCTCAAAGCTTTCAATCTTCACTCCGTCATAGAGAATGAGGTCGAGGTCAATTATCCTCGGCGCATTCTTTTTTGTTCTGACTCTGCCCATAGCCGCCTCAATTCCGAGGCATTCGCCCAGAAGCATCTGAGGAGAAATGTTTGCCTCAACAAGAATAGCCGCATTGAGATACATATCATCCTCTTCGCAGTCAACGGGTTCTGTTTCATAAACGCTTGATGCGTTGATAATCTTAACATCGGGCAGTTTTGCAATCGCTCTTACCGCCGCATTGATGTTTTCTATTCTGTTGCCCAGGTTTGAGCCCAGGGAAATTACGGCTTCACCCATGTTATTCAGCCCTTTCTCTTAAAATTTCAACCGCCACATATTCAAAATCAGCTTTTATCGGAGCTTCGGGTTTTTTGAGAAGAATGCGGAGTTTTTCTATCTTTCCGAATGCTTCAAAAAGACCGTCGGCAACCCTTTGCGCCGCTCTTTCAAGCAGATCATCTTTCTGCAAAGTGAAAATACGCACGGTTTCTTTTATTATTTTCGCATAGCTGACAGTATCATCAACATTATCGCTGATGCAAGGTTTGCTTATATCAACATATGCATCTATATCGAGAACAAAATTCTGACCGTTCTCCTTTTCCTCGGGATTCACCCCGTGGTAAGCAAATATTTTCAGATTTTTAACTATTATCTTGTCCATTTTACGCCTTTCTGTATATCTCGTCAGCAACTCTTGCTGCCTGAACGCCCGAAAAAACATCGTGAACACGGATTATATCCGCACCGCCCGCAATCGCCGCAGTATGAACGGCAACCGTTCCCGAATCACGCATTGCAGGGTTTTCTTCGCCGCTTGCCTTACCGATAAATCTTTTTCTTGAACACGCCGCAAGAAGCGCAACGCCCTTGAATTTGAGCCATTGCAGATTGCGGATGATTTCAAGGTTATCCTCATAGCTCTTTCCGAATCCGAAACCGGGATCAAGGCAGAGCTGTTCTTTCGGCAGACCGAATTTTGCCGCAAGCTCAAGTGCATCAACAAAAAACTTTCTCAGATCCGCAACAACTCCGTCAGGATATTCCGAAACCTCGGAAGAACCGCAAGGATTATGCATAACAATATATCCTGCGCCGTATTCAGCCGCAAGCTTTGCCGTTTCGGGGTTGAACACACCGCTGACATCGTTGATTATATCCGCACCCGCCTTTAATGCCGCTTCTGCGCAGACGGGATAAAACGTATCAACCGAAACCGCCGCCGTCACCTTTCCGCATATCGCTTCAAGAACGGGGATTATTCTTTCTTTTTCTTCCGCCGCACCGAGAATTTGCGCATCAGGTCTGGTGGAATTTGCGCCGATATCAATTATATCCGCACCCTGCTCCTGCATCTCCAACGCACGGGCAAGAGCCTTTTCGGGGGTGAAATAAAGTCCTCCGTCGGAAAATGAATCGGGAGTATAGTTAAGAATTCCCATAACATAGGTCTTTTTCCCGAGAGGGAATTCATGCTTTCCTGCCCTGAACATTATCTTCCTCCTGTCAGAAGCGAAATTGCCTCTGCTCTTGTTTTGGCGTTACTTCTCATTGTGCCTCTGAGCGCCGATGTGCGCGTCTGTGCGCCCGAAGCCCTTGCGCCTCTCATCGTCATGCAAAGATGCTCGGCTTCAATAACAACGGCAACTCCGAGAGGATTGAGATTTTCTTCAAGAAAATCGGCAATCTGCGCCGTCAGTCTTTCCTGAAGCTGAGGCTTCTTTGCAAAGCAGTCAACTATTCTTGCAAGCTTTGAAAGACCGATAACCTTGCCGTCGGAGGGAAGATAGGCAATATGAGCCTTTCCCATAAACGGAATGAGATGATGTTCACACATCGAATAAAGAGGGATATCCCTCACAACAACCATTTCTTCGTTGCCTGTTTCGTTGAAAAGCTTGAGATGTCTTTCGGGGTTATCTTCAAGACCCGAGAAAATCTCCTCATACATTCTGGCAACTCTTGACGGCGTTTCAACAAGGCCCTCTCTGTCGGGGTCTTCACCGATAGCGATAAGGATTTCCCTCACAGCCGCCTCTATTCTTGCTTTATCCATTTTTGTGCCGCCTTTCTTTATTCAATAACAAGGGTCAGTATCCTGCGCTCTGAATCGGGGACACAGGATAAGCTGTCCGTTGAAAATTTCACTTTTGTATTTTTCTTTACATTGCGCAGAACTTTATAAATTCTGCCTGAATCGATAAGCTCCGAAACGGCGCTGTCATATGCCTTCTTATCGGCAAAACAAAGATGAACTTCTCTTCCGCCGCCGTTGAGCACATCCGCAATAATCCCGACAAGTTTTTCCTCATCGTTTCTGCTGTATGACTTAAAATAACTGTTTTTTCTGACAAAATAATTTTCCGCCGTATAACTGCAGTCAAAATCATAAGAAAAATCGCTGTGGGTATCGGCAATCATTTCATCGCTGAGATTGAAATAGGTATATGTCAGGATATCCTTACCGCTGTTGCTCACGGGGTCATCCCAAGTCAGGTCAAGATGATAAAAACCGCCGTTGATATTAACCGCATTCCACATATGGCTGCTCGTCTGATTTTTTTCATCCGTTGATGTTCCGCTGACAACGGCACTTTCAATTCCCGTCATATCAAAAAGGAGCTTCGCTGCTTTTGAATATCCTTCGCAGCCTGCCTCACCGTTAACAATCGCACCGTATGCCGATGAATAAACAAATTCATTCTTTTCAAGACGGTAGACGCAGTTGTTAATAATATAATCATGGATTTCAAGCTCGGTCTGAAATTCATCATCGGGGTCAGAAAGAGAAGAAATAATCTTTTCGCACGACTCATCGAGCTTCTTTTTATGCTCGGGATAGGATTCGCTGTCGATATAATAATCAACCGAACAATAGGTATATATCCCCTGCGAAATCAGATAACATTTTCTGCCGACAAAAAACAAATCGGGATTATCCGCAAGAATTGCGCTGAAAACGTTATCAATGCCGTCTTTATCAAGAGCAGGAATTCTTATCTTCTCGGGCATGGTATAAATATTGGTGATAATTTCGTTATAGGCGTGTTTTTCGGTATCGGTTAGATTATCGTAATAGAATTTATAAGGGCTTCCGAAATCCGTTATTTTTTCGGGTACCTTATCTTTCCACGGGTCGATCTCATCGGTAATCCTGTTAGCAATATGAACGCCGATTATCAGCACAACTATACATAACACCGCTTTGAAAAGCAACGATAACAGCTTTTTCATACCATAATCCTTTCGGTATTATTCTCCTATTTCCTCCGGCGTGTCAACGGCTGATATAACCTCAAAACCGTTTTCGCAGAGAATCTTTATTGCTTTTTCAGCCTGAGAAAAATCAACAATTGTTATATTCGTGCTGAGCGTATTCGATATTTTTGCAAAAAAGGAATCGGTTTTTGCCACCCTTGAGGGTCGAAAAACGCTCTTGAAGATGTCGCCCATAACAAGCGCCTGAGAGGCATTGCCCCTTGAACCGAGGGTATCGAGATAGCAAAGATATTTAAAGAGCGAATCGCCCTTGAGAGTCTGTTTGCCCTTGGTCAGAATGAGGGTCAGACCCTCGTTTCTGTATTCAATCTGTTCGGGAACAGTCACCTCAACTCCGCCGAAATAGTTTATCATCGTTCTGAAATCGGTTTCGTCGGAGCAAATAAAACCGTCAATCACCGAGCCGAACGTTGCTTCGACTGCGGCTGTAAATTCCTCGTTACCCGTTTTTGAAAGAACATTTTCTATGCTCGAAACCGACCCTTTATAGTTGACAAGCGTTTCGGGGGGGATGGTGCATACAGTCGCCTTTCTTTCGGGCATTTTTATATTGACAAGCCATGCAAAATGCAGTTTGCTTCTGTCTTCGCTTGCACACCAGAAGAAATAGGTCTTTTCGCCGTGAACCTCGGGAATTCCCGAAGAAGTGACCTCTGTGGTCGGCTCTGTTTTAGCTTCACCGCTTACGGCACGTTTGATATCAAAATCATATTTTTTGAGTATCGCAAGGCTCGAAATTGCAAGCACGGTAAATACGCAGGCAAAGAAAACGATGAAGAATTTCTTCGTTTCTTCGCTCATCACAATTTTTCCCGTGCGGAAATCCATATTATTTCTCTTTTTCATGTTTTCACCGCTGAATAAATTATCGTTTGATTAAAACTGATGCTGTTTCCCTGTCGAGATAAAGCTCTCTGCCGACAACCGTGCCGCCGCAAAGAACCTCATAGCCGTCATCGGGGAGAACATAGACAATCGAATGCCCGTTACGGTTTGCAACGGTCATTATTCTCTCGCCCCTGCCCTGTCTTTCATAGGCAACGCAGCCGAGAGTTGACGAAACGGGAACAAACTCACCGTCTTTGAAAACGGGATGCTCCGCTCTGATTTTTCCGAGTGTTTTATAGTATTCGATAAGCTCGTTATCCTCGTTTCCCCAAGGATAACAGCCTCTGTTGAACGGGTCTTCACCACCGTCAAGACCTGCTTCATCACCATAGTATATGCAAGGCACACCCGGAAGAGTGAACTGCATTGCGGCAACAAGACGGAGCAGTCTTTTGCCGATATCCTTTTGTTCTTCGGTCAGACCGCCCGAATATCTTCCGCTGCATCCGTTACGGTAATCGCCGAAGGTTGCAAGTCGGTTGAGAACACGGCAGGTATCGTGGGTGCCGATATGATTCATCAGGCAGTCAACCGCTTCTTTCGGATAGTTTTCGCAGATTTCCGCAATTTTACTGTTAAAGCCCTCTGCATTTGCGGTTATTGCAAAATCAATAAGGCAATCCGCAAAGGGATAGTTCATAACGGAATCAAGCTGACCTCCGAGAAGATAGGGACGTCTTTTGCCGTAGCTCACCTTGTTGGATGCATCTTCCCAGACCTCGCCGAGAATATAGGCATCTTCTTTTTCGGCTTTGACCGCATTTCGGAGCGCATCAAGGAATTTATCGGGCAGTTCATCGGCTACATCGAGACGCCAACCGCTTGCGCCTGCCTTTATCCATTTGCGCAGAATACCGTTTTCCCCTGCCATATAATCAATATATCCGTCGTCTTCTTCGTTGATTTCGGGAAGAATATCAACTCCCCACCAGCTTTCGTAATCATCGGGATAATTCCTGAATTTATACCAGCCGTAACAGGGCGACTCCTTGCTGTTATATGCGCCGAGGCAATCATATCTTTTTTCTTTGTTGAAATAGATGCTGTCCGACCCCGTGTGACTGAAAACTCCGTCGAGAATGATTTTTATTCCCTTTTTCTCCGCCGCCTTGCATAAAGCGGTGAACTGCTTTTCCGTTCCGAGAAGAGGGTCGGTTTTTTCGTAATTTGCCGTATCATAACGGTGGTTTGAATGCGCCTCAAAAATCGGATTGAGATAGATGCATCCGACACCGAGAGATTTTATATAATCGAGCTTCTGCTCAATTCCTTTGAAATCTCCGCCGAAGAAATCATATTTCGTTATTCTGCCGTTTTCATCGGGCTCCCACATCGGAGCGCCGCCCCAATCGGAGCGCAGAATTCTTTCGGGGGGAATATTTCTCTTTTTTGTTCCCGACGAAGCAAAACGGTCGGGGAAAATCTGATAGATAACAGAGCCTTTTATCCAGTCGGGAGTTGAAAATCCCTCTGAATAAACGGTCAGCTGAAAGCTCGCACCGTCGGGCGAAATTCTGCCCGTTCCGCCGTCAAAGCGTGTGATAACACTGCTGCCATCATGTCTTTCAACAGCAAAATGATACCAATAAAGACCGCTTTTTTCGGGAGTGAAAGCAACTTTCCACCATTCCTCGCTCTCACCCTCCATGCGCTCCCATGACATCGGATAATAATTCTTTCCGCCGTTGTCATCCGAAACAACAAGACCTGCACCTATACAGCCGTAGCTTCTGGGCATAACTATTCTGAATGTTATCTCTTCGCCCTCACGGACTGCTCCGAAGGGACTTTTATGATAATCTTTTCGTGAATTATAGGGTATAAAACTCATGTGACATTTCCTTAAACCATATTATACGGAAGCTCTGTTATTTTGAGAAGAACATCCGTTGCAAAATAACCCGTGCCTATGAGCGCAAGTATTCCCGCCGTGATAAGAACGGCAGAAACAATTCTCTTTGCCATAACTCTTTCTTCATAGGTCGGACCCGTGCCGAAGCGAGTTGAGAAATCGGTTATGCTCTTTCGCTCGGAGGGTTTGAGAGTTTTTTCAATTTTACCTTTTTCTATCATATGCAACCTCTTATGCAAAAAGATTTATGTCGCTGAATCCCGTAAATGCAAGCGAGAGCATTGCAACATAAAGAAACATTGTCGGTGTACCTTTGAAAACCTCGGGAATGTTTTCGTTTTGCTCGAGAAAACGTGAACCCGTGCTGATAAGCGCCGCCGCAAGAACAAAAGCAATGCCTGCGCCGATGCCCGAACCGATGCTGTCCGCAAAAGAATATGCGGCAGAATGGTTAATATAGGGAACCGCCATGACAAGGGTGTTGAGCGCCGCAATTCCGAGAGTTCCGAGAAATTTGTGCGACGCGTTGAAAATGAAGCGTGCAACAACGGCAACAACAATGAATACCGCTGCAAGAATTCCTCCGTAAACCGCCGCTCTGACAGCGTAAGTAACCTCAGACATCACGGGGATTTTATCGATAAGACTGCATAAAATACTCGTCACAACGGAAAATCCCGAAATCATAACGGCAAATTTTCCGAACATACCGGGTTTTGTTGAAACTCGGATTGCTTCGCTCATTCCGAGACCCGAAGAAAGAACAAGATTCTGAACAAAAACCGTATAAAGAGCAGTCATAAGCAGATCAGAAATTATTTTCATTGCTTATCCCCCTCTTCAAAATAGTCTATGCCGATGGATCTGAAGAAATCCTCAATATCCTGCTGAGTGCTGTTCTTGATTTCCGTTGCAGTCTGCGGCTGAACCTTTTCTTCGGGTTCAGCAGGCTGTTCGGGTTCTTCGGGCTGTTCTGCCCAGAATTCGTCGAAGATTTCAACCTCTTCGGCTTCATTATAATCAATTTCGTCAGCTTTGGCGGAAGCATCCTCTTCCTCGCCCTGATACCTGTAATTCAGGAATGATTTGAGTCCTGCCGCCATGAATCCGAGAAGAATAAGGCATCCGAAAGGCATCGCCATTCCCTTGAAGATAACAGGAAGGTCAAGCTTTACGCCTGCAAGAGAACCGCTTCCGAAAATTTCTCTTATTGCACCGACGATAATCATAACGACCGATGCACCGAGGCTTACTGCCGCCGCATCATAAAATGCAAGCTTAACGCTGTTTTTGACCGCAAACTGCTCGCAATGAACAGCCGTTACGGAGTTGACGGCAATAAGAGGAATATAAATTTTCATGCCGAGGCTCATATTTATGAGCGTTTTTGTTTCCATATACCAGAGAAGCGGACAAATAAGCGCAAGTCCGATTAAAAGATAAAGCGGAACACGAACCCATCTCGGTAATTTTTTGAAAAGAGCGCTTGCGATAACGCAGGTTGCCGTAAGCTCAACAAACAGAGCAACGGAAAGCGCAAAGGAACCCGCAAGAGTTGTTGACGCCGCAACAACGGGACAAAGTCCGACAAGCTGGATAAGAACGGGATTGAAAATCAGACCGCCCTTGATAAACATATCCTTGAACGAAATGTTGTTACTCATTTTTCAGCCGCCCCCTTTCTTTTGAAGGAAACGTTTGAGAGAGCATTGAATGCCGAATCAATCAAAGGTCTGAAACCGTTTGCAAGAAGAATTGCAAAGCAGACGGTTTCTTCAAAAACGCCGAGCTTTCTCATTTCCATGCAGATAACGCCGCAAATAGCACCGTAAATCACTCTGTTGATGCCGTTCTGCGGAAGAGTTGCATGGTCGGTAAGGAGAAATACGCCTGCAAACATAAGCGAACCTGCCGAAAGTTCAAGAACGATGCTTGTGAGCACGGATGCATTTGTTCTCGGTGAAACAACGGCATAAATAACGCACATTGCAATAAAACCGAGGGTTGCAAGCAAAGATTTTTTTCTTCTTACAAAAAGATATGCGCTGCAGGCAAGCATAAGAATTGCGCATCCCGTACCCATGGGGCCTGCAACATTGCCTGCAATAATATCAAATATATTCGAGCCGCCGATATAGACCGACTGACCTTTCATGAGCATTCTTCCAATCGATTCAGCTCCGAGAAGTTTTGTTTCGGAATTAACGCTGTAGTCAAAAACCATGTCTTTGAAGCATATACTGATAAAGGCAAAACCTGCGGCGGCGGGAACAAATGGCGCATGGAGTGCGCCGCCGAAAGGTGTTTTCACCGCAAGAACGGCAAAAGCCGCAGCAGCGGCAGGCACATAGAGAGGTATGCCTGCAGGAAGCATAACAGCGATTGCAAGTCCGATAAAAATATTGCTGAAATCACGCAGATGAAACACTTTTCCGAGAATTGCCTTTGCCGCAAAATCGCAGGCAAGCGCAGTTAAAACACCCGTTGCGGCAACGGAGAGAAACTTTCCGCCGTAATACCATAAAGCAACAAAGCAGGGTGCGGCAAGCATGATTATATAATCGCCGAAAATCTGCGAACTTCTGACTGTATTTTGTTTTGGGGCGTTGTTAGCCAAGGCTGTCACCTCTGAAATTCCAATATTTATTCATTGCATACCACCGCAGAAAAACATATCATATATATATCTGACAACTTTAAAGGAGGCGGCACAATGAAGATTAATTCCCCTGCCGAGGACAAAATAATAGTTGACCTGAGCGAACAGGATATGCTCGGACTCAACATTACATACGAAGAAATGGACTATTCCACCATAGAAACACGCCGCGTTATCTGGACCGTGCTTGACGAAGCGAGCAAGGCGCTCGGCAGAGAATTTGACCCGTCACGCAGAATGATAATCGAAGCAACTCCGAAACGGGGCGGCGGCTGTACGTTGAGTTTTACAATGCTCGACGGAACAAAACCTCTCAGCTCACGAAAGCAGTTTCTCAAAAAGCAGGAAAAAAACATCATCTGCGAATTTGAGAATGCCGATATGCTCATGAGAGCGGCAGAATGCCTGAAAAACATAAATCCCGTTTCAAGCAGTCTTTATGAACAAAACGGAAAATACCGTCTTATTTTATGCGGAGATGAAGATATCGCAAAGATAAAACAAAGTTGTTCGGAATTCGGCACTTCGGAAAGCTGCCCCGAACTCGTCTGCTGTTTCACAAAAGAGCATTGGAATCTTCTTATCCGCGAAAACGCAATCAGAATGATTAACCGATAAAAGCTTTTTCCGCAAGATTTCTCAGTTCATCAATTGACTTTGTTGCATCTTCCGCACCGAAAACGGCGCTACCCGCAACAAAAATATTTGCTCCTGCTGCTGCGGCTGTTTCAACGGTTTTTGCGTTGATACCGCCGTCAACCTGGATATCTGTTGAAAGACCTCTGCGCTTGATTTCAGAGCGCAGGGTTTTTATTTTATCCATTGTTTCATACATGAAAGACTGACCGCCGAAGCCGGGTTCAACCGTCATAACAAGCACCATATCAAGCTTGTCGAGATACGGGAAAACTTCCTCAACGGGGGTGTTGGGCTTGACGCTTATTCCGGCTTTGCATCCGCATGAAATAATTTTATCAACCGTTTCCTGAACGGGAGATGAGCTTTCAATATGAAAAACAATTATATCAGCGCCCGATTTTTTAAAATCCTCAATATAATCGAGCGGAGTATCTATCATAAGATGAACATCAAAAACAAGGTCGGTTTTGTTTCTTATGCTGCCGATAACGGGCGCACCGAAAGTTATGTTGGGAACGAATCTTCCGTCCATAACATCAAGATGAAGATAATCTGCGCCGCTTTCTTCCATTCTCTTTGCCTCTGCACCGAGAGCGGAAAAATCGCTTGCAAGAACCGACGGAGAAATTTTAATCATAAAACACTCCTCCTATTTTAAATATATAATCGATTTATTATAACAGTTTTTATTTATAAGGTCAATGATATAAATATTAATTATTTTAAAATTATAAAGGACCGCAACGGAGTATAATCCAATGCAGTCCTGTTATGTCATATCATCTTATTAATGATTCTGTCGGCACTCTTTTCTTCAACCGTCAGATTTTTCATATAGTTTCTGATTTCGTTTTCCGATGCACCCGAATAAAGGTCGCTGATGCATGATGTACGGTAGTTTGCATACACCGCATCGCCCTTGGCTTCGAGATTTTCTTTCATAACCGCAAAAACGCATTCGTCATATTCGAGAATCTGCACCGTGCCGTTTGACTGGGTATAAACCTTCTCAAAAAATCCCGTGGGATAACCGTCGGAATTTTTCTTGAGAATAATTGAATCCGAAAGAGTATAGCCTGCCGCCGCAACCGTTTGCGATAACGCATCGGGGTCAACAGCCGTGCCGCTTGCAAGAGTTCTGAACGATTCAACAAGCGCAATTTTATTCGCCTGCGACATTGCAGAGCCGTCGGGAGCGGTAAAATACGCACAAACCGTGCGGAAGCTGACATAATTGGAATAAAAATAATCCTTCAGCTGTTTTTCCGCTTCGGCATCATCCGTGCCTTTATCATAAGTTGCGGTAAAAATCGCATCCTCATAGGCATCGGCAGTCATGATTTTGGTGAGAGTCTGCTTCGAAACGCCGATTTCATTGTAGTGGCTTTCAAATCTTATCCAGAAATTATTGACATTTTGCGAAATCTCAACCTTATCGGCTGATGAGAGCGAAAGTCCCTTATCCCTGAAGCTCGTGTTGATTGCAACATATTTTTTGCATTCGTCAATAACCGCTTGTCTGAGAAGCTTCTTTTCGGGATGTTCGGCAAGACCGTAATCCGTCGGGCGGTGAATAACTTTATCGAGATAATAGGTGAAAATCTCGCTGTCAATCTCCGTTCCCGAAATAATCAGCGCCGTTGTTTTGCCCGAAGTGCAGCCTGCGGCGCTCAATAAAATCAAAGCGGCAAGTAATACCGATATTATTCTTTTCATGAAATATGCACCCGTTTCATTGATGATATGCGAAAATTATATCATGTTTTTTGATTTTTAGCAACGAAATACAAAAAATACATCAAAAAAATTCAAAAAACATCTTTATTCCTTCGGAATTTTGTTGTATAATTATAGCGTATCAAAATTTTTTACGGGGTGAAAACAATGGAAAAAATCAAAATCAAGATTGCCAATGAAGAATATAACATCATGACGGATGATAATCTTGAATATGTTGCTCAGCTCGGCGAAGAGCTTGACTCAAGAATTACAGAAATCCTCACAAACAGCTCAAGAATTTCCGTTACTCAGGCAGCTATCCTTTTAGCTCTTGAATATGCGGATGCATCAAAGAAATGCGAAATCACCGCAGAAAATCTCAGAAATCAGATTCAGGAATATCTTGAAGAATCCGCAAGAGCAAGAACAGACGTTGAAATCATGAAGCGTGAAAACGAAAGACTCATGAAAGAAAACGCTGCTCTCAAGGCTGCTAAATAAAATGGCAGCTGAAATTCTTGCACCCGCAGGCTCTTTTGACGCCCTGACCGCCGCCGTAAGATGCGGTGCGAATGCGGTTTATCTCGGAGGAAAAGCTCTCAATGCGCGCAGAAATGCAGCCAATTTTTCCGACGAAGAATTAAAAAGAGCTGTAGAATATTGCCACGCAAGAAACGTTAAGGTTTATTTAACCCTCAACACCCTTGTCGGCGATAACGAAAAAGAAACAGCATATGAAGCAATCGAGTGCGCCTGCAATGCATCTGTGGACGCACTTATTTTGCAGGATATCGGACTTGCTTCCATGGTGAGGCAGGTCAGTCCCGATATGCCTATCCACGCTTCAACACAGATGTCTGTTCAGAGCATCGAAGGCATCAGAACCCTTGAAAAACTTGGATTTTCAAGAGCCGTTCTTCCCCGTGAGCTCTCCGAAAAAGAGATAAGAATCATCTCCTCGCAAACAGATATGGAGCTTGAATATTTCGTTCACGGCGCATTGTGTATGTGCGTTTCGGGTCAATGCCTTATGAGTGCAATGCTCGGCGGAAGAAGCGGAAACAGAGGTCTCTGCGCCCAGCCTTGCCGTCTTCCTTTCGGCGTAAACGGTAAGGGCGGCAGCAACTTAAGCCTCAAGGATTTGTCGCTTGTTGACGAGCTTTCAAGACTTGAAGATGCAGGAGTTTGTTCATTCAAAATCGAAGGCAGAATGAAACGCCCCGAATATGTTGCGGCAGCGGTAACCGCTTGCAAAAACAGTCTGAACAACACTCCCGATGAAGAAATCAACCGTTCGCTCCATGCTGTTTTTTCACGTTCCGGCTTCACAAAAGGTTATTTTGAAGGTAAACTCGGCAAGGAAATGTTCGGCACAAGAAGAAAAGAAGATGTCGAAAATGCCGCACCCGTTCTTTCGGGTCTTCAGCGCCTTTATGACAATGAAAACCCTCTTATTTCCGTTGATTTTTCGCTCATTTTTAAGTCGGATGAGCCAATAAAGCTCACCGCTTCCGCCCTCGGAAAAACCGTTGCCGTTACAGGCGAAAAAACTCCGGAAAAAGCGATAAACAAGCCTCTCAGCCGTGATGATCTGAGCGACAGACTCTCAAAATGCGGAGGCACTCAGTTTTATGCAAACAATATTAATATAGATTTTGAAGAAGGTCTCATCGTTTCCGCAGGCGCTCTCAACGCCCTTCGCAGAGATGCTCTTTCAATGCTTGAAAATGCAATTTCTGAAAGAGAATTTATTTCTGTAAATGAATATAAAAGCGGATTTTCACGCCATAATTCCGACGGATTTTCACTCCACGCAAGATTTTTCCGTGAGAATCAGATTCCCGATGATTTAAACGGGATTTCAAGAGCGATTATCCCCATCGAAACATCCGCAGACACCCTGAAACGCCTTATTTCTCAAGGGATTGAGGTTGCCGCAGAAATTCCTGCTGCAGTTTTCGGAAACTCGGAAAAATATATTGAAAAACTCCGTGTTCTTAAAGAAAACGGTCTTTCTCTCGCATGGGTGTGCACCCTCGACGGCGTCGGCATAGCCGAAAAATCGGGTCTCGGTTTCTGTTCGGGATTCGGAATGAATATATATAATAGTATATCATTAAGCGAAATCTCTTCGCTCGGTGCAAAAGACTGCCTCGTTTCATGCGAAGCTCAGCTCAGCGATATTTCACGCCTCGGCGGAGATGTTCCGAGAGGAATCATTGTTTACGGCAGAATCCCCCTGATGATGACCCGCAACTGTCCCGTCAAAAACAAGCTGACCTGCGCCGAATGTCAACAGCAGAGTTTTCTCGTTGACCGCATGGGAATCGAATTCCCGGTTGTCTGCAAAAACGGTGCGAGCTTCATCCTCAACTCCCGACCCCTTTGGATTGCGGATAAGAAAGCCGAAATGAAAAACCTCGATTACGGTCTTCTTTATTTCACAAACGAAACCTCCGATGAATGCAAAAAAATCATCTCCGAAGTAAAAAACAGCGCAAATCCCCCATCCGAATTCACAAGAGGAATGTATTTCAAAGGAGTTCTTTAAATATTTTTTCCAATATATATGTTGTTTTGACCGAAACGCTCCGTCGGAACACAATATATGATAACCGTTGAAAATCAATTGAAAATTTTCAAAAAAAGTTCTTGACTGCAGTTGACGATTGTGATATTATATTCGTACCTCTGCAAGAGGGTTCTTTTTTTGCGCCCGAAAACAGATTGTTACGCAGAGGGAGGCCTGGCTCTGTTTCAGGTTGCCTGATAGACCCGATATACAGGGCTAAATATTCCAAAATGGAGGTGCCGCACATGGCTGCTACCGGTAAAAGAGTAAAAATTACCCTTTCTTGCACCGAATGCAAACAGCGCAATTACAACACAAAGAAAAATAAGCAGAACACACCTGACAGACTGGAGATGAACAAGTACTGCCGTTTTTGCAGGAAGCACACTCTCCACAAAGAAACAAAGTAATTAGGCGGGAGGATTTAACCTATGGCTAAAAAGGAAATTTCCCAAGCAGCAGAAAAGGTTGCCGCCGCCGAAAAGCAGAAGGACAAAAAGCCTGCTAATCCCGACGGAAACATTTTCGTAAGAGCCGGCAAGGCAATCAAAAAGTTCTGCAAAGACATCAAAGGCGAAACAAAGAAAATTGTTTGGCCCGACGCAAAAACCGTCTTGAAGTCAACAGCAATTGTTCTCGTTGTAGTTATTATCTGTGCTCTCGCAATTTATGCAGTTGACCAGCTTCTCGCTCTCGGACTTTCACTTCTCGAAAGAGCTGCTGAATCCGTAGGCAACGCAGGAACAAACGCTGCAGAAGTTGCAACAACAGTTGCTGACCACACTCATGCTGCAGGAATGATTAATTTCATCCGCTGAGACAGGAGGATATCCTATGTCCGCTGACACAAGATGGTATGTTGTTCATACCTATTCCGGTTATGAAAACAAGGTTGCGGCCAATATCGAAAAGATGGTCGAAAACCGCAGAATGCAGGATCAGATTTTAGAGGTCAGAATTCCGACCGAAATCGTAACCGACGTTGAGAAAAAGAAAGAGGTTGAGCGCAAGCTTTTCCCCTGCTATGTTCTCGTTAAGGTTGCTGTTTCACCCGATAAGGACAACCGTCCCAAAATGAGCGACGAAACATGGCTCCTTATCCGTAACACAAGAGGTGTTACAGGGTTCGTTGGTCCTGAAAACAAAGCAATACCTCTTACCGATGAAGAAGTTATCAGGTTCGGAGTCGAGAAGAGAAGCGTTGAAGTTTCCTATAACGTTGGCGACACAGTCAACATCATCGACGAAATTTTCGACGGCTTCAGCGGTGTTGTTGAAGAAATCGACGTTGACAATAATGTTGTCAAGGTTACGGTTTCAGCACTCTTTGGCAAACAGACAACTGTCGAGCTTGAGCTTGATCAGGTTGAACTTGCCGAATAATCACGGTAATTTGAGGGTTAAACCCTTTCAAATTTAGCGCTTTTTTGCGCAGTCCCGTCAATTCGACGCGGGCTTCGTGGGAGGAGCTTCAAAGCTCCGCAATTTACCACAATTTATGGAGGTTTTAATTATGGCACAGAAAGTAGTTGGCTTAATTAAGTTGCAGATTCCCGCAGGTAAGGCAACACCCGCTCCCCCTGTAGGTCCTGCTCTCGGTCAGCACGGCGTTAA
>JAZQTZ010000021.1:0-24655 GCA_045631105.1 Acutalibacteraceae bacterium
TTGCTTGAAAGTGCTCTTTTCAGCCTTTCGGAAAACAAAAATAAAAAAATAAAGCAAAAAAATACTGATGCAAAAAAAGCATTTTCCATTGCTGAAGAAATTGTAGCTCTTGGTGAAGAAAAGAAGTTATGTTCAGCCGAAAAACTTTCTCTCACCGCTGAACTTGACCGACTTTCAACCTGGGGTGAACTTGATCCGGTAAAACTTCTTGAATTAGAAGCAAACGGAGTTGAAATTTCACTTTATGAAATGCCCAAAGCGGAATATGAAAAACTGGGTGAAAATGTAAAAACCCTGTCATTTCATAAAACAAAATCTTCAGTAAAATTTCTGCTCGTAAAATCAAATTCTGACGGTGAAAATGAGATTGTTGATTCAATAAAATCATACAAACTTGAACTGCCCGAAGTTTCAACTTCTGAAATCAGAAAAAAAGTTGAAAGTTCAAACAACCGACTTAAGGAAATCGACGAAAAATTTTCTTCCTTTGCAGAATTTGCCGACAGTATAAAAAAGGCAATCGGCGTCTGCGAAAAAGAAATTGAATTTGAGACTTTTGCAACGGGCATGGCAAATGAAGATTTATCTTCCGGCGGAAAAAGCAATGTTTCTGTGGCCTACTTCACAGGATATGTTGAGGAAGAAAACCTCAAAAGTCTTAAACAGACTGCAAAAGAAAATTCCTGGGGACTTCTTGTTGAAGAACCCACAGAAGAAGATAACGTTCCCACTAAACTGAAGAACAATAAATTTGTCAGCCTTATTTATCCCCTGACTGATTTCCTCGGTACTGTGCCCGGATATTTTGAATATGATATTTCAGGTTGGTTCCTGGGATTTATCCTCGTTTTCTTCGGAATTATCTTCGGCGACGGCGGTTACGGTCTTCTTATTTCTGCGGTAACGGGAGTTCTGATTGCAAAAACTCTTGCATCAAAGAAGAAAGTTCCTCCTGCATTTTTGCTTATCGGTCTTTTCGGACTTTCAACAATTCTTTGGGGAACGCTCACTTGCACATGGTTCGGTCTTTCCCCCGAACAGCTTCCCGAATGGCTTCAGAAACTGTCAATTCCCGTTATTTCAAACGTTTATGCCGAAAAAATCTGGTATCCGTTCTGGACAAACGGCGAAGCAGGGCTCACAACCGCACAGAATCTGCAGATTTTCTGCTTTTCTCTTGCTCTTATTCAGCTCACTGTGGCGCATATCAAGGTTGCCGTAAGAAACAGAAAATCCGTTAAAATCCTTGGCGATATCGGTTCGATTATGCAGCTTATCGGTATCTTCTATGTGGTGCTGAGTTTCGTTGTTAACGCCGAGGTTTTCAGCTTCGGACTTGTTATAGGCGGTATCCCCGTCGGCACGGTTGCTCTTGTTCTTGTTTTGGCAGGTTTTGTTATGAGCTTCGTATTCTCAAACTACGAAGGCAATATCATCAAGTCAATCCTTGCAAGTCTTAAGAATATCGTTTCAGTTCTGCTCGGTGTTGTCAATGTTTTCTCGGATATAGTTTCTTATATCCGTCTTTGGGCTGTCGGCCTTGCAGGTGCGGCGATATCCGCAACGGTAAATGAACTGGCAAGTCCTCTTCTCGGCAATTTCCTGTTTATGATTATTGCGATAGTTCTCCTTGTGTTCGGCCACGGACTGAATATGATTCTGAATGTTCTGTCTGTTATTGTTCACGGAATAAGACTTAACACATTGGAATTCTCATCGCATCTTGATATGTCCTGGAGCGGACATAAATTTAAACCCTTTGAAGAACAAATTGAAAATTAAGGAGAGTCATTATGAATTTTGGATTATTAGCAACAGCTCTGGCAATGGGTATTGCCGCAACAGGCTCTGCAATCGGTATCGGTATAGCAGGTCAGGCATCAATCGGCGCATGGAAAAAGTGTTATATGAGCAATAAAGCAGCTCCGTTTATCCTTACGGTTTTTGCAGGTGCACCTCTCACACAGACCATCTACGGCTTCCTTCTTATGCAGCAGATGAGCTCGGCAGATGCTGATCCCGCATTCTTTTTCGGTCTCGGCATCGCATCGGGTGTTGCAATGGCGGTTTCTGCCGTTGTTCAGGGTAAAGCAGGCGCCGCAGGTGCAGATGCTCTCGCAGAAACAGGCAAAGGCTTTTCGCAGTATATCACCGTTGTCGGTCTTTGCGAAACAGTTGCTCTTTTCGCCCTCGTTTTCAGCATGGTTGCTCTCGGATAATAAAATTGCCGAAAAGGTGCAGCAGGAGTGAAATCCTGCCGCACCTTTTTTGATTAAGACTCAATTATCTTATTCTTGATTTCTGATTTTGGTTCTGTTATACTTTTTAAAGATAATCCTATACAGTTTCATTGTATTTATTCGGGTAAAAATATAACTCAGGAATATATATGTTACTGCGCTAAACATTTGGTTTTGAAAGGATAACAGCATGAATAATAAATCAACTCTTGTTTTTACCGGTGATATCGGTTTTGACAGATATATGTACGGCAAGTGGAATGATGATGAGCTTATTTCGGATGAAATTCTTGGTTTTCTTCATTCTGCTGACCATGTTATTGCGAATGTTGAGGGTCCTGTTGCGCCTGTTGAACAGAACACTACCAAAGACGGTGTTCAGCAGTTGCTTCACACAATCGACCCCGAAGCAGTTAAAGTTCTCAACAAAATGCACGCCGACATCTGGAATATCTGCAATAACCATATAATGGATGCAGGTGAATACGGCATCAGAACAACTCTTGAAATTGCAAAAGAAAACAGCGTTCAGACAATCGGCGCAGGTATGGATATTAATGAGGCGAGAAAACCCGTTATTCTTGATGAAGCGGGCGGGATCGGTATGTTCGGAGTCGGATATCAGCGCGCATGCAGAAAAGCCGATGAAAATAAAGCAGGTTGCTACAGCTGGAGCGACCTCGATGAAATTCAGAATACGATAAATGAAATCAAAAAGACCTGCCGCTGGTGTGTTGTTGTTGCTCATGCAGGTGAAGAATTCACTCCGCTTCCGTCACCTTATACCAGAGAGCGTTATCATAAATATCTCGAAATGGGTGCCGATATCGTTGTGGGACATCATCCCCATGTGCCGATGAATTATGAAACGGTAGGGGATAAGGTTATTTTCTATTCACTCGGCAACTTTAT
This sequence comes from Acutalibacteraceae bacterium, assembly GCA_045631105.1. Classification (GTDB taxonomy): domain Bacteria; phylum Bacillota; class Clostridia; order Oscillospirales; family Acutalibacteraceae; genus CAG-177. Next base: position 3,153 of record JAZQTZ010000021.1, read on the forward strand.
TTTCGATACGGATTATCAGCGTTCGCAGTATAATACGGAATTCGGTCTGCTTGTGAAAATTAATTTCACCGAAACAGAATTCTCATGGGAACCCATGGGACTTGAAATATTAAGAGATTCCGAGCATATTGTGAAAAAAGAGCTTCCGAGGATTTTTGTTGATGTTCAGGAAGAGGATTTCAATCTTCTTTCACCGCTTTCCGCAAAAATGCATATTGCTGCCACAAGAAGACAGATGACATATCTCAATCCGCAAAGGTTCAAAAACGCAACCGAAGAGGAATGGGCGGAGCATTTTGCGGAGCCTCTGCGAACGGGCAGAGTGCCGGGCGAAACCCTCGATTTCTTCATTCTTTGCCCCCTTGCCGCAAAAGCAGAGGAAAATGAATGGCAGAAAAGCAAGCTTGAAGATGTTAAACAGTATATTCTGGAACAGATGTAAATAAAACGGGGCAGTTCAATTCTGCCCCGTTAATTTCATTTCAACCCGTATCTTTCGCAGTAATCAAGAACGATCTTTCTGAAATGTTCATGTTTAAAGCTGTTTTTAACATCCGTAATGTCAACATAAGCGCCCATGATTAAATTTTGAATGACCGCTTCCGCAACAAAAGCCTCAAACACATAGTCACTTGCAAAAGCTTCTTCAATATCCGTGTTCATTTCTTTGTTTATGCCGTTTACGGCTGAACGGTAAATGATATTCTCTTTTCCGAGAAGCCTTCCCATGTTTTCAAGGCTTCGGAGTCCTTTTATCATATTCGAAACGCTGATTTTGCCTTTGTATTCAACCGATTTTTCACCGCCGCAAAGAATGAAATCAACTGTTGTTTCAAGCACTTTCGCCAAATCGGGCAAAATGCTTATGTCGGGTAAGGTTTCGCTTCTTTCCCATTTGCTGACTGCTTGAAATGAAACTCCGAGTCTTTTGCCGAGTTCGTTCTGGGTAATTCCTTTTGATTTTCTTAAAACAGCAATCTGTTCACCGATTTTTTCTGTGTTCATAATATCCTCCGCAGCAGTTTGAAGTTATCATATCTGTATTATATCATTCAAACTTAAACTTTTAAATAACCGAGTATTAGAAAAATTTTTAATATAATTCAACCGATTGTAAATGATATAAAATAATTACATTACAAATAATTTTGTGTTTAGTTAAAATTGGTTGTTGACATTGAAAAAATATTTGCTATAATATCATGTGAAGACCCGTCTTTTGTGGAAAGTTTAAAAGAGATAGCGCATCATGGGCTGAAAGTGCGCTTTAAATGAGTAGTAAGAACGGCAACACTTCCTCGTATAAAAACAAAATATAAAGAGCGGATATCTTTTTTGATATCAATACGGGTGGCACCGCGGGTAAAAATATTGACTCGTCCCGAGAATTGTAACGATTCTCGGGGCGTTTTTTGTTTTTGAGAATCATATATTAAATTTGGTAATTATGCATCGGAGGTATGGAAAATGTATAGAACTCATCGTTGCAACGAAATAAGAGAATCCCATATCGGTCAGACTGTTCAGCTTGCGGGCTGGGTAGACGTTATCCGTGACCACGGCGGCGTTCTCTTCGTTGACTTGCGTGACGAAACAGGCGTGACACAGGTTGTTGTTCACGACGAAAATCTTGTTAAAGGTATCAGCAAGGAAACCGTTATTTCCGTTTCGGGCGAAGTAACAAAGCGTGACGAAAATACCGTTAACCCCAAAATCGAAACAGGTCTTGTTGAGCTTGTTGTTGATTCTCTTGAGGTTCTCGGCGTTTGCAGCAGGGATTTGCCCTTTGAAATCGGTTCAAACGACACAAACGAGAATATCCGTCTTAAGCACAGATTCCTCGATTTGAGAAATTCCGACCTTCACAATAATATTATTCTCCGTTCAAAGGTTATCGGTCATATGCGCCGTCTTATGGAGGAGAGGGGATTCCTTGATATTCAGACTCCCATCCTCACTGCTTCATCTCCCGAAGGCGCAAGAGACTTCCTTGTTCCCAGCCGTAAGCATCCCGGCAAGTTTTACGCTCTTCCCCAGGCACCGCAGCAGTTCAAACAGCTTCTCATGGTGTCGGGATTCGATAAATATTATCAGATTGCACCCTGCTTCAGAGATGAAGATGCCCGTGCAGACCGTTCACCCGGTGAATTCTATCAGCTCGACTTTGAAATGGCTTTCTCCACACAGGAGGAGGTTCTCAAGGTATGCGAAGATGTTGTAAGCGACGTTTTCCGCACCTTCACAGATAAGAAAATCACCGAAACACCGTTCAGATGCATTCCTTACAGAGAGGCTATGGCAAAATACGGTTCGGATAAACCCGACCTTCGCAACCCCCTTGTTATCTGTGATCTCACAGATCTTTTCAAGAGAGTTAAGTTCAAGCCTTTCATGAACAAACCCGTAAGAGGTATTGTTGCTCCCTGTAAGAACGAAAGATGGTTCTTTGATAAGTCTCTTAATTTCGCAACAAAGCAGGCAAAAATGGCAGGTCTTGCTCATATCACTCTTCTCGATGCTGAAACCTATGAGTTCAAGGATGACCCCATCGTAAAGGTTCTCACAGACGAAGAAAAGAGAGAAATTGTTGAGCTTACAGGCGTTAAGACAGGCGAAACAATCTTCTTTATCTGCGACACAGTTTCAGATATCGCCGATAAGAATGCAGGCGTTATCCGCACATGGCTCGGTAATGAACTCGAGCTTATCAACAAAGATTCATTTGAATTCTGCTTCGTCGTTGACTTCCCCATGTATGAGCGTGACGAAACAACGGATAAGATTATATTCACTCATAACCCGTTCTCAATGCCTCAGGGCGGTCTCAAGGCTCTCGAAACAATGGAACCCACCGAGATTCTTGCATATCAGTATGACCTTGTTTGTAACGGCATCGAGCTTGCTTCGGGTGCTGTCAGAAATCACAGCCCTGAAATCATGAGAAAAGCCTTTGAAATCGCAGGCTACAGCGAGGATGAGGTTGAAAAGAGATTCAGCGCACTTTATAACGCATTCCAGTTCGGTGCACCTCCCCATGCAGGTATGGCACCCGGTGTTGACAGAATCGTAATGCTTCTTGCAGACACCGAAACCATCAGAGACGTTATCGCATTCCCCCTTGACGGTACTGCTCAGGACCAGATGCTTGGCGCACCCGGCGAAGTTACCGAACTTCAGCTTTATGAAGCAAACGTCAGCATCAGAGGTAAGGGAAGCGTTGAAACCCTCGGTTCGGAAGGCGGAGATGCATCTGCATTCGCTTCAACCGTCAAATCATCAAAGTCAGGCGTTGCTTCAACGAAATCAAAGCTTGAAGGCCTTGAATCCGTTAACGAAATCGCTTTCACAGCTGACGAAAAGAAGGCTATGGAAAAGATTTTCGGCGATATGAAGAAGAGCGAAGAAGCTCTTGAAAAGGTTGATACAGAGAATGTTGAGGCTATGATTTATGTTATGCCCATGACCAATGTTCTCCGTGACGACAAACGTGAACAGCCGTTTGAACGCAAGGACCTTCTTGCAGGCGCTCCGCAGAGCACGGAAGACAGCTGGCAGGTTCCCAGACTTGTAAAGTGAGGTGCTGAAAATGAGTTATTATATTAATGAAATTAATAAAGCGGGAAAAATCGCCGTTGACGATACTATTCTCGTTAAAGATGTTCCTGCAACCGCAGGCTCAAAAATGCTTGAAAACTTCAAGCCTCTTTTCAGCGCAGAAGCTGTTGAAAGACTTGAAAAGGCAGGCTATGAAATTTCAGGCAAAACAAATGTAGGTGAGTTCGGTCTTGACCTTCTCGGCGAATTCTCAAATTTCGGAGCAGTAACCGAAAACGGCAATCTTGCAGGTGCAGCGGCATCTCTTGTTGCAAAGGGCGAAATCAAAGCTGCTCTCAATGTTGACCTCAACGGTGCACCCCGTCGTGCAGCTGCAATCTCGGGCGTTGATTTCATAAAGCCTACCTACGGCACAGTTTCACGCTACGGTATCATCGCTTGCGCTTGCTCAGGTGAGCAGATTGGCGTTACCGCATCAAATGCCGCAGATATGAAAGAAATTCTTTCGGTTATCGCAGGTCATGATGATAAGGACGGCACAAGCCTTCCTGCAGAAAAATATGAATATTCAATCGGTGAAGATGTTTCGGCAATGAAAGTCTGCATCGTAAAAGAGCTTTATGATGCCGCAAGTGCAGATGTAAAGGCAAACATTGATGCCTATGCAAAGAAGCTTGAAGCTCTCGGCGCAAAGGTTGAAACCGTTTCTCTTGATATCGTTTCCGATGTTCAGACCGCATGGCAGATTCTTATGTCAGCTGAAACAACCAACAATCTTTCAAGATTTGACGGCGTCAAGTATGGCTACAGAACTCCCGAATATAAAAATATCGATGAACTCTATGTAAAGAGCAGAAGCGAAAGCACGAACTTCCTTACCAAAGCAACAATTATTTACGGTTCGGATGTCCTTTCAAAGGGCAGATACGAAAACTGCTATGATAAGGCACTCCGCATCAGAAGAATTGCCTGCGATAAGGTCAGAGAAATTCTTGCTTCATATGATGCAATCCTTGCTCCCGCTTGCGGAAAAACAAGCTATCAGGCATATGATATCCTTGAAGCATTCGGCAAGGTTTTCGAAGAAAGCCTTTACACAGCAATTTCGAGCATCACAGGTATGCCCGCAGTTGTAACAAAGGGCGTTCAGCTTATCGCTGATTCATATAAAGAGAGCGTTCTTCTCAGCATCGCTCATACCGTTGAAGGAATGGAGGCATAAAAGATGAAATACGAACTTGTTATCGGTCTTGAAACTCATGTTGAGCTTTCAACTGACTCAAAGCTTTTCTGCTCCTGCGGCGGTCATTCAAGCCCCAAAGAGCCCAACGACTGTGTATGCCCTGCCTGTAGCGGTATGCCCGGTATGCTCCCCGTAACAAACAAACACGCAATTGAGCTTGCGGTTAAAGCAGGTTTCATGCTTAATTGCAAAATCAATCAGTATACAACTTTTGATAAAAAGAGCTATTATTATCCCGACCTTCCCTGCGCTTATCAGATAACTCAGTGGTTCCATCCCGTATGCGTTGAAGGAAGTGTTGATGTCGGCGGCAGACAGATCGGAATCAAGCAGATTCACGTTGAAGAAGACGCAGGCAAGCTCGTTCATGATGAAGCAACAAACACTTCATTTGTTGACTATAACCGTACCAGCGTTCCTCTTATCGAAATCGTAAGCAAACCCGACTTCCGTTCATCAGATGAAGTTATTGCTTATCTTAAGAAGCTCAAATCAAGCCTTCAGTTTGCGGGAATTTCCGAATGCGAAGAAGGTGCGATGAGATGCGACGTCAATATTTCAGTTCGTCCCGAAGGTTCAAACGAACTCGGTGTCCGTTCCGAAATCAAGAACATGAGCTCACTTTCCGAAATCAAGGATGCAATCGAATTCGAAAAGGTTCGCCACGTTGACGCCATTGAACGCCACACAGAAATGCTCGTTCAGGAAACACGCCGTTGGGATGACGTCAAGAGACGCACATTCCCTATGAGAAACAAGGAAACCGCGGCTGATTACCGTTATTTCCCCGATCCCAACCTCATGCCCATCATCATTGATGACGAATGGCTTGAAAAAATCAGAGCAAGCATGCCTGCAACCTCCGAAGAAAAGACAAAATATTATGAGGAAATGGGTATCGCAACCAAGGAAGCATCTGTTCTTTCATCCGACAGAAAGCTTTCCGATACCTTCGATAAGGTTGTTGCAATGGGCAGAAGCCCCAAGACCGTTGCAAGCTGGATTCTCACAGAATGCATGGGTCAGATGAAACGCCTTGAACTTGATTCTCTTGATATCAGCCCTGAAAAGCTTGCAAGAATTATCGAGCTTGCAGAAAGCGGAGAAATCACCCGTGCGGCAGGCAAGAAGATTCTTTCTGCAGTATTTGAAAATGACGTTGATGTTGATAAATTCTGCGAAGAAAACTCACTTAACGCAAAGGTTGACGAATCCTTTATTTCCGATACCGTAGACCGTGTTATTGCCGAAAACGATAAGGCGGTTGCAGACTACAAGAGCGGAAAAACAAAGGCTGCTCAGGCACTCTTCGGAAGCGTTATGAAAGAACTCAAGGGTACAGGTGACCCCGCAGTTATCAGAACCCTTCTTGAAGAAAAACTCAAGAGTCTTTAATTAATAACTTTTAAGGAACGCTGTAACAGGCGTTCCTTTTTTGTCGATATTTTTACTACAAAAAGCTATAAAAAATCTCTTAAGTTGTGACAATTTCCGAAATTAAAAAATAGTGCGTAAAACCCTTGAAAATGAAGAAAAAAAGCGTATAATACAACCCGAAATAAATTAATTATACGGAGAATTGCTATGAATATATTTCAGCCGAAATTATTTTCATCAATCAAAAGCTACAGCAAGAAACAGTTTGTGAATGACCTTGTTGCAGGTGTTATCGTTGCGATTATCGCTCTTCCGCTTTCAATTGCTCTTGCGATTGCTTCGGGTGTTTCGCCCGAAAAGGGTATCTACACCGCCATTGTTGCAGGTTTTGTTATTGCATTCCTTGGCGGCAGTAACGTTAATATTTCGGGTCCCACGGCGGCTTTTGCAACGATAGTTGCAGGCATTGTTGCCCAGTTCGGAACAAGCGGACTTGTTATCGCAACTCTTATGGCAGGTCTGATTCTCATCCTTATGGGTGTGTTCCGTTTCGGTTCGCTTATCAAATATATTCCGCACACGATAACAACGGGATTCACATCAGGTATCGCTCTGACGATAGTTATCGGTCAGATAAAGGATTTTCTCGGTCTTACATTCCCTGAGGGTATGCCGACGGTTGAAACTGCTGAAAAGGTTGAAGCGATTGCTCATTCAATCACAACAATCAACTGGCAGGCTCTTCTTATGGGTGCAATCGCACTTGCGATTCTTATCGTATGGCCCAAAATCAGCAAGAAAATTCCAGGTTCTCTTATCGCTGTTGTAGTCGGTGTGGTTGTTGTAAAAGTGTTTGATATGGAAGTTAATACGGTCGGCGATCTCTACACAATCTCCCGTGATTTGCCCAAATTTACACTCCCTGAATTCAGCTTTGATGCCGTAAAACAGCTTGTTCCCAGTGCATTCACAATTGCGATTCTTGCAGGTATTGAATCGCTTCTTTCGTGCGTTGTTTCCGACGGAATGATTAAGGATAAGCATAATTCAAACACCGAGCTTATTGCTCAGGGTGTCGGTAATATCTGTTCGGGACTTTTCGGCGGTATTCCCGCAACTGGCGCAATCGCAAGAACAGCCGCAAATGTTAAAAACGGCGGAAGAACTCCCGTTGCAGGCATTGTTCATGCCCTCGTGCTTCTGCTTGTTCTTGTTGTTCTTATGCCTTATGCCGCATGGATTCCCATGCCCGTAATCGCCGCAATTCTCTTTATGGTTGCCTATAATATGTGCGAGTGGAGACAGTTTGTTAAAATCTGCAAAACCGCACCCAAGAACGATATCATCGCCCTTGTTGTTACCTTTGTTCTGACGGTTGTTTTCGACCTTGTTGTTGCAATTGCAGTCGGTATGATTATTGCAGTTGTTCTCTTCATGAAGAGAATGGCTGATGTTGCAAGCATCAGAACATGGACAAAAGGCGGAGAAAATGCGTCTGACAGCGATAGACTTAAGGAAATTCCCGAACATACAACTGTTATTGAATTTGAAGGCCCGATGTTCTTTGCATCCTCGGAAAAATTCAATTCAATCACTTTTGAAGAGGGGATAAAGGTTGTTATTCTCCGAATGAGAAATGTTCCTGCACTTGATTCAACTGCAATGCGTGCACTGAATGAAATTTATTCAACATGCAAAATATCAGACCGTACCCTTGTTTTTTCGCATACAAACGAACAGCCCCTTTCGGTTATGAAAAAAGCAGGTTTCTACGATGAAGTAGGAGAGGAAAATTTCCTTCCGAATATCGACGAAGCCCTTGCATACGCAGAAAAAATCAGCGAATAAAAAGAAAACCTGTGCAATGTAAAATGCACAGGTTTTTTGTTTATTCAATATAACTCAAATCTGTTCCGATATAGCCGACTTCTTTGAAATCTTCAAAATTGTGACGGATAACATAGTCGATATAAGATGCAACCATATGTGCCGTGAGAACATATCCCATGGGATTAAGGTGTCCGCCCATATAAAATTTTTTGCGGAAGTCTTCATCATAATTGGGGCCGTAGGTGAAGAAATCAAGCACATAGGTGTTGTCGAAATAATCGGCAAGCTCAAAAAGCGCTTTTCTGTGAAGCTCTGTTTTTTCTCGGATACGGTGATTTCCGCTTTCTCTCATCATTGTCATGAGAAAGAATTTTGCTCTGGGCTGAATTTTTTTAACATGCTGGATTATTTGGGCATAATAACCCATAAAGGTTTTATTGTTTTTTGTGTAGTCATCGGGATCTATATCATTTATTGAGCCGATTTCCTGATTCTGATTCTGTATGTCATTTACGCCGAGAGCAATAATATAGCATTGGCAGGCATACTGAGGGTCCCAGAAACGCATGTTGTCTGCGAAGCTTTCGCAGTATTCTTTTGCGGTCATGCCGCCTCTTGAAAAATTATAGCAGGTGCTTCCGCAGAGTCTTGCAAGATTCTGCCCCCAGGAATATTCAAAATAATCATGGTAACCCTTGTTGCCGTCTTTATCACGGCTTTCGAATTCGCCCGAAGAAAGGCTGTCGCCAATAACGCCGATCTTTCTGAAAATAGCGGTATATCCGCCGTTTTCGGGCATCTTTTCAAGCGGTTTTTCATTATTTGTAAAAATCATATCGTTCAGGTTCATTTTTATATCACCTCTCGGAAATTCTATCACGGTTTAATATGACTATCAATAGTTTTTGACATTTTTAAACATTTTTTATAAAATTTATTATAAATACTTGTAAATTATTTTTAAATATGAGATAATAAGCATCTATTATTTGCTTTGTAAAAAAGTTATCAGGAGGTTATTATGAGCGAAAAAAGAAGCAGCTTTACCGGAAAAATCGGATTTGTTCTTGCTGCCGCAGGTTCAGCGGTAGGTCTCGGCAACATCTGGCGTTTCCCTTATCTTGCGGCTAAATACGGCGGAGGAATTTTCCTTCTCGTGTATCTTATTCTTGCGGTGACTTTCGGCTTTGCGCTTATGTGCGGTGAAATCGCACTCGGAAGAAAAACAGGCAAAAGTGCAATCGGAGCATTTGCAGACCTTAACAAAAAGTATTCATTTATCGGTGTTATTGCGGCAATTATTCCCGCACTTATTCTGCCGTATTATTCAGTAATCGGCGGTTGGGTTTCGAAGTATCTTGCAGTTTTTGTGAGCGGCGGAATTCACGAAGCAGCGGCAGACGGATTTTTTGAAGGTTTTATCTCAAAGCCCATTGAACCTATAGGCTGGTTCCTTCTCTTCATCGGACTTACGGCGTTGGTTGTTCTTCTCGGCGTTGAAAAAGGTGTAGAAAAGGTCAGCAAGATAATGATGCCCGTTCTTGTTGTTCTGACACTGTTTATTGCGATTTACGCTATGTTTATTCCTGGCGCAATGGATGGCGTAAAATACTATCTCACACCCGATTTCAGCAAGTTCTCGGCAACAACCGTTCTTTCCGCAATGGGTCAGCTTTTCTATTCAATGTCACTTGCCATGGGTATTATGATTACCTACGGTTCATACATGAAGAAAGATGTTAACCTTGAAAAGTCGGTAAGACAGATTGAAATTTTTGACACAGGCATTGCATTTTTCGCAGGTCTTATGATTATCCCCGCAGTTTTTGCATTCTCAGGCGGCGATGAATCAGCTCTCGGTAAAGGCCCCGGACTCATGTTTATCACTCTTCCCAAGGTTTTCGAAAGCATGAAGGGCGGCACATTTATCGGTGCACTTTTCTTCCTTCTTGTTCTTTTTGCAGCTCTTACATCCTCGATTTCTCTTATGGAAACCGTTGTTTCAATCATCAGAGATAAGTTCGGTTGGAACAGAAAAGCAACCTGCATTGCAGTTCTTATTTTCAGCGTAGTTCTCGGTCTTCCCTCGTCTCTCGGCTTCGGCGTTTGGAGCTCTGTATCACTTGGCGGAATGTCAATTCTCGATATGTTTGACTTCGTAAGCAACAGTATTCTCATGCCTATTGTTGCATTGCTCACTTGTATTTTTATCGGCTATGTTATCAAACCCAAGTGCCTTATTGAAGAAATTGAGCTTACGGGTGAATTCAAGAGCAAGACCCTTTTCACAATTGTTATAAAGTATGTTGCTCCTGTTTGCATCGTTCTTATTCTCATTTCCTCAATTCTTGATGCACTCGGAATTATGAAGATATAACAGAGAGGTGTAAAAATGAAAAAGATTTTATGTTTTGTTCTTTCAGCACTTATTCTTGTTTCATCCGTTTCCGTTGCAATGGCAACAGAAACCGACGATGCTCTGAAATTTGCAGTAGCTTCTGACCTTCACTATAATGTTCCCGAAGAAGAACTCACCGCAAGCGGCGAAATTGATGATGAAATTTATTGGTACGCAAACCGCCGTGCCGCAATGGAAAACGAAAGCGGCTGGATTATTGATGAATTCCTCAATCAGTGCGCAGAAGACGACAATATTGAGTTCGTTCTTATTTCAGGTGACCTTGCCGATAACGGAAAAGTTATTGCTCAGGAGCATTATGATGTTGCCGCAAAGTTCAAGGCGTTTGAAGAAAAAACAGGCAAACAGATTTATGTTACCGTCGGTAACCATGATGCAGGTGTCAACTGCGAAACAACTATCGACGATTTCAAAGAAATCTATCATGATTTCGGTTATGCCGAAGCTCTTACCGTTGTTGAAGATAACTGCTCATATACCGCAAACCTTGGCGATAAATACAGACTCATTTCTCTTGACAGCTGTGACCCCGACAAATCAACGGGTGACGGTATGTCGGCAGAGAAAATGGATTGGGTCAGAAAGCAGGCACAGCAGGCAAAGAAGGACGGCAGACATCCTATTCTCATGATGCATCATAACCTTCTTGACCATATGCCCGTTCAGAGCATTTTCAGCAAGGACTTTATTGTTCAGTTCCATCTCTCAACAGCAGACCTTTTTGCAAACTGGGGAATCAAGCTTGTTTTCACAGGCCATGAGCATTGCAGCGATGCCGCAACATACACAAGCACACTCGGCAACGTTATCTATGACTTTGCAACAACATCGCTCACAATGTATCCTCTTCAGTACAGATATTTCGAACTCACAGATGATGAAATAAAATACGAAGCAAAGACTGTTGATAAGCTTGACACAGAAGCTCTTTCAGCTGCAGTCAAGGGATATTCACAGGAACAGCTTGACCTTATGAATGCAGGTCTTAACGATTATTCAAAGGGCTTCCTTAAGGCGGGCGTTCAGTGGAGACTTACCCGCTCTCTCAAGATGGAGCAGATGGGTATCGCAGAGGATTCAATCTTCTATGACCTTGTAAATACAGCAGTCGGCGGTCTCAGAAAGATTCTTGAAGAACCCCTCTACGGAGAAGGCGGAATTCAGCAGCTTGCAGCTGAATATAACATTGATATTCCCGACAGCGATTACGAAACAGGTTGGGATGTTGCTCTTGAACTTGTTGCCGCTCATTACGCAGGCAGCGAATCCTTCACTTTCAGCACAACAGAGGTAACAATCTTCCTTCGTCTTGTTGCTCTTGTTCTTCGCGATGACCTTGCAAATCTTGCGGATGAGGTTTTCTTTGAAGCTGCAAACGAAATCTTCAAGAATTTCGGAACAGATTCATTTGTTACGGATATCACAAAGCTTGCAACGAATATTCTCGGCGGTGTAACTCCCGTTGAATATCTCCTTCTTGCAATCGTTTCTCCTCTTATCTATTCATTTGCCGTTGACCATGACGGCGTTGATGATAACAACGGCATTCTTCCCGGTTACGGAACTGTCGAGGTAGGAAACAATATCTCAAATATTACCGACGGTATCATCGGTATCTTTAATGATATTATCAGATATTTCCAGCTTTTCTTTAATGTTATTCTGAATATGTTATTCTGATAATCAGAGCAGCTTGCTACGGCAGGCTGCTTTTTGTTTACATATTGTTATCAATTTTATAATTATTTATCTCTTTAATGGTGTTGACGATTTGATTATAATAATATATAATATTATGCTAAGATAGTATTATTATAAGCAAAAACAGGCGAAGACCCTAAAAGGAGATATATATGACCAGAGATGAAAAAATAAGAATAATGCCCGCGGTTGCGTTGCGAGGACTTGTTGTTTTCCCCGATATGTTCATTCATTTTGATGTCGGCAGGGAAAAATCAATCAATGCACTCCGTAAGGCTATGGATACAGATCAGGAAATTTTCCTTGTTACACAAAAGGATATTTCTGTTGATGACCCCGATTACAGTGAGCTTTATGAAATCGGCGTTGTTGCAAGCGTGAAGCAGGTTCTTAAGCTTCCCGGAAAGAGCGGAAATGTCAGAGTTGCTGTTGAAGGACTTTACAGAGCAAGGCTTGTTGAAGGTGTCGGTGCAGGAAAGAATTATCTCAAAGCGATGATTTTTCCCATCGATGAACCTGAAGTGAAGGAAGAGGACAGCGAATATGCAAAAGCTCTTGTGCGCCACACTAAGGATGTTTTTGCAGAGTATTCCGATTGTGCTCCTCAGATGCCTGCCGATGTTATGACGGGTGTTATGCAGAAAAATGAACCCGGTGAACTTGCTGACTATATTGCAGGCAACATCATGCTTGAATATGAGGACAGACAGTCTGTTCTTTCAACAATAAATCCAATCAGAAGACTTGAAGAAATGTGTGTTCTTCTCGCAAATGAAAGCAATCTTCTGACTATTGAAGCAGATATCAACGAAAAGGTTCAGGAACAGATTGATAAGAATCAGAGAGAATATTATCTTCGCGAGCAGATAAAGGTTATTTCCGAGGAGCTCGGCGGCGGAACTTCGCACGAAGAAGAATTAAGCTCTTTCAGAGAATCAATATTCAATCTTAAAGCCTCCGATGAAGTCAAGGAAAAGCTCTTCAAGGAATGTGACAGACTTGAAAAATATTCTTCCCATTCACCTGAAGCGGCAGTCAGCAGAAACTACATAGAAACCTGCATTTCGCTTCCTTGGGACAATATGAAAGAAGAAAACACGGATATATCAAAATCCCGTAAAACTCTTGAAAATGACCACTACGGTCTTGAAAAGGTAAAAAAGAGAATTCTTGAATATCTTTCCGTCAGAGTTCTTGCTCCCGATATCAAGGGGCAGATTATCTGCCTTGTCGGTCCTCCGGGTGTCGGTAAAACCTCGATTGCCCGCTCAATTGCAAGCGCAACAGGCAGAGATTATGTGAGAATTTCTCTCGGCGGTGTAAAAGACGAAGCGGAAATCAGAGGCCACAGAAAAACATATATCGGTTCTATGCCTGGCAGAATTATCAACGCCATGCAGCAGGCAGGTTCAAGCAATCCGCTTGTGCTTCTTGATGAGGTTGATAAACTTTCGTCAGACTATAAGGGCGACCCTACCTCTGCGCTCCTTGAAGTTCTTGATCCCGAACAGAATTCAACTTTCAGAGACCACTATATAGAACTTCCTTTTGATTTGAGCAAGGTAATGTTTATAACAACAGCGAATGTTGAGTCGAACATTCCCGACCCGCTTCGTGACAGAATGGAAATAATCGAGCTCGGAAGTTATACTGCGGAAGAAAAATTCCATATTGCCAAAAAGCATCTCATTCCCAAGCAGATAAAGCGCCACGGTCTGACCGCAAGCAAGATGAGAATAACCGATAAAGCGTTAAGACTTATCATTGAAGGTTATACCCGTGAAGCAGGCGTCAGAGCGCTTGAACAGAAAATTGCCGCTGTTTGCAGAAAAGCTGCAATGGAGGTTGTTGAAAACGGCGCGGAAAAGATTTCGGTTAAACCTGAAGATGTTGAAGAATATCTCGGAACCCGCCGTTATAAAGCCGATAACATGATAAAAGAAAATGAAATCGGTGTTGTTAACGGTCTTGCATGGACAAGCGTCGGCGGTGATATGCTTGAAATCGAAACAGCAGTTCTCAAGGGAAGCGGAAAACTCGAGCTTACAGGTTCGCTCGGTGATGTTATGCAGGAGAGCGCAAAGGCGGCAGTGAGCTATATACGCTCAAAGGCAGATGCACTTCCGCTCAACGGCAATTTCTATAAAGAAAACGATATTCATATCCATGTTCCTGAGGGCGCAACTCCGAAGGACGGTCCTTCCGCAGGCGTAACAATCGCAACCTCGCTTGTTTCTGCGCTGACGGGCATAAAGGTACGCAAGGATGTTGCCATGACGGGTGAAATCACTCTCAGAGGCAGAGTTCTTCCCATCGGCGGTCTTAAAGAAAAATCAATGGCAGCTTACAGAGCAGGCATAACCACGGTTGTTATTCCTTATGATAACGTTTCCGACCTTGATGAGGTTGATGAAGTTGTTAAGGAAAAAATAACATTTCGACCTGTCAGAACAGTTGATGAGGTTTGGGAAATCGCCCTTGAAAAGGAAGAAAAATCCAAAAATAAAAAGGCTGCTCCCGTTGAGGCTGCAAAATCTTCACGTGCAACAATAGCACAGTAAAGGATAGAATTATGAGATTTGATAAAACAGAATTTACGGCAGCTTACGGCACATCGAAACAGCTTCCTCCTTCAAGAGAAGCGGAAATAGTTTTTTCGGGTCGTTCAAATGTCGGAAAATCATCGCTTATAAATAAGCTTTTCAACAGAAAAAACCTTGCAAGAGTCAGCTCTGTTCCCGGTAAAACAATAACGGTCAATTTCTTCAAGGGTGACGGCGTTTATTTCGTTGACCTTCCCGGATATGGTTACGCAAAGCGTGAACAGGCAGAAAAGAAAAGATGGGCTGAACTTATGGAAGGCTATTTTCAGTCGGAAAGAAACATCGCTCTTGTTATTCAGCTTATCGATATGCGTCATGCACCGTCGGCTGACGATATGATAATGCTCAACTTCCTTAAGGAAACGGGTATTCCTTTTGTTATTGCGCTCACGAAATGCGATAAGCTTAACAAAACGGAAACCGAAAAGAGAAGAGAAGCTCTTGAAACCGAGCTTGCAGATTATGCCGATATCAAACGCATCGAGTTTTCGGCAATCAAGGGCACGGGTGTTGAAGAAATGAAGGCAGTTATCGAAAAGGCTGTCTGAGGAGGAAATATTATGTTCGTTTCGGATTGTATCTCAGTCAATGAAAAAGGTCATCTGACTGTCGGCGGCTGTGATACCGTTGAAATATCAAAAGAATTCGGAACTCCCGTTTATGTTTATGATGAAAATGAAATCAGAAAAAACATCAGGGAATTCAGAAATTCCATAGACGAAAATTATGGCGGCAAGGGCATGGTGCATTATGCAAGCAAGGCTTTCAGCTGCAAAGAAATTTACAGAATCTGCGCATCGGAAGGCATCGGCGTTGATGTTGTTTCGGGCGGAGAGCTTTATACGGCGCTTTCGGTAAATTTTCCTGCCGAAAAAATCGCTTTTCACGGTAACAACAAAACTTATGCAGAGCTTGAAATGGCTGTTGAAAATAACGTCGGCAGAGTCATCGTTGATAATATAACAGAGCTTAAAACTTTGAACGAAATTGCCGCAAAGCTCGGAAAAACCGTGGGAATCATGTTCAGAATAAAGCCCGGTATTGATGCTCATACCCATGATTTTGTCAAAACGGGGCAGATTGATTCAAAATTCGGTTTTGCTCTTGAAACGGGCGAAGCTATGGAAGCTGTTAAAACAGCCCTTGAAATGTCAAATATAAAACTTTGCGGACTTCATTGCCATATCGGTTCGCAGATTTTTGATATCGACCCGTTTGAACTTGCCGCAAAAGTTATGCTCGAGCTTTTTGCCGATGTTAAAGCGCAGACAGGTGTTGAACTTGAAGAACTCAATCTCGGCGGCGGCTTCGGCATCAAATATCTTGAAAGCGATAATCCCAAGCCTTTCGGTGAATATATGAAAACGGTTTCAAAGACTGTTCATGAGTATTGCGAAAAGCTCGGGCTCAAAGTTCCGTTTATCCATATTGAACCGGGCAGGTCAATCGTCGGTGCGGCAGGTATAACTCTCTATACCGTTGGTGCAGTCAAGGAAATCCCCGATATCCGTACCTACGTTTCAATTGACGGCGGCCTGACCGATAATCCGAGATATGCTCTTTATAAATCTGATTATCAGGCTGTTTGCGCCAACAAAGCAGACGAAGAAAGAACGGAAACGGTAACAATCGCAGGTAAGTGCTGCGAAAGCGGTGACCTTATTCAGGAGAATACAAAGCTCCAGGATGTTCAGCCCGGCGATATCCTTGCTGTTCTTTCAACAGGCGCATATAACTACTCAATGGCATCAAATTATAACAGAATTCCCAAGCCCCCCGTTGTTATGATAAAAGACGGAGAAGCAAGATTGGTCGTTAAAAGAGAAACTTATGAAGACGTTGCGGTATGCGACATCTGATTTCGTGGAATAATAAATAAAAAATTTTAGGAAGTGACACAATGCCTCAGATAAGAAATATAGCTGAGCAGGTGCGTTTTGTTTCGGTTGAAACAGACAGTTTTAAAACAGGCAGAATATCCGTTTCCATGGCGTTACCCATGGATGAAAAAATGGCGGCAAATTCGCTCCTCATATATCTTCTCAAGCGTTCTTGCAAGGAATATCCCGATTTTTCGCTTCTCAACGGAAAACTCGATGAGCTTTACGGCGCAAGTTTATCCGCAAGCGTAACCAAAATCGGCGAATCTCAGGTGCTTTCTCTTTCGCTCACCTGCCTTGATGACCGTTTTGCTCTGACCGATGAAAGCATTGCAGAGCAGTGCGCAGAGCTTCTTGCAGGTATGATATTCAATCCGAACTGCAAAAGCGGAAGTTTTGGCACAGACAACCTCAATGCAGAAAAAAGACTTCTTATTCAGCGCATAGAAGAAGAACTCAATGATAAGCGCACCTATGCTTTCCATAAATGCATTGAATATATGTGCTCAAATGAGGCATACGGCAAGGATAAATACGGCACTATTGAAGAAATCAAAGCCGTAAAAATGGCGGATGTTTATTCTGCATGGAAAAACATGCTTTCAACAGCTGTTTTCCAGATTACAGTTGTCGGAAGTGCGTCGGATAAAATTGCTGACATTTTCACAAAGAAATTTGAGAAAATCGAAAGAAACCCCGTGAAACCTCAAACGGTATTCATCAAAAGAGGCAGACATTTCAACAGATATGAGGAAACCTATCCCGTCAATCAGGGAAAGCTCGTTATCGGTTTCAGAGCAGGCATGGAAAACAGCAGAGATAATATCGATGCAATAATTGTTATGAACGATATTTTCGGAATGGGCACTTATTCGAAGCTTTTCATGAATGTCCGCGAAAAACTCAGCCTCGCTTATTATTGCTGGTCAAAACTTGTTGCAAGCAAAGGAATCGTGCTTGTTGAAGGCGGAATAGATACCGATAAGGAAAAGAAGGTTTCAGCAGAAATCTTAAGCCAGCTTAACGATTTGAGAAACGGTAAAACCGATCCCGAAGTTCTCGAATCCTCAAAGCGTTCGCTCAAAGAAAGATATACTCTCACAACTCCCGAAAGTATCTGCGCATGGTATGCCGCTCAGGTGCTTGAAGAAGAAATCGTTACCCCCGAAAGCAGAGCAGAGGGCGTTGAAAAAATAACAATGGAGCAGGTCTGCGAAGCTGCAAAGAAGCTTTCAATTGACACAATATTCATGCTCAAAGCTCAGGAGGAGGCAGAAAATGAAGATTAAGCAGCTTACAAACGAAAAGCTCGGCGAAACAGTTTTTTCTGCCGTTCATCCTTCGGGTCTTGAAATAAGAGTTATGCCTAAAAAAGGCTACTCTTCCGCTTATGCGGTTTTCGGCGTTAAATACGGCTCGATTGACACCGCTGTGCAGAATGATTCGGGTGAATTTGAAACCATTCCCGAAGGTACAGCTCATTTCCTTGAACACAAGCTTTTTGAAAGCGAAGACCTCAACGCTTTTGAACGATTTGCAAAAACGGGTGCAAGTGCAAATGCTTACACAAGCTTTGAAAAAACAGCCTATCTTTTCAAAGGTTCGGAAAATATAGAGGAGTCGCTTGAAATTCTTCTTGATTTTGTGCGCAATCCTTATTTTACTCAGGAAACCGTTGAAAAAGAGCAGGGGATTATCGGTCAGGAAATCAGAATGTATCAGGACTTACCCGACTGGCAGGTTATGTTCAATCTCCTCAAAGCTCTTTATGAAAAGCATCCCGTAAGAATCGATATCGCAGGAACTCAGGATTCAATCGCAAAGATTGATGCCGACCTGCTTTACAGACTTTATAAGAATTTCTATAATCCTGCAAACATGGTGCTTTGCGTTGTCGGTGCGATTGAACCGCAGACCGTTTTTGATATTGTTGAAAAGAATATCAAAGAAACCGACGGCAAAAAAATCGAAAGAAAATTCGAAAAAGAGAGCGCAAAACCCGTCAGGGATTATATCGAAGAAAAGCTCTCTGTTGCATGTAAGCAGTTCCTTCTCGGTTTCAAAGAAGATATTTCAGAACCTCTTCTTTCTCTTGAAGATGAACTTGCATCCCAGATAATGCTTGAAGCAATCGCAGGCAAATCGTCACCGCTCTATAAAAGACTTCTCGATGAAGAACTCATTGACCTCGGTTTCGGAACTGAGCTTTTCAACGGCTACGGTTTTTCGTGTGTTATGATGGGCGGAACAAGTGCCGATCCCGATAAAACAGCTTCAATTCTCCGTGAGGAAATAAAGAGAATGCAGAAAGAGGGGATTGACCCTGTTGCATTCGAAAGAGCAAAGCGCAAAACTTACGGCAGAATGGTTATGGGTTATAACGATATTGATGACACGGCAAACCTCATGATGAATCTTTATTTCAACGGTTATGAACCCTTTGCAGAACTTGAAGCCTGCAAGAGCATAACCCTCGAAAAGGCTCAGGAAAGACTTGCTGTGCTTAAGGAAGATGCATCGGCGCTTTCCGTTATCAGTCCCATCGAATAAGGGAGGAATAATAAATGTCCGATTACACGATAGTATATTTCAACGGAATTGAAAGAGGCTTTGAAGTGCCGAGCACTCTTGCTGATTTTTCAATTTTCGGAATTGATGTCAGCATCAAATTCTACGGCGCAATCATCGCTTTCGGATTTCTGCTTGCCGTTCTTTTCGGCGGCAGAATGGCTTATAAATGGAAGATGAGCCTCGATAAAATGGTCGATGTTCTTATCTACGGAACTCTTGCAGGTATTGTCGGTGCAAGACTTTACTATGTTTTCTCAAAATGGGATTACTATGGTGAACATCTTTCTGAAATACCGCAGATATGGAACGGCGGTCTTGCTATCTACGGCGGAATTATCGGCGGTGTTCTTGCTGCATATGTTGTATGTAAAGTCCGCAAAATGAATTTCTGGAATCTGTTTGATATCGCTTCGATGAGCCTTCTTATCGGTCAGGGTATCGGCAGATGGGGCAACTTCACAAATCAGGAAGCTTTCGGTATCAACACAGAAATGCCCTGGGGTATGTGGAGCGAAAAAATTGCTGCGGATATAATCAGAAATCAGTCACTCCATGCAGAAAAAGGTTTCTATGTTGATCCCGAAAAGTTTGTTCATCCGACCTTCCTCTATGAGTCAATATGGTGTCTTCTCGGAGTTCTTGTTCTCTATATTATCTGCCGCAAGGCGAGAAAATTCAGCGGACAGATTGCACTCTGCTACGGTATCTGGTACGGCGTTGAAAGAACGGTTGTTGAAGGTCTCAGAACAGACAGCCTCTATATCGCAGGCACAACAATCCGTGTTTCTCAGGCTCTTTCGTTAGCAATTGCAATAGTTTGCGCAATTCTGCTTGTTGTTCTTCTTATAAAATTTACAAAGAATCCCAAACCCATCGACGGCGTTGATTTCTTCCTTGAAGAAGAACTCAAAAAAGAAGCTGAATCAAAAAAGAATGAAGAAACTGCAGAAGTCAAAACTGCAGAAACGAATATTAATAATGTAATAAAAGAGGAGGAGTGAGTCCCGTGGCAAAGATATTTGACGGCAAGGCTGTAAGAGAATATAATCTCGATAAAATTGCAGAGCAGGTTGCTGTTCTTAAAGAAAAGGGCGTTCTGCCTACTCTTGCAGTTATAATCGTCGGAAGCGATCCCGCAAGCCGCATTTATGTAAACAATAAAAAAGCCGCTTGCGAAAGAACGGGCATGCGTTCTCTTGAATACGCGCTTCCCGAAGAAACAACAACCGAAGAACTGCTTGAACTTATCGACAAACTCAATGCAGATAAGGAAGTCAACGGCATTCTCTGCCAGCTTCCCGTTCCCAAACATATTGATAAAAATGCAGTTCTTGAAAGAATTCTTCCCGAAAAGGATGTTGACTGCTTCCATCCCGAAAACGTCGGCAGACTTTCAATCGGTAACGGTGAGCTTGTTCCCTGCACCCCGATGGGCATGGTAAAGCTCCTCGAATATGAAAACATAGACCCCACAGGCAAACATTGTGTTATCATTGGCAGAAGCGATATCGTCGGAAAACCCATGGCGATGCTCATGCTTGCAAGAAATGCAACCGTTTCAATTTGCCACTCAAAGACGGTTAACCTTGCCGAAATAACAAAGCAGGCGGATATTCTTGTTGCCGCAGTCGGTATTGCAAAGTTTGTTAAAGCCGATATGGTCAAGGAAGGCGCAATCGTTCTCGACGTAGGTATGGACAGAGATGAAAACGGTAAGCTCTGCGGCGACGTTGATTTTGATGATGTTAAAGATAAGGCATCATTCATAACTCCCGTGCCCGGCGGTGTTGGTCCCATGACGATTGCTATGCTCATGAGAAACACTCTTACGGCAGCGGATATACAAAACAGATAAGGAGAATGAAAAAATGGAAAGAAAACTTTACAGAAGCAAAACTGACCGAAAGATTTTCGGAGTGCTCGGCGGATTCGCAAAGTATTTTGGTGTTGATGCAACAATCCTCAGAATTATCTATGTTCTTCTTTCTCTTTTTGTGCTCGGATGTCCGATTATAATCTATCTCATCGTTGCTCTTGTTATTCCCGAAGAACCCGAAAACACAGAGTATCAGCAGGTGAATTATGAGCCTGTTGATAAAAATTGATTTTTTTAAAAAATAATAAAAAAAGATTTGACAACACTTGATTGTTGTGATATAATCTTCCATGCCGCATATTCGGGGCGGGTGAGTTATGCCCAAAAACAGGTTTCCTGTGCCTCCGGTAACCCAACTATAAGAGTTACGAGAATAGCGAGTCTTAAAGAAAAGGAATGAATTCCGATGTACGCAATTATTGAAACAGGCGGCAAGCAGTACAAGGTT
>JAZQTZ010000022.1:0-13962 GCA_045631105.1 Acutalibacteraceae bacterium
CTCCCCCTTTAGTATTTATAGATTGAGCCGCCCTCGACGGTATAAACCGTACCTGAGCAGATAAATATTCTTGCAACGGGGCTTTCGGTTTCAATCGTTTTCGATTCCTTGCCGTTTGAAGAATAAACGGTGATGTTGTTGCCCGAAGCAACTGCTATTCTACCCGAATAAGCCGCCATGCAATCAGGCATACCGTCAACAACGATTGAGCAGGTTTTCTTGCCGCTGCTTGAGAATCTTGCGATTCCCGTTTTTGAGCCGCCGAATTCCTTATAACACACCGCTGTGTTGCCCCTGTCATCGGCACAAACGGAAATCAGGCTGTCTTCAGAATAGACAAGCTCATCAATCACTTCGCCCTTTTTGTTATGAACAACGGTTTTGTTATCACCGACGGCAATGATTTTATCTGACTCGGTGTAAACAACACGAAGGAACATTGTTCCGCTGTATTTCATATCCGCGATAGGTTCTGCTTTGTTTACATCAAACACGATTACTCGGGTATAAATTTCTGCATTTTCAACGCCTGTTGCGGTAACAGCAACTTTTTTTCCGTTATCCGAAAGCGAGATATCCGTTATGAATTCCTGAGAGCAATTCCATTGGAAAATCTTTTTGAATCTGTTGTTATAAACAGAAAGCACGCTCTGATTTTCGTTTGCGGAATGCGATGTTGCAAAACCGCCGTTATCTGAAAGAGCAACAACGGTCACGGGAGCTTCTTCTGTTATACTGCCGAGTTTTTCGGTTTTACTCTGAAGAATAACCTCATTTGAAGAAGGGCTGTAAATCAGCGCTCTGCCGTTACGGGTCACCGCTTTTGAATCGGCATATCCGAGCGGCATGGTA
Organism: Acutalibacteraceae bacterium; assembly: GCA_045631105.1. Classification (GTDB taxonomy): domain Bacteria; phylum Bacillota; class Clostridia; order Oscillospirales; family Acutalibacteraceae; genus CAG-177. The sequence goes on from JAZQTZ010000022.1 coordinate 853, forward strand.
AAAACTTCATCCGCTGACGGATTCATAACAAGCGTTGAATCATCATAAACAACAATCGGTCCGCCGCCCATAGAAACAACATTTCTGAAATTGAGAGTATCGAGCGGATAGGGATATCCGTCGCTCTTTGTGAAAACTGTTTTAATCTGTCGCACTCCGTCTGTTATGTTTGAAACAGCAACATCACCCACGAGCCTCATACTCAGGAACAGAGCCGCCGCAACAACAAGAACAACAAGCGGAATTCTTAATATCTTAAGCATCTTTTTGGCTGTTTTTGCATTTCGTTTTTTTGCCAAATTGATTATCTTTTTCTCAGCCATATATCCCCCTCCCGTCAATAATAAATCTTGTTGAGATACAAACCGTGGGCAGGTGCTGTATGACCTGCGGCAAAACGGTTTTCTGCGAGAATGATATTCTTAATTGAATCTGCAGGGATTTTACCCCTTGAAATATCAATGAGTGTACCCGTCATTATACGAACCATATTATATAAAAATCCGTTGGCTTCAACTCTGAAAATCACCATATCTCCGTCACGCTCAACGCTGGCGTTCATAACCGTTCTTTCGGTGTCGCAAACGCTGCTTCCTGCCGCACAGAACGAATCGAATCTGTAAGTTCCGATATAATCCTTTGCCTGCTCGGAAAGGAACTTTTCATCGAGCGGATATTTATAGTGGAGAGAATGGTTATAAAGGAACGGGTTTTTATTGGGTGAATTCCATATTTTATAAATATATTCTTTTGACTTGCAATCATACCTTGCATGGAAATCATAGTCGACTTCACGGCAATCAAGAGCGGCAATATCTCTGGGCAAAACCGCATTGAGCGCACCGACAAGCTTTTTGCATTCGATTGCGCTTTCTGTTCTGATATTGCAGCAATACATATTCGCATGAACACCCGAATCGGTTCTTGAACAGCCGACAATATTATCACGGTTTGAACAGATATGCTCGAGCGCATCCTGCAAGGTCTGCTGAACGGTTACGGCATTTTCCTGAACCTGCCAACCGTGATAAGCCGTGCCATCAAATGAAATTGTAAGAAGAAGATTTCTTTTCATCAGATCACCGCATCAAAGAATATATTGAGCACGATAACACCCGCTGTTATAACTGCGCAAACAATGATTGCAACAATGTCTCTTGCGGCAATTTTCATCTGCTTCATACGGGTTCTGCCCTCGCCGCCTGTATAGCAGCGGCATGTCATTGCAAATGCAAGCTCATATGCTCTTCTGAATGAAGAAACCATGAGCGGTATAAAAATCGGAACAAGTGCCTTTGCGCGCTGGATAAGACTGCCTGTTTCAAGGTCAGCGCCTCTTGCTTTCTGCGCATTCATTATTCTGTCGATTTCTTCAATAAGAGTGGGAATGAATCGGAGCGCAAGAGTCATCATCATTGCAAGGGTATGAACCTTGATTTTGAAAACCTTTAGGGGTGAAAGTATTCTTTCAAGCGCATCGGTAAGCATTGTTGGAGTGGTGGTATAAGTCAGAAGAGAGCTGATAACAACAAGGCTGACTATTCTCACCATTGTGAAAATGGCTGTGTTGACGCCTTTTTCGGTTATCTTTATCTGCCACCATTCAAAATAGGTTCTTCCGCCTTCCGTGTAAAAAACATTGAGTATGGCGGTGAAGATAAGAATGATCACAATCGGCTTAAGGCTCTTGAGAATCATCTTTGCGGGAACTTTTGAAAGAGCCGCCGCAACGATCGCCGTGAGTGTAATCAAACCGAGAGAAAAGAAGCTTTTGCAAAGAAAGATAACAACGATAAGCCAGAATGTTGCGATAAGCTTGATTCTCGGGTCGAGATTATGAAGCACGGATTTTCCGGGATAATACTGACCGATGGTTATGTCTCTTATCATTTCGCACTCCTCCTCTCCATGAGATTGCGGAGTATCTCTGCGCCCTGTTCAACTGTGTAAACATTTGAAGGCACATCAATTCCTTTTGCACGGAGCTTTGCAAAAATCTCCGTGATTTCGGGCACATTAAGACCCATCGCACGAAGCTCTTCGCCTCTTGAATAAACTTCGTCAACAGTTCCCTGCATGGCAACGGATGATTTGTTCATAACAATAACTCTGTCCGCCATTTCGGCGATATCTTCCATGCTGTGGGAAACTATGATAACGGTGCTGCCCGTCTGATTTCTGTAGTTTTTGATAAGATTTATCAAATCCGCTCTGCCTTTGGGGTCAAGACCTGCCGCAGGTTCATCGAAAATAAGAACTTCGGGTTGCATTGACATTACGCCTGCAATTGCAACTCTTCTTTTTTCGCCGCCTGAAAGGTCAAAAGGCGATTTATTAAGATGCTCTGCCTTGACGCCGACAAAAGCCGCCGCACGGAGAACTCTTTCTTTTATTTCACTTTCGGAAAGTTTCATATTCTTCGGTCCGAAAGCAATATCTTTATATACTGTTTCTTCAAAAAGCTGATATTCGGGATACTGGAAGCAAAGACCAACCTTGAATCGGGAATTCTTGAGAGTTTCCTTATCCTTCCAGATATCAACACCGTCAACAAGAATTTTTCCGCTGTCGGGCTTCAGAAGTCCGTTGAAATGGGAAATAAGTGTGCTCTTTCCTGAACCCGTATGACCGATAATTCCGACAAGCTCGCCTTTGTTTATCTGAAGATTAACATCGTTTATCGCGGCAACCTGCGAAACAGTACCCTTGGAATAATAATGGGTAAGACCTATTGTTTCAATTGCAAAACTCATAAGGCACCTCCCATTGCACGGGCGATTTCTTCAACACATTCGTCAATATCGAGAACGCCTTCCTTTATTCCGAGAACATGGCAAAGCTCGGTTGACTGCGGAACATCAAGACCATAGGAACGAAGAAGCTCAACATTTGAGAAAACTTCTTTCGGAGTTCCCTGCATAACAACTCTGCCGCCGTCCATGATGATAACTCTGTCCGCCTGAACTGCTTCATCCATGAAGTGGGTAACTGTAACAACCGTTATACCCATCTCCTTGTTAAGACGCTTGACGGTATTCATAACTTCTTCTCTGCCCTTGGGGTCGAGCATTGCGGTGGGTTCATCGAGAACTATGCACTCGGTCTGCATGGCAATAACGCCTGCAATCGCAACTCTCTGCTTCTGACCGCCCGAAAGTTTATGGGGCTCTCTGTGGCGGAATTCATACATATTGACACATTTGAGAGCATCGTCAACTCTTCTGCGGATTTCAGAAGGCTCAATACCGAGATTTTCAGGGCCGAAGGCAACATCATCCTCAACAATCGTTGCAACAATCTGATTATCGGGATTCTGGAAAACCATGCCGACTATACGGCGCACCTCATCTGCCTTTTCTTCGGTATCGGGAACGATACCTTCGACCGTCACCTTGCCCTTTGTGGGTTCAAGAATGGCGTTGCAAAGCTTCGCAAGGGTGCTCTTTCCCGAGCCGTTATGACCGAGAACAGCTACAAATTCGCCTTTATTTATTGTAAGATTTACGTCGGTAAGGGCAGGAAATCCCTCAACGGGGGCATCCTCGTCCTCAGTTTCGTAAATATAGGACACATTTTCAAATTCAATAATTTTTTCACTCATATTATTTACCTGAATTATTCATTAACTTTTTCGCCGCAGGATTCGCAGATTTTTTCGGAGTTCACAGCGTAGTTTCCGCAGAACGGACAGTAACCCATTCCGCTGTCGTTATCAAACTCGCTGATTTCTTCCATTTCACGCTCATATTCCGCAGTTTCGGGATTTTCTTCATCTTCCTCTTCTTCGATCATCGCTTCATATTCTTCGGGATTCTTTTCATGGCGTTTTCGGAGAATAATATCTTTTATTCCCACCACTGCAAGAAAAACACCTGCCGCAACAAAAATTGCACCGAATGCCGCTAAATGCCATTGCCCTTGCGGAACTGTAATTGCAAGCCAAAAAGCACCAAACATAACAAAAGCAATTGCCATAAAAATCATATTTATTACCCCCAAATAATCACGGCAATTCTCTGCCGCAGGATGAACAGAATTTATAATCTTTTTCCGCTTTTTCTCCGCAATAAGGGCAATATTTTAACGCTGTCTGCGGCTGTGCTTTTTGTTCTTCGCTGATATTTCCGAATTTCTCGTTCCAGGGGTCGGGTTCTTCGTCGGAATCGGTGATATCATATTCGGAGTAACGGTTTTTACCCGTTGCATTTTTGAAATTATAAATTGTATTTACAATAGCTATGGCAACAAAAATCAAACCGAACGGAATCATAAACCAAGCGCCCATAGTTGCCGCCATAACAATCCAGAACACTCCGAAAAGAGCAACGGCTATGCCGATTATTCCGCCCATAAACGACGGTCCTCTGCCGGGTTTTATGCTTTTCATTCATTAACTCCCCTTCCGAATATTTAATGCGAATTATTTAACTCCTTTTCCGAGCCAGATTGCACTTGCGCCGCAGGGAAGAACTCTGCCTGGTTTTGACGAAACGGGAATGCCGATTTCATCGCTCGTGGTTGAACCGCCGAACTGCTTCTGAACGGTTTCGCCAAGAATATATTCCATAACGCTGGGTGAAAGACCCGTTGTATAAGAATTAATCAACACCATGAGTGAATCTTCGGTGAGAAGCTCCGAACAAAGCTCAACAAAACCGTAAACCTCGTTTTCAAGCTTCCAGACCTCGCCGCCGGGGCCTCTGCCGTATGACGGGGGATCCATGATTATTATGTCATATTTATTTCCTCTGCGGATTTCACGCTGAACAAATTTTATGCAGTCATCAACAAGCCAACGCACGGGTGCATCGGAAAGCTTACAAGCCGCTGCATTTTCCTTTGCCCATAAGGTCATGCCCTTTGATGCATCAACGTGAGTAACGCTTGCGCCTGCACCGAGAGCCGCAACGGTTGCGCCGCCTGTGTAGGCAAAGAGATTGAGCACCTTGACGGGTCTGCCTGCATTTTTAATTATATCGGCTGTCATTTTCCAGTTGACTGCCTGCTCGGGGAAAAGTCCCGTATGCTTGAATCCCATTGTTTTTATGTTGAAGCGAAGGTCATCAAGACCTATCTGCCAAACATCGGGCATTTTCTTGCATACTTTCCAGCTTCCGCCGCCCGTGTTTGAACGGTTATAAATTGCATGGGGATTATACCAGAGCGGATTCTCCTTGGGTGTTTTCCAAATAACCTGGGGGTCGGGACGAACAAGGATAATATCTCCCCATCGCTCAAGTCTTTCACCGTCGGAACAATCTATAAGCTCATAATCAATCCAGTTATCTGCTTTTCTCATAAATCACACATCCATTCTCTGCTGTCCCGGCATAGCTATTCCCAAATGGGCATAACCTGCGGGAGTCACCATTCTGCCTCTCGGGGTGCGGCTTAAAAATCCGACCTGCATGAGATAAGGCTCATAAACATCTTCTATGGTAACAGCTTCTTCACCTATCGCCGCCGCAATCGTTTCAAGTCCTACGGGGCCACCGTTATAATTCTTTATCATTGTTGTAAGAATAAGTCTGTCAATTGAATCAAGACCCAATTCATCGATTTCCATTCTGTCGAGCGCAAGAGAAGCGGCTTCCTTGCTGATTGCACCGTCGCACATAACCTGCGCAAAATCTCTTGCTCTTTTGAGAAGTCGGTTTGCGATACGGGGTGTTCCTCTTGAACGGGAAGCTATTTCCATTGAACCGCTGGGGTCAATTTCCATATTAAGAATACCCGCGCTTCTGTTGACTATCTCCGAAAGCTGTTCGGGAGTATACATTTCAAGGCGAAGAATAACTCCGAAACGGTCACGGAGAGGTGCGCTCAATTGACCTGCTCTTGTTGTTGCACCGACAAGTGTGAAACGGTGAAGGTCAAGTCTTATCGAGCGTGCGGAAGGTCCTTTGCCGATGATAATATCGAGAACATTGTCTTCCATAGCAGGATAAAGAACTTCTTCAACAGCTCTTGAAAGACGGTGGATTTCGTCAATAAAAAGAACGTCGCCGTCATTGAGGTTTGTCAGAAGAGCCGCAAGGTCACCCGGCTTTTCGATTGCAGGACCGCTTGTTACACGAAAATTAACGCCCATTTCGTTGGCGATAATTCCTGCAAGGGTTGTTTTGCCGAGACCCGGAGGTCCGTAGAGCAGAACATGGTCAAGAGGCTCGCCTCTCTGACGGGCTGCTTCGATATAAATCGAAAGATTTTCCTTGACCTTATCCTGACCGATATATTCACCGAGAGTTTTGGGTCGGAGAGAAAATTCTATGTCATTATCCTCGGAGGATGTGAATTCGGGAGCAACTATTCTGTTTTCAAAATCAAAGTCCACGGTAATCCTCCTCTATTATAAATTTCTTGCAAGCTGTTTGAGAGCCTGCTTTATCATTTCTTCTGTTGAAAGGTTGCCGTCAAGCTTTCCGACAGCTATGCTTGCTTCCGAACGGCTGTAGCCGAGCATGACGAGTGCATTTACGGCATCTTCGCCAGCATAGCTGATTGTTGCTTTCTGTGCAGCGGCAATATTGCCCATAGCCTCGGAAGTTGAAGCGAAAATATCAAGCTTTCCTTTAAGCTCGAGAACAATTCTCTGCGCAATTTTCGGACCTACACCCTGTGCGGCTGTTATAGCCTTCACATCTCCGCCCGCAACACTCACGGCAAGCATATCGGGGGTAAGCTGCGAAAGAATCGCAAGACCCGCTTTCGGACCTACGCCCGAAACATTGGTCAGCATCTTGAAGCAGTCAAGCTCGCTTTTATCCGCAAACCCGAAAAGGTCGAGAGCATCTTCACGCACATTGAGATGGGTGAAGAGGGTCTGCGTCTGACCGATATCGGCGCATTTCTTCAAAGTGTTGAGGGTTGTGTAGAGTCTGAATGCAACTCCGCCGCAGTCAAGAGCAACGCTGCTCTCATCTGCATAGACTATTTTTCCCGTTAAGCTGTAAAACATATTAAGCTCCTTTTATAACCGTGAGCGAAGCGAACCTATAAGCGAGCCTGCGCTGTGGCAATGGCAAATTGCCATGGCAAGGGCATCGGCGGCGTCATCGGGCTTCGGAATTTTTTCGAGATTCAGCATAACTCTCGTCATTTCCTGAACCTGCTTTTTCTCCGCTCTGCCGTAACCGACAACGCTCTGCTTCACCTGAAGGGGTGTATATTCAAAAATCGGCATTTTTGCCTGCTGTGCCGCAAGCACAAGAACGCCTCTTGCCTGCGCAACATCAATCGCCGTTTTCTGGTTGGTATTGAAAAAGAGCTTTTCAATCGCCATTGCATCGGGATGATATCTGTCAATAAGCATGCAGGCGCAATTATATATTCTTTCAAGTCTTTCATTGAAAGGAGTATGCGCTTCGGTGGTTATCGCACCGAAATCGAGAACCCTGAAATGGTTGTTATGATATTCAATAACGCCGTAACCGACTATCGCATAGCCGGGGTCAATTCCGAGAACTATCATTTCTTGTTTGACTCTCTTTCACGGATTACCATTCTTGTGGGCGTTCCTTCAAGACCGAATGTTGATCTTATCTGATTGTCAAGATAACGCTGATAGCTGTAGTGGAAAAGCTCGGCATTATTACAAAAACATACGAATGTCGGCGGTCTTGTTGAAGCCTGAGTCATGTAGTAAATCTTAAGACGCTTACCCTTATCTGTGGGAGGCTGAACTCTTGCGGTTGCATCAGCAAGAACATCGTTGAGTTTACCTGTTGAAATGCGCATTGCATTCTGTGTATCAACAAATTTAATAAGCTCAAAAAGACGGTCAAGTCTGATTTTTTCTTTTGCGGAGATAAAGATAATGGGCGCATATGACATAAATGAGAAATCCTTCATGAGCTGTTTTCTCATGCTGTCCATGGTCTTACCGTCTTTTTCAACGGCATCCCATTTATTGACAGCGATAATGCATCCCTTACCCATTTCGTGAGCAATACCCGCAACCTTGGAATCCTGCTCGGTAAAGCCTTCGGTTGCATCAATCATAATTACGCAAACCTGCGCTCTTTCAACCGCCATTCTGGCTCTGATTATCGAATATTTTTCAATCTGGTCATAAACACGGCTCTTTCTGCGAAGACCTGCGGTATCAATAAACACAAACTTGCCGTGTTCATTTTCAACAAGAGAGTCGGTTGCGTCTCTCGTTGTGCCTGCGATATCGGAAACAATCATTCTGTTTTCACCGAGAACGGCATTAACGAGAGATGATTTGCCTGCATTGGGTTTTCCGATAACTGCAACGCTGATTGAATCTCTTTCATCCTCGTTTTCTTCATCATCAGGAAGATATTTGAGAACTTCATCGAGCAAATCGCCCGTACCCATACCGTGAACGGATGAAACAGGGAACGGATCACCGAGTCCGAGATTATAAAATTCATAAAAATCAGGGGGAAGTTCACCCGGAGTATCGCATTTGTTAACGCAGAGAATAATGGGTTTGCCGCTCTTCTGAAGCATTGCCGCAACCTCGCTGTCGGTTGCAACAACTCCCGAACGGATATCCGTAACAAGAATGATTACCTCTGCGCTGTCGATTGCAAGTTCAGCCTGCATTCTCATCTGTTTGAGAATAATATCATCCGAATAGGGTTCGATACCGCCTGTATCGATAAGCATAAAATGCTTTCCGAGCCACTCGCAGTCGCCGTAAATTCTGTCTCTTGTAACACCGGGGGTATCGTCAACAATTGAAAGGCGTTCACCCACCAGCTTATTGAAAAGCGTTGATTTGCCGACATTGGGTCTGCCGACTATCGCTACTACACTTTTAGCCATATTTTAACCTCCTGTCATTGCAGCAAGCAAGTCTTCACCGCTGCTGCCGTTTTGTATAATTTCTGTTTTTAATATATCTGAAAGCTCATCAACCGTCATATCGTCAAGGAACATATCTCCCTCACTCCTCAGACAGTTGGGCGGAATTATCAGTCTGTCACCGAGTTCTCTGCCCTCAAGAGCAGACACTATATCCCTGCCGCAGAGAAGGCCCGAAACCGTTATCATTTTTCCGAGCAATTTATTCTCCGCCGCAACAACATTTATCTGAAGCCCCTTGATTTTATCGCAGGCTTTTTTTGCAAGGGAAGAAATCAGCGGATATGCCGCTTTTCCCGTAACTATTGTTGCCGTGCGTTCAAGCAACTTGATTTCACATTCATCGAGCGCATCATTGAATTCCGATTCGAGAAGCGCCCACATTCCGACGCCGTTTTCAAGCTGAGGGAATCCGTTATAATAATCCGCATCGGGTATGGAAAGTTCTGCTTTGAGATAGAACTCATCAGCCGCATATGCGATTATCTCGCCGTGTTCTTCTCTGAATTTCTCGTTGAACTTATCTATTATTCCGATAACCTCTCGTGCGGTTTCTTTGGTATAAGGTTCAAGCTGATAAAGACCCTCTCTGTGGTCTGAAAGACCGACCGGCACAGCCGCTATGCTCTGCACAGAGGGATAAAGCGCACCAAGTTCGGAAAGACTTCGTTCAAGCTCTTTTCCGTCGTTTATACCGGGGCATAAAACAAGCTGGGTATTGATTGCAATTTCAGCCTTTGCAAACTTATGCAGATATCTGAGAGATTCGCCCGCCTTTGGATTTGCCATCATTTTAACACGCAGTTCGGGATTCATCGTCTGCACCGAAATGTTGACGGGGCTGATATGCATCTTTATTATTCTTTCGGCTTCCTTATCGGTCAGATTCGTAAGAGTTATATAGTTTCCGAAAAGGAACGATAATCTTGAATCGTCATCCTTGAAATAAAGACTTTTCCGAAGCCCTTTCGGAAGCTGATCAATAAAGCAGAAAATGCATTTGTTTTTGCAGCTCCTCTGTTTATCCATAAGATAGGTTTCAAATTCAAGTCCGATATCCTCAAACTCATCTTTATGAATAACAGCAAGCCTTGATTTTCCGTCAGCCGTTTTCAGCGAAAGAAGAAGCTTTGTGTCGTTAATATAAAAACGGTAATCAAGAACATCGTTTATTTCGTTGCCGTTGATACTGATGAGAACATCGCCCTCACCGATTTTTTTCTTTTCGGCAATACTGCCTTTTATGATTTCGCTGATTTTAACTGCCATGTTTTCACCTGCCGATACTAATCCATTCTAATTACAGAATAGTATAACATATATTTTATAAAAATAAAAGTAAAATATTTGTAAATATTATTATAATAAATTGTAGAAAATATCTATTGTAAAGCAGAGGCGTTTGGGATATAATTCATAATGAATAGATATGTTCCAAAATAAACAGGAAAAGGTAAAAATTATGTTTGTTGATATTGCGAAAATAAAGATAAAAGCAGGTAACGGCGGCAACGGTGCGGTTACTTTCCGAAGAGAAAAATATGTTGCGGCAGGCGGTCCCGACGGCGGTGACGGCGGCAAAGGCGGCAACATAGTGTTTAAGGTTGACGATAACCTCTCAACCCTTGCAGACTTCCGTTACAAAAGAAAATATGTTGCGCAAAACGGTGAAAACGGTTCGGGCGGACGCAAAAACGGCAGAGGCGGCGAAGACCTCATAATCAAAGTTCCGAGAGGCACAATAATCAAAGAGGTTGAAAGCGGCGCTGTTATGGCGGATATGAGCGATATGGACGAATTTATCGCTGCGAAAGGCGGTAAAGGCGGATGGGGAAATCCCCATTTTGCAACCCCCACAAGACAGGTTCCGAGATTCGCAAAAAGCGGTATTCCCGGCGAAGAATGGGAGGTTACTCTTGAACTTAAACTCCTTGCAGACGTTGGTCTTTTGGGATTCCCGAACGTTGGTAAATCAACGCTTGTTTCCGTTGTAAGCCAGGCAAAACCCATCATCGCAAACTATCATTTCACAACCCTCACACCCGTTCTCGGCGTTGTTTCTCTGGGCGAAGGAAGTTCGTTCGTTATGGCTGATATTCCCGGTCTTATCGAAGGTGCCGGCGACGGCGTAGGTCTCGGTCATGAATTCCTCCGTCACGTTGACCGCTGCAGACTTCTTGTTCACATCGTTGACGCCGCAGGAAGCGAAGGCAGAGACCCGATTGAGGACTTTGAAATCATCAATAAAGAGCTTGAAAAATTCGACCCCGAGCTTGCAAAAAGACCCCAGATCGTTGCGGCAAACAAAATCGACCTTGCAAGCGACGAACAGCTCGAAACCCTCCGCAATTACTTTGAAAGCAAGGGTTATGAATTCTACACACTCTGCGCACCCATCACCGAAGGCACAGATAAACTTATAAGTGCGGTATGGAACAAATTGCAGACTCTTCCCCCCATCAAAAAATATGAAGCAGAAGCAATTCCTCTTGAAATGTTTGAAAAGCAGAATGACAAAGGCTTCACCATCAGAGTTGAAGACGATGTTTATTTTGTTGAAGCACCCTGGCTTCTCAAAATCCTTCAGCGCACCGACCTTGATGACTATGAATCGCTCCAGTATTTCCAAAGAATCCTTATTTCAAGCGGCATAATCGATGCACTTCGCGAAAGAGGAATCTGCGAGGGCGATACCGTTTCGATTTATGACCTTGAATTTGATTTCGTTAACTGATTGCGAGGAAAAACATGGAAATTTTACACGATAAAAACGTTGATGTTTCTTCGCTCAGTCCCCTGACTCTGGCATTTGTGGGCGACACGGTTTTTGATTTGCTGACAAGACGCGAGCTCGTGTGCGAAGCGAACAGGCCCGTCAATGCGCTGCATAACATGGCGAGCAAACGAGTCTGTGCCGTCGCACAGGCAGAAGCGGTCAAAAAAATAATGCCGCTTCTCACAGAGGATGAAACAGCAGTTTTCAAAAGGGGCAGAAATGCTCATGTAGGTTCAAAAGCCAAAAACGCTTCAAGTTCCGATTATCATCATGCAACAGGGCTTGAAAGCCTTTTCGGCTGGTTATGGCTCAAAGGCGAAACCGACAGACTCAGATATCTTTATTCTGAAATAACAAATAACAGCGGTGAATAATTTTATGAACAAAGCAAAAGCAATTGATATTGCAAAAAATAATATTATGTGGATAATCGGCTGTCTGCTGTATTCTTTCGGCGTTAACAGCTTTTCCATTCCGAATTCCATTGCACAGAGCGGCATCACGGGCGTTGCGGTTATTTTTAACCACCTTTTCGATTTTCCCGTCGGTACAGTCAACCTTATCCTCAACATCCCCCTGCTCATTCTCATGTGGATGTTTTTGGGTAAAAGACTTGTTGCAAGAACCTTATGGGTAACCGTGCTTCTTTCAACTGCTCTCGACGTTACGGCAATGTTTGCTCCCGAATATCAGGGCGACAAAATCCTTGCAGCATTGTTCTGCGGTCTGCTTCAGGGTTCGGGACTCGGACTTATCATGATTACAGGTGCAACAAGCGGCGGAACCGATATCGTCGGCAGACTTGTCCACAAAAGATGGCCGCACATCACCGTCGGAACAATTGTTATGATTGCCGATGCAATTGTGGTCGGTTCGGGAATGCTTGTTTTCCGAAGCATCGAAAGCGGTCTTTATGCCATCATCATGATTTTCGTAAGCACAAAGGTTATTGATGCTCTTATTTACGGCACAGGAAACGGCAAGATGCTGATGATTGTCACCGAAAGAGCAACAGAGGTTGCCGATGCAATTGTTCATTCGTCACCGAGAGGTGTTTCAATTCTTCCCGCAACAGGCGCTTACACAGGCAACAAAAAGCATATTCTCATCTGTGTTGCAAGAAAACACGAAATTTCAGGCATACTCAAAACCGTTAAATCCATAGATGAAAAAACATTCATCATTGTCAGCGAGGCAAACGAGATTCTCGGCGAGGGCTTCACCAAGTCCATTTAATTCTTGACAACAATATAACGTTGATATATAATTATAAAGTTAAATTCATAAAAGAGAGGTTTTCTAAATGTCAGGCCATTCAAAATGGAGTACCATTAAAAGAAAAAAAGAAAAAACCGATAATCAGAGAGCTAAAATCTTCACAAAGATAGGCAGAGAGATTGCGGTTGTTGTTCGTGAAGGCGGTCCCGACCCCGCATCAAACTCAAAGCTTAAGGACGTTATCGCAAAGGCTAAGGCAAACAACGTTCCCAACGACAATA
>JAZQTZ010000023.1:0-74170 GCA_045631105.1 Acutalibacteraceae bacterium
GTCAAAAGCGCGTTGCGGCAATACATGATATATCGGGCATAGGTAAATGCTCGCTTACTGCAGCTGTTCCCGTTATTTCCGCTGCCGGAATTGAAACTGCCGTTATGCCTACTGCCGTTCTTTCTACACATACAGGTGATATCAGCGGATTTACATACCGTGACCTGACAGCCGATCTTATTCCGTTTTATCAGCACTGGAAGTCTCTCGGTGTTGAATTTGACGGAATATACAGCGGATTTCTTGGCTCAACTGAACAGGTTGATATTGTATGTTCGTTCATAGATGAATTTAAAAAAGAAAATACCGTTGTTATCGTTGACCCTGCCATGGCTGACAGCGGAAAAATGTATACTACTTTTGACGATGAATTTGCCAAAGAAATGATATTGCTTTGCAAAAAAGCCGATATTATTGTTCCGAATCTGACTGAGGCGGTCTTTTTGCTCGGAGAGAATTATTCTGAACCGCCATACACTAAAAAATATATAGACGATATTATGCACAGACTGATGCAACTTGGACCGTCTATGGTTGTTCTTACGGGCGTTTCGTTTGATGAAAATGAAATTGGTTGTGCCGTTTGTTGTGAAAATGATAAAGAAGTTTTTTATAAATTTTCCGAAAAGTACAAGGGAACATATTACGGAACGGGAGATCTTTTTGCATCGGCGTTGACGGGTGCTTTCTTAAAGGGTAAATCGATTTATGAAAGTGCTGAAATCGCACTCAGGTTTACCTGTGAGTCAATCAAAAGAACATATGAGGCGAAAACCGATACAAGATTAGGCGTTAATTTTGAGCAGGGTATTGCCGATTTTATCAAAAGTCTGGGAGGAATTTAAAATGAGTTTTGCGGATAAAGTTTTTATTGACACCTGTAAAGATATTCTTCAGAACGGTTATTGGGATACGGAGCTTGATGTTCGACCCAGATGGGAAGACGGTACTCCCGCTCACACCGTAAAGAAGTTCGGGGTTGTCAACAGATATGATTTAAGCAAGGAGTTTCCTGCACAGACCATAAGAAAAACATTTATTAAAAGCGCTGTTGATGAAATTCTTTGGATATGGCAGAAAAAATCAAATAATATTGCTGACCTCGGAAGCCATGTATGGGATTCGTGGGCTGACGAAAACGGTTCAATCGGAAAAGCTTACGGTTATCAGCTTGGTGTAAAGCATCATTACAAAGAAGGCGATATGGATCAGGTTGACAGAGTTCTTTATGACCTTAAGCATAATCCTCAGAGTCGCAGAATTTTAACAAACATCTATGTTCATCAGGATCTGAGTGAAATGGCTCTTTATCCATGTGCGTACAGCATGACTTTCAATACATCGGGTAATAAACTTAATGCTGTTCTTAATCAGCGTTCTCAGGATATGCTTGCTGCAAACGCATGGAATGTTGCTCAGTATGCAGCGCTTGTTCATATGTTTGCTCAGGTAAGCGGTCTTGAGGTCGGCGAATTTGTTCATGTTATAGCAGATGCACATATTTATGATCGTCATGTTCCCATAATTGAAGAACTTATCAGCCGTGAACCTTATGATGCACCCGAATTTGTCATGGATAAGAGCATAACCGACTTTTACAGTTTCACAAAAGACAGCTTTTCATTTGAAAATTATAAATTCCACGATTTCAGCGAGAAAATTCCCGTTGCAATCTGATGCGAGGTTAATTGATGAAAACAATTGTTAATGTTGATAAAAACTGGGGAATAGGTATCGGCGATAAACTGCTCAACCATATTCCGGCAGATATGAAATTCTTTAAAGAAAAAACAACAGGCAATGTTGTTGTTATGGGAAAAACAACATTCCTTACATTTCCCGGCCAGAAGGCACTTCCAAACAGAGTGAATATTGTTTTAACAACAGACCCCGAATGGTCGGCGGAAAATGTTATTGTTTGTCATTCTCTTGATGAACTTTTTGAACAGCTTGAAAGATATGATACCGATACGGTTTATGTTATCGGCGGTTCAAAGGTTTATGAGCAGCTTCTGCCTTATTGTGACACAGCTTATGTCACAAAGGTTGAAACAGAAAAAGAAGCTGACAGATTTTTTCCCAATCTTGATGAAACCGACGGTTGGAAAATCACCGATAACGGTGAAACTCTTGAGCATAACGATATAAAATTCAGATTTACAACATATAAAAAGTAATTTTATCGTGATTTTTGAAAGGGGAGTGAAAAGGTTTGGACGCTGTTCAGTATAAATGTCCCGCTTGCGGCGGCGGTCTGGTTTTTGATGCCGAAAAGCAGGATTTTAAGTGTGAATACTGCGATTCTGTTTTCAAAGAAGAGGATTTCTCTAAAAAAGACGAAATTCTTTCCGAATCTTCACCCGAAACCGCTGAAAAAAAGGATGAGTTCGAAAACGCTCTTCTCTATTTATGTCCGAGCTGCGGTGCACAGATTGTGACTGATGAAACAACAGCCGCAACAACCTGCTATTATTGCTCGAATCCCGTTGTTCTTTCGGGAAGACTCAGCGGTGAACTCAAGCCCGATTATATCATTCCTTTTAAAATTGATAAGAAAAATGCAATTGAAAAATTCAAGGAATTCTGCGGAAAGAAAAAATTCCTTCCCAAGAATTTTCTCAAGGATTCACGCCTCGAAGAAATCAAGGGCGTTTATTTCCCTTATTGGTATATCAACTGCGGTGCAAACGGTTCGCTTAATGCAACTTCCCGTCAGGTGAAAACATGGGTTGTCGGTGATCTGAAATATACCGAAACAACCGTTATGGGTCATTTCAGACAGGGCAATATGCATGTCAGTGATATGCCCGAAGCAGCTCTCAAAAGCAAGGACAGAGACCTCATGCAATATGTTTGTCCGTTTGATTCTGCAGATTTTGTTCCTTTTTCAATGTCATATCTTTCGGGTTATTTTGCCGAAAAGAGAGATGTTGAAAAGAGCGAAATTTATCAGCAGGCAGTTGATAATGTTAAAAACTATTCCGCTGAAAGACTCAAAGCAACAATCAATCATGCAAACGTAACGGTCAAGGATTCGCAGATAAATGTCGGTGAGCTTGATTGGAGATATAATCTTTTGCCTGTATGGGTGCTTAATTATAAACATAGCGATAAAAACTACATATATGCGCTTAACGGTCAGACAGGTTCGGTTTACGGTGAATTGCCTGTTTGCAAAAAGAAGCTCGGCGGTTTGTTTGCAATCGTTGCGGCGGCAACGGCTGTTTTGCTGACTCTTGCGGAGGTGATTTTATTATGAAAAAGTTTACCTCGGCAGTCCTTGTTTTGATTATTTCCATGCTGTTTTCCGTAAGCTCGTTTGCAAATTTCTTCAATGTTATGATTGATGACAGCGCATCGCTTTTTACCGAAGAAGAAATTGAATTTATCGATGCAAGTGCATATGAGTTTGCACTCGAAAATAATTTCTCCGTTGCGGTTGTGACAACTGATAACGCTATGGGCAAATCCGCTATGGAATATGCCGATGATTATTATGACAGTCTTATTTTCGGCAGCGGATGGTCGGAAGACGGAATGGTTTTTCTTATCGATATGGATAACCGTGAGATTTATGTTTCTTGCGCAGGTCTTTGTGTCGATGAATATTCCGATTATGAGCTTGATTCCATAATCGACAGAGGTTATGATTGCGTTGTCAATGAAGAATATTTCAAATGTATAATTTCTATGATTGATGAAGCAAATTTTCTGATGTCAGGCGGCAATTCCGATGACTTTGTTGAAACGGGTATCTACTGGACAGATACCGTCGGCGAAGAAATATATTACGATGAATACTATGACGGCAGTTCTGTCAAGAATAAATTTGAGATTTCTCATGTGTTTATCTATATAGTTGTTGGTCTTGTTGCAGGTGCAATAACTGTTTTTATAATTTATAGTCAATACAAAAACACAGGAAAAGGCGATGAGTTCAATGCGGAAGATATTTCTCTTGAACTGACAACCTCAACCGATAATATCATCAGCAAAAACGTTATAACAACAAAAATTCCTAAAAATAACAATAACCATCGTTCGGGTGGGGGAGGCGGAGGAGTTTCCGTTCACCGTTCATCCGGCGGTGTAAGGCACAGCGGTGCAGGAAGAAAATTTTAAACAGAAGGTGAAAATATGGGTAATATATGGCATGATATAAGTCCCAAAAGAATAACCCCTGAAGATTTTATGGCGGTTATCGAAATAACAAAGGGCAGTAAAAAGAAATATGAGCTTGATAAGGAAACAGGCGTTCTTATGCTTGACCGTATTCTTTATACCTCAACTCATTATCCCGCAAATTACGGTTTTATTCCCAGAACCTACGGCGATGACCTCGACCCGCTTGACGTTGTGGTTATCTGCAGCGAAAAAATTGACCCGATGACTATAGTCCGTTGCTATCCTATCGGAGTTATAACAATGAAGGACGGCGGAAAACTTGACGAAAAGATTATTTCGATTCCTTTCAATGACCCCAACTATAACGGCTACAAGGATATTTCCGAACTTCCCCAGCATGTTTTCGATGAAATGAAGCATTTCTTCAAGGTTTATAAGAATCTTGAAGATAAAGAAACGGTTGTTGATGAAGTTCAGAACCGTGAAAAGGCAATTGAAATAATTGAAAAAAGCATCAACAATTATATTGCAGAATTTTGCCGATAAAATATTGACTTTTTCCGTTTTGTGTTATAAAATAATGTAATTAATTTTGTCAATAATTTTAACATAATATATAAGGAGTGATAACGATGGCAATTTATTGTCAGGAGCCCTCAAGAACATTCAGTGAATATCTTCTTATTCCGGGCTACACATCAAGGGAATGCATCCCCGCAAACGTAAATCTCAGAACCCCCCTTGTTAAGTACAGAAAGGGCGAAGAAGAATGCCCCATCAGTCTTAATATCCCCCTTGTTTCCGCTATCATGCAGTCTGTTTCCAATGATACAATGGCAATTGCGCTCGCAAAAGAAGGCGGCGTGTCATTTGTTTACGGTTCTCAGAGCATTGAAGATGAAGCGGCAATGGTTGCCAAGGTTAAAAGCTATAAGGCAGGTTTTGTTGTAAGCGATTCAAACCTCAAGCCTGATTCAACTCTCGCAGAGGTTCTTGAACTTTATGAGCAGACAGGTCACAGCACAATGGCTGTTACCGAAGACGGCACTCCTAACGGTAAGCTTCTCGGCGTTGTAACAGGCAGAGATTACAGAGTCAGCAGAATGAGCGCAGAAACTCTCGTTGCTGATTTCATGACTCCGTTTGATAAGCTTGTAACAGCTCCCGAATCAACAACTCTTAAGGAAGCAAACGACATTATCTGGGAAAACAAGCTTAATTCACTTCCCATTATCAATAAAGACGGCAATCTTCTTTATTTTGTATTCCGTAAGGACTATTCACAGCATAAGGAAAATCCCCAGGAACTTCTTGATGCAAACAAGAGCTATATTGTTGGCGCTGGTATCAATACTCTTGACTATGAAAAGAGAATTCCCGCACTTGTTGAAGCAGGTGCAGACGTTCTTTGCATCGACTCATCCGAAGGTTACACCGTATGGCAGGAACAGACTCTTGCTTTCGTTCGTGAAAAGTACGGCGATTCAGTTAAGATTGGCGCAGGTAACGTTGTAGACCGTGAAGGCTTCCTCTTCCTTGCAAAGGCAGGCGCAGA
Organism: Acutalibacteraceae bacterium; assembly: GCA_045631105.1. GTDB lineage: Bacteria > Bacillota > Clostridia > Oscillospirales > Acutalibacteraceae > CAG-177. The sequence continues at coordinate 5,681 of JAZQTZ010000023.1, forward strand.
CTTCGTAAAGGTTGGTATCGGCGGCGGTTCAATCTGTATCACAAGAGAAACCAAGGGTATCGGTAGAGGTCAGGCAACTGCTCTTATCGAAGTTGCAGCAGCAAGAGATGAATTCTATGTGGTTCTAGGTTTTTATGTTCCTATCTGCTCCGACGGCGGTATCGTTCATGACTACCACATGACTCTTGCTCTTGCAATGGGTGCAGACTTCCTCATGCTCGGCAGATATTTTGCAAGATTTGACGAAAGCCCCACAAACAAGCTTCTTGTTAACGGCGTTTACGTTAAGGAATACTGGGGTGAAGGCTCCAACAGAGCAAGAAACTGGCAGAGATATGACCTTGGCGGCAAGGCAAAGCTCAGCTTTGAAGAAGGCGTTGACTCATATGTAACTTATGCAGGTTCACTCAGCGATAACGTTGCAAAGAGCCTTTATAAAGTTAAGTCAACAATGTGTAACTGCGGCGTTCTCACCATTCCCGATCTTCAGCAGAATGCAAAGCTTACCGTTGTTTCCGCAACATCAATCGTTGAAGGCGGTTACCACGACGTTACACTCAGAACAACAGCAAGTTCAGGCAGATAAATCAATTTACGGCACTCCGGAAACGGAGTGCCGTTTTTATAAAAAATTTTATAATATACTTGATTTTTGTGTTTTGTTGAGATATAATAGAAAAGCTGATTTGCCGGTGTGATGGAATTGGCAGACGTGACGGACTCAAAATCCGTTGGTAGCGATACCGTACCGGTTCGACCCCGGTCACCGGCACCAGAAAGCACTTCTTCGGAAGTGCTTTTTTATTTTTTACAATAAAAAGCACCCTGCGTATGCAAGGTGCTTTTGTAAGTATTTAGGTCTGTCAGCGATGATGCCCTTAACGGTTTCGATAACCTTATCAAGTTCAACTTTCATGCTGATTTCTTTATCTCTTGTAACGATTTCGCAAACGCCTTCCTTGAGGTTTCTGGGGCTTACGATAACTCTTACGGGTACACCGAGAAGGTCAGCATCCGAGAACATTGCGCCGGGACGGATGTTTCTGTCATCATAGATAACTTCCATTCTCTCGTCGAGCATCTTCTGATAAAGGTCATCGGAAACGCCCTTGCATTCTTCGTCGTCAGCTCTGAGGCAGCAAACCTGAACGTGCCAGGGAGCAATGCTCATGGGCCAGATGGGGCCGTATTCGTCATGATGTGCTTCGCAAACAGAAGCTGCAAGTCTGCCGACGCCTATGCCGTAGCAACCCATGATAGGGTAGTGGAGATTGCCTTCGCTGTCGATATACTGCATGCCCATTGATTCGGTATATTTTGTGCCGAGCTGGAAGATGTTACCAACCTCAATACCTCTTGAAATGTTGATTGAAGGTTTGCCGCACTTGGGGCAGATGCCGCCTTCTTTGATTTTTGCAAGGTCGATATATTCAACTTCGCCGATATCTCTGCTGATTTTGAGACCTGTGTAATGATAATCCGCTTTGTTTGCACCGCATGAAAGGTTATGGGTGTTTTCAAGTGACTTATCATAAAGAACTGTGAATTTTTCGGTATCCATATCAATAGGTCCGATAAAGCCTGCGATAATTCCGCAATCATCTGTTATAACAGCGGGATGAACAGCTTCGCCGAGATAGTTTGTAAGCTTTGTTTCGTTGATATCAAGGTCGCCTCTGACAAAGATGATAACATATTCATCTGTCATGTTCTTCTGATAAACAACAGCCTTGCAGGATTCTTCAAGAGGAGTCTTGAGGAAGTTGCAGATATCTTCGATTGTGTGGATGTCGGGTGTGTGAACAAGCTCAAGTTCTTTTGATTCGCCTGTCATTTCGTTAACGATAATGCTTTCTGCAGCTTCCATGTTTGCTCTGTAATCGCAATCCTGGCAAACAGCAATTGAGTCTTCGCCAATGGGAGTGAGAAGCATATATTCGTGTGAAATCTTGCCGCCCATCATACCTGAGTCTGATGCAACGGTGATAACCTCGGGAATGCCTGCTCTGGCAAAAATGCGTTCGTATGCCTTGTAGCAGATGTCATAATATCTTTCAAGGTCTTCCTGAGATGTATGGAAGGAATATGCATCCTTCATTGTGAATTCACGAACACGGATAAGACCGCCTCTGGGTCTTGCTTCGTCACGGAACTTTGTCTGCACCTGATAAATCATGAAGGGGTATTTGGTGTAGCTGTTTGCATATTCACGAACAAGCTGAACAGCAGCTTCTTCATGAGTCATGCCGAGAAGCATGGGAGCGTCATTTCTGTCCTTGAAACGGAGAAGCTCGCTTCCGATGCTTTCATATCTGCCTGATTCCGACCAGAGAGATGCGGGCATAACAACGGGGAACTGAACTTCCTGACCGTCGATGGCATCCATTTCTTCACGGATGATATTTTCAATTTTTCTTGTGATTCTGCGAAGGGGCATGAATGAGGAATAAATTCCGTTTGCAACGCCCTTCATGTAGCCGCCTCTGAGCATGAGTGCATGGCTGTCGATGACGCAATCAGAGGGCTTTTCTTTGAATCTTTCGCCACAAAGCTTATCAATTTTCATTTTATATAACCTCCGGAAACAAAGACTAAACCTTTGCTTTTGTTTAAATAATCCATAATATTTTACAATATACATTATAAATTGTCAATGAATAATTTTTTTGGCTTTTTATCTTTTCAACAATTTCAATCAAATGTCGCAAAATCGAACAAAAACGACGGGAAATATAAAATTGTGTTACAAAAACTCTTGATTTGTATTGTCGGAAAATGTTAAATTATAATTAATGAAATACGAAAGTGCATGTGGAAAGAATGAGCGGCAAAATCAATGTTGTAACGGGCGGTAAAGGTCATGTCGGCTTTGCGCTTGTAAAAGAGCTTGCAGATAGGGGAGAACAGATCAGACTTCTTCTTCGCTCGGACAGTCCTGTTTTTGATGAAATTAATTGTGAAAAAATTATGGGTGACGTTTGCGATTTGCAATCGCTCGAAAAAGCATTTGAAGGTGCGGATACCGTTTATCATGTTGCCGGTGTTGTTGATATCAGCGGCAAAAAGGATAAGCAGGTCTGGGATGTTAATGTTGAAGGAACAAAAAAGGTTGTTGAAGCCTGCAAAAAGATGGGTGTAAAAACACTTGTTTATGTTTCATCGATAGATGCAATTCCCATGGGCGAGGGTAATCACGAACTTACCGAAATTTCACATTTTGACCCCGATTTGCTTGAAGGTACATATGCAAAATCAAAGGCTGTTGCAACGCAGTATGTTCTTGATAATGCAGACGATAATCTCAAGGTTTGCGTTGTTCATCCGAGCACTTGCATCGGACCTTACGATAATAACGGAACATCAAGCATGGCATCGGTTATCAAGCTTTTCTCAAAGGGTATGTTCCCGATGACATTTGATTTCGGTTCATGTAACTTTATTGATGTTCGTGACTGCGCAAAGGTTATGGTTGCGGCGGCTGAAAAAGGCGGAAACGGTGAATGTTATCTTGCTTGCGGTTCGGTAATTACGCTTGACGATTTTATCGGCGTTCTTGCCGATGCATGCGGAAGAAAACGTCCGAAAATGACACTCAAAAAAGATTTTATCGATAAGGTTATTCCTGTTTATGAAAAGATTTCCGAACTTGCGAAGCTTCCTCCGATGATTAATGAATATTCCATTCGCAAAATCAGCGAGAACTTCAATTTTGTTAATACCAAAGCAAGAAAAGAACTCGGTTTTGAACCCAGACCTCTCAAGCAGTCTCTTATCGACACAATTGAGTGGGAGAAAAAACATAAGAAATGATTTTTTAAGGGCTGTTTTCGGACAGTCCTTTTTCTTTTTGTTGTTGACAATTAAAATATATGGTGATATAATTATCAAAAATCAATATATCAAACCGTTGATGCGGAGATAAAGGCAATCATGACTTCACAGAGAGCCCGCGTTGCTGAAAGTCGGGTAAGAAACAAGTTGTCAAATGGACCGCGGAGGGTGCAGTCAAATGCGCAGTGCGCAGAGTATTCTGCAACGTTACGGCATACGTTAGTTGCCGGGGATATGTCAGTATTCCATAAAGTGCACGGCATCGCCGTGAATCAGGGTGGCACCACGGATTTTATTCGTCCTTGACAGAATCTTATTCTGTCGGGGATTTTTATTTTTGGAGGAAAAACTATGAAACTCAATAACGTTGATTTCGAAACTTATTTTAACAATTATCCCGATAAAAACGGTTATTTCGGAAAATACGGCGGAGTTTATATTGATGATAAACTCAAGGCAGCTATGGCTGAAATCACCGAAGCATATTATTCAATCTGTCAGTCCAGAAAGTTCATTGCAGAGCTTCGCAGAATCCGTAAGGAATTCCAGGGCAGACCCACTCCCGTAACTCATCTCGAAAGACTTTCCGATATGCTCGGCGGAAAAGTTCAGCTTTATGCAAAGCGTGAAGACCTCAACCATTCAGGCGCTCATAAGCTTAACCATTGCATGGGTGAAGCTCTTCTTGCAAAATATATGGGCAAGAAAAAGGTTATCGCTGAAACAGGCGCAGGTCAGCACGGCGTTGCTCTTGCAACCGCAGCTGCATATTTCGGTCTTGAATGCGATATCTATATGGGTTCTGTTGATATCAAAAAGCAGGCTCCTAATGTTGCGAGAATGAAGATTCTCGGCGCAAACGTTGTTGAAGTTACCCACGGTCTCCAGACCCTCAAAGAAGCTGTTGATGCCGCTTTTGATGCATACAGCAAGGAATATAAGGAATCAATCTATTGCATCGGTTCGGTTCTCGGACCTCATCCCTTCCCCATGATGGTTCGTGATTTCCAGAGTGTTGTAGGTATCGAAGCGAGAGAACAGTTCATCGAGATGACAGGTCATCTTCCCGATGCAATCGTTGCATGCGTTGGCGGCGGTTCAAATGCCGCAGGCCTCTTTGCTGGATTCCTCAATGATCCCGTTGATATTTACGGCATTGAACCTCTCGGCAGAGGTCCCAAACTTGGTGACCACGCAGCAAGCCTTAAGTATGGCGAAGAAGGAATTATGCATGGCTTTAACAGCATCATGCTTAAGGATGAAAACGGTGAACCCGCTCCCGTTTATTCAGTTGCAAGCGGTCTTGACTATCCTTCATCAGGCCCCGAACATGCATTCCTTCAGGAAATCGGCAGAGTTAAATATGATGTTATCGATGATGAAGAAACAATCGATGCATTCTATAAGCTTTCAAGACTTGAGGGTATTATTCCGGCAATTGAAAGCTCACATGCAGTTGCTTACGGCATGAAACTTGCTCAGCGTATGGACAAGGGTTCTGTTCTTATCAATCTCTCGGGCAGAGGCGATAAAGATATGGACTACATCATCGAAAACTACGGCATAAGATAAAAAATAAGAGCCTTCGGAGGATTTACGAAGGCTCTTTTATTATTAGTCTTTGTTTTTGTGTCTGAGAATCTTTGATGTTGTGTTTTTAACAAACTCAGTTCTTCTGATTTTGAAATCAACAATCTTCTTATAGGGAGGAAGAATGCTGTTAACGTGTTCAACAACCTCGCCCATGATATCGTGAAGCTCTTCGTCGGTGAATTCGCTTTCATCCTTGCCGTATCTGTCTTTGAGTTCTTCGAAGTTGGGGAAGATTCTTGCGGCAACAATGGGTTCACCCTTGCTGTTTTCATCTTCGATAACGATGCTTTCGCCAACGCGGATATCTGTGCCGAGATGATATTCAAGCTCTTCGGGATAGATGTTTTTGCCGTTGTTTGTAACGATAACGTTCTTGCTTCTGCCCGAAATATAGTAGTGACCGTTCTTGTCAACATAACCGAGGTCGCCTGTATGGAACCAACCGTCTTCGTCTATAACCTTTGCGGTTTCTTCGGGGTTGTTGTAGTAACCGAGCATTACCATGTCGCCCTTAACGCAGATTTCGCCGATACCTGTTTCGGGATCGGGATTGATAATCTTTGCTTCGCTTCCGGGAATGGGTTCACCAACTGAATCAGCAAGGCGGAGTCTGTCGTGGTTGATGATTGCAAGGGGAGCGCATTCGGTAAGACCGTAGCCCTGGAGAATCTGAATACCGAAAGCAGCAAAGTCCTTGAGAATCTGAGGATTGATGGGTGCAGCGCCGCAGATGATAAGACGCATATTACCACCGAAGGTATCAATGATTTCCTTGAAGAATACTTTCTTAAGGTCAATACCGACTTTTTCGCCTACCTTAACAAGGAATGCACCAAGCTTGAAGAGTGTTTCGCCGTGAGGTCTTTCTCTGAGCTTTTTCATGAGACGTCTGTGAACGGTTTCGAGAAGAAGGGGAACAGCAACAAAAACAGAGGGGTTGAATTCCTTCATGTTTTTAAGAACATATTTGAAGCCGTCGCAGAATGTAACCTTTGCACCGCAGTAGGGAGCAAAGAAAAGAATAATTGTGCTTTCGTATGTGTGATGAAGGGGAAGCATTGAAATGCCGCAGTCATCGGGAGAAATCTTGATAACGCCCATTGCCGCCATAACTTCGGAGCAGAAGTTTCTGTGGCAGAGCATAACGCCCTTTGACATGCCTGTTGTTCCTGATGTGAAAAGAAGTGAACTCATTGCGTTGGGATCGATTTCAGCGTCAAGATAACGTCTGTCGCCTTCTGCAAGAAGTTTCTGTCCTTTTTCGATAAGGTCATCTATGCAAAGTTCACCTTCTACTTTGCCATGGATAATAACAATCTTAAGGTCGCTCTTGATATCATCCTTGCGAGCCATAAGCTTTTTATATACTCTCTTATCACAGAAAAAAAGCTTGACATCAGCAGTGTTGAGAATGTTGTTGATATCGTCAAAAAGAAGTTCTTTATCAACAGGAACAATAACGCCAACACCTGTAACGGTTGCCATATATGAAAGGCACCATTCATAGCAGTTGTCGCCGCCGACTGCGATTTTTTCGCCTTTAAGACCCATGTCGGTAAGAGCAGTGCCGACAGCCTTTATCTGGCTAAAATATGTTTTATATGTGATTTCGTAGTGATTGCCTTTTGTGTTTTTAACTTCGTATGCAGGTCTGTCTGCATAAAGTTCTGCACTTTGTGTTATTAAATCTCTTAAATCTTTTATTTCTCTGACTTTATAAAATGTTTTTGTCAAAGCATTATACCCCCAGGTCACAAAATCGCACCTATTCTAACATGAAAAGAATTAAAATGCAACAAATAATTTCTTAAGATTTTATTAACATTACATTTTTAACAATTATCAACAAAAATTTCGGATGGTTCACAATTTATTGTGTAAAATTACCTATGGATTTCCGTATTTAGTGTATTGCCTTGCGAGGAAAATTGCTTTTAAACATCGACTTATGATAATATAATGTAATAATATACCAATTAGCGGATTGAATACAAAATAGATATAATTCGTTGATTTTGACAGCTCAATGTGTTATACTGAACAAAAATAAACAATGGAGGGATATTATGGCTGAAAACAAAAAAGCTCCTTCAAATACCCTTTCTGACGGTCGCATTCCTAACAGGAATCTGTTTGCTTATGCAGCCGGTATTGCCGGTCAGAATATGAACTACGGTTTTATTAATGGCTGGCTTTTTTATTTTTGCAACAATGTTCTGAAAATCAGCGCCGACGCAGTTGGAATGATAACCGGTATCAGCCGACTCTGGGACTCGGTCAATGACCCGATTATCGGAGCGCTTATCGACAGACACACTTTTAAAAAATCGGGAGAAAAGCTTCGTCCTTATCTTCTTTATCTTCCTGCGATTATCGGCGTTGTCAGCTTGCTGATGTTCAAAGATTGGAATCTCGGAAGCGAAAAAGCGATTCTTTATGTGCTGGTTCTGTATCTTCTTTGGGATCTTGTTTATTCAATGCAGGATGTTGCTCTTTGGGGTATGCTTGCTCTGAGTTCTCCTCGCTCCGAAGAACGAACAAGGGCTGCGCAATGGACTGCTATAGGCGTAACAGTCGGCGGTGCTCTTGCAGGTCTTGTTCCTCTTGTGAAGGATATTGCAATCAACAATTTCGGCGTAACCGATAAATCTTTTTTCTTCGGTGCAGCAATGGTTCTGGGTCTCGGAGGACAGATTATTTCAGCTTCGGCATATAAAATGGAAGAATCGGTCAAGAACGAAAACAAAGAAAAAGAAAGTCTTTTTGAAGCGATTTTTGTTCTTCGCCATAACAAAACGATGCTCCTTATTTCGCTTGCAAGAATCCTTGAATATATAAAACTTTCTGTTCCCTGGGCATATTTCTTTGAAAGCCAGGTCTTTTATAAAGTCGGCGGAACGGAAATCGGCGGAGGAACAACTCAGTTCGTTTATGGTTTGTTGACAGGTGCGCCCGGAACTTTCGCACAGTTTGCTGCAACAAAGATTGTTGATAAAGTCGGCGGCATGAAAAGAGTACTTATTCTCGCGCAGGTTTCATCAATTGTTCTCAGAATAATTTCTTATTTTGTCGGATTTAAAAACATCTGGAACATCGTTATTGTTGCCGTGCTAATGGGTCTTCAGAGTATTCCCGCATTTATGGTCAATATTGCTCACCGTTCACTTATGAGTGACTCAATCGATCATGTTGAATATAAAACAGGCAAACGCACCGAGGGCATCACATTCTCGATGCAGAATTTTGCAACCAAAGTCGGCGATGCACTTGCGCTTTTTATCAACGGAAAGCTTCTCACCCTTGTCGGCTATAACCAGAATCTTGCCATGACAGCACAGAATGCTGTTTTCATGAAATGGCAATGGCCTATGTTTATTCTCGGACCTATCGTTGGTGCAGTTCTTTATCTTGCTGTTATCGTATTTGTTAAGGATGATAAAGAACAGAGAAAATTCATTGAGCAGGAGCTTAAACTCCGCCGCGAAAAGATGGTTTCGGAATCTTCCGAGGCGGTCAATAATATCTGAAAAAACAGGCTGTTACCGTGAAGGTAGCAGCCTGCTTTTTTATATCATTTCTATAAACTTTTTAAGGTTTTCAAAACCGATTTCAATGCCGTCAAGGCATTTTTCAAGACCTTCAAATTCAACGCTCACATATCCGTCATAGCCTGCGTTTTTAGCAATTGCAAGACATTGCATAACGGGGATGTCGCCGTGGCCGATTATTGAACCTCTGAGGTAATTTCCGCCTCTCGATTTGAAGAATCCTTTGCCGGGATTAAGACCGTTTCCGCTCTTTATATGGAAATCCTTTGCGTGGATATGTTTAATATAAGGAGCAAGTCTTCCTGCTGCAGATGCGCTGTTTTCGTCAACGCATGAGAAGTTGCCGATATCAAGAAGAACACCGAAATTATCGTCTGCAACACCGTTGATAATTTTCTCAACTCTTTCGCTGTCCTGACAGAAAAATCCGTGGTTCTCAATGCAGGTTACGATGCCTTTTTCTTTGGCATATTCCGTAACTCTTTTACAGCCTTCAACAAGAATGGGTAACACCTGTTCAAAGCCTGCATGCTTTTTGATTTCATCGGGCATACCCCATGCTGCATCATGTCTCATGCAGCTGACACCGAGAATTTCCGCAATGTCAACCTTTTTGCAGATTCTTTCGACCTCTGCATCGAGATTGTTATCTTTGAGGAGATTGGCGGATATGGTGTAGCTGATAACAGGGAGTGAAAGCTTCTCGCTTTCTTCTCTTATCATTTCGGCGTATTCTTTTTCGCTTACGCCGTCGGTAGGGGAAAGGTCGATGAATTCGATTCCGTCAAAACCCATTTCCTTTGCCTTTTTCATAATACTCAGTTGAGTTTCTTCACCTGAATTTATAAGCTGCTGAAAGCTGTAGCTGCTGACACCGATTTTCATTTTATATCACCTCAGCAACCGTGGCTCTTAAGGAATTCAACTGCTTTTCTGATATCCTTTTCGGGGTCGTCACCAACTTCTCTTTCGATTGTAAGGAAGCCCTTGTATCCGATATCTTCAAGAGCGGCAAGATATTTTTCCCAGTTAACCTGACCTTCGCCGAGAGGAACTTCAAGGAAAGAATCTTCTGTGATAATAACATCCTTCTTAAGACCGTAAATAATTTCGGGGTCTTTGAAGAAAATCTGCTTACCGTCTTTTGCGTGAGTATGTACGATATATCTCTGAAGATTATAGACAGCGCCTGCGGGGTCATCGCCTGTTACCATAACAAGGTTTGCGGGGTCGAGGTTAACACCAACGCCCGTTGAACCGAGTGAATCAAGGAATTCCTTGAGAACTGCAGATGTTTCTGGACCTGTTTCGATTGCAAAGTGAGCGCCGATGCTGTCTGCATAGCGTGAAAGTTCGAAGCAAGCTTCCTGCATAACCTTATATCTGTCAAGAGTCCTATCTTCGGGAACAACACCGATATGTGTTGTAACAACGTTTGTATCAAGCTCTTTTGCAAGGTCGATTATTCTCTTTGATTTTTCAATCTTTTCGGGGTTTCTGTCTGCAAAGCAGAATCCGCCGCCGCCGAGGTCACCGCAAAGAGCGGAAATGCAAAGACCGTTATCTGCAACAAGCTTTTTGAATTCGCTGATTTTGGTTGCGTTCATGTTTTCGGGAGACATTTCGCCTCTTGTAGCGTAAACCTGAAAACCCTGCGCACCGACATCAGCGGCTTTTTTGACTGCTGTTGTTATATCTGTTCTGAAACTGTCGATAATAACACCGATAGGAAATCTGCCCATAATAAATATCTCCTTTACTTGGCATAGCGCCTTATTAAACATAATAATAACAAACATTGAAGCTTTTATCAAGATTTTTTTGGTAATTAACTTTACAATTTTTATTTTTATGGTATATTATATATTGGACTTTTATAGAAAATATATTGGAGGTTAGTTAAATGTCAAAAATCAAAGTTGCAGTTATCGGATGCGGAACAATTGCAAACGCATCCCATATTCCTTCATATATGGCAAACGATGAAGTTGAAATCAAGTATTTCTGCGACATCATTCCCGAAAGAGCCGAAAAGGCTGTTGAAAAGTATGGTTGCGGAACTGCTGTTGTTGATTATCATGAAATTCTCAGCGACCCCGATCTCGACGCTGTTTCCGTTTGCACCCATAACGATTATCATTCGGTTATTGCAATTGATTTCATGATTGCAGGCAAACACGTTCTCTGCGAAAAGCCTGCAGCAAGAATTCTCTCCGAGGCTCTTGAAATGCAGAAGGTTGCAAAAGAAACTGGCAGAGTTCTCAACATCGGCGTATGCAACAGATTTAACACTTATGTTATGAAAGTTAAAGAGCTTATTGATCAGGGTGAACTCGGTGAGGTTCATCATGTTTATGCATCTTTCAGAAAACATCGCTCAATTCCCGGTATCGGCGGCGATTTCACAACGAAGTCAAAGTCCGGCGGCGGCGTGCTCATCGACTGGGGCGTTCATTTCCTTGACCTTATCATGTATTGCTGCGGCGACCCCAAGCCTCTGACCGCTTCGGGTGAAGCTTTCTGCAAACTTGGCAAGGATATTCCCAATTATACATACACAGGTATGTGGGCGGAAGATACTGCAGACATGAACGGTACATACGACGTTGACGATTCCGTAACAGGTCTTGTAAGAACAACTGGTCCCGTCATTACCTTCAACGGCGCATGGGCTCAGAATATCGGTGAAGATGAAATGTTTATTGATTTTATGGGTGATAAGGCTGGCATCAGACTTCAGTATTGCTCCGATTTCAGAATCTGGTCGGTTAAGAACGGTATGCTCACCGAAACTCAGGTTTCTGCAAAGCAGACCGATATGTACAGAAACGAAATCAATGATTTCATCAGATGCATAAAAACAGGTGACAAGAATCAGCAGAATATCGATTTTGCGGTTGAAACCTCAAAGATTATGCAGGCAATTTATGACTCATCAGAAAATCATTGCGAAATAAAGATTTCATAAGAAAGGTTGATTATAACATGGATATCAGAATTTTTAAGAATGAAGCAGAAATAGGAAAGGCTGCAGGTCAGCTTTTCTGCGATACCGTTAAGGAAAACCCCTCATGCGTACTCGGTCTTGCAACAGGTGCAACTCCCGTACCGACCTATAACTATATGGTTGAAGAATATAAGGCAGGCAACGTTTCTTTCAAGGACATCACAACTTTCAATCTTGATGAATATTGCGATCTTCCCAAAGAGCATAAGAACAGCTATTATTCATTCATGTTTGAAAATCTTTTCTCAAAGATTGATGTGAATGCAGATAACGTTAATTTCCTCGACGGTAACACAAACGACCCCGAAGCAGAAAGCGCAAGATATGCAGAAGCAATTGCTTCAAAGGGCGGAATCGATGTTCAGCTTCTCGGTATCGGCAGAAACGGTCATATCGCTTTCAATGAGCCTTCCGATGCATTTACAGGCGAAAGCTTCAAGATCGCTCTCACACAGAGCACAATCGATGCAAACTCAATCTATTTTGACGATATTCCCATGCCCCGTTATGCTATGACAATGGGTATCGGTTCAATCATGAAGGCAAAGAAAATTGTTCTTATTGCAACAGGTGCTTCAAAGGCAGAAGCTGTTAAAGGCATGATTAAAGGCGAAGTAACTCCTCAGCTTCCTGCATCAATTCTTCAGCAGCATCAGGATGTTGTTATCTTCCTTGACGAGGCAGCAGCAAGTCTTCTTTAATAGCGTTTCAGAGGTGAAAAACAATGGATAAGAAAACTTTCTATATTTCAACGCCGATATACTATCCCTCGGATAAGCTTCATATCGGTCATACTTACTCAACCGTTGCGGCTGATACAATGGCTCGCTATAAGCGTTTCCAGGGCTTTGACACTTTCTTCCTCACAGGTACCGATGAACACGGTCAGAAGATCGAAGATAAGGCAAAGGCTGCAGGCGTAACTCCCCAGGCTTATGTTGACAATATCGTTGTCGGCATCAAAGAACTCTGGGAACTTATGAACATTTCCTATGATAAATTCATCAGAACAACCGATGATTATCATGAAAAGGCAGTTCAGAAGATTTTCAAGAAGATGTATGACAAGGGCGATATTTATAAGGGCCATTACGAAGGTCTTTATTGCAAACCCTGCGAATCTTTCTGGACAGAAACTCAGGCTGTTGACGGCAAGTGCCCCGATTGCGGCAGACCTGTAACAAAAGAAAGAGAAGAAGCATATTTCTTTAAGCTTTCCGCTTATGCAGATAAGCTTGCAAAATATTATGATGAGCATCCCGGATTCATTGAACCCCTCAGCCGTCAGAATGAAATGGTTAACAATTTCATTAAGCCCGGTCTTCAGGATTTGTGCGTTTCCCGTTCATCATTCAAATGGGGCATTCCCGTTCCTGTTAACGAAGACCATGTTATTTATGTATGGCTCGATGCTCTCACCAACTATATAACAGCTCTCGGCTATGGCTCAAAGGATGATTCTCTTTATAAGAAATTCTGGCCCGTTGATGTTCATCTCATCGGTAAGGATATCATCCGTTTCCATATGATTTACTGGCCTGCATTCCTTATGTCAATCGATGAACCCCTTCCCGAAAAAGTTTTTGCACATGGCTGGGTTCTTATCGACGGCGGTAAAATGAGCAAATCCGTAGGTAATGTTGTTGACCCCGTAATTCTTGCTGAAAGATACGGCGTTGATGCTCTGCGTTATTATCTTCTCCGTGAATTTACTTTCGGTTCAGACGGTTCATTTTCAAATGAAAACCTTATCAACAGAATCAATTCTGACCTTGCAAACGACCTCGGCAACCTTGTTTCAAGAACAGTTTCCATGGTTGAAAAGTATTTCGGTGGAACAATTCCTGCAGAAAGAGAAGCAGGGGAATTTGACGATGATCTCAAAACTCTTGCTCTTCAGACAAAGGGCGATGCAGAAAAAGAACTTGATAAGTTCAACTATTCAATTGCTCTCACAAATATCTGGAAGCTCGTTTCCAGAACAAACAAATATATTGACGAAACTGCTCCCTGGGCTCTTGCCAAGGATGAAGCTAACAAGGCAAGACTTGCAGAGGTTATGTATAATCTTTGCGAATGCATAAGAATGATTTCCGTTCTCATCGCTCCCTTTATGCCTTATACAGCAGATGAAATCAGAAAGCAGATCGGTGTTTCCGCTGAGTTTGCATGGGAAGAAAGCGGAGTTTTCGGTAAGGAAGCAACATATACCGTTTCAAAGGGCGGCATCATCTTCCCCAGAATCGACCTTGAAAAGGAACTTGCAGAGCTTGAAGCTGCAAAGGCTGCGGCTAACCCCGTAAATCCCCTCAAGGAAGAAATTCAGGGCGTTGCAAGAATTGGCATTGATGATTTTGCAAAGGTTGACCTCCGTGTTGCAAAAATCGTTGAATGCGAACCCGTTAAGAAGGCAAAGAAACTTCTCAAGCTTACTCTTGATGACGGCACAGGCGACCCCAGAACTGTTGCTTCAGGTATTGCTCTTTATTATAAACCCGAAGAGCTTATCGGAAAGAGCATTATTCTTGTTTCCAATCTCAAACCCGCTGTTCTCTGCGGCGTTGAAAGCTGCGGAATGATTCTTGCAGCAGATGCAGGTGATGATGTTAAGGTTATCTTTGTTGACGGAATCCCCGCAGGAAGTAAGGTAAGATAAAATGAATAATATCTTTGACAGTCACGCACATTATGACAGCGATGCATTTGATGCTGACCGCAAAGAGCTTGTAAGCGCCCTGCCCGAGCGGGGCGTATGCGGTATCATAAATTGTGCAAGCGATATGGCATCGTGCCTCACAAGTCTTGAACTTGCCGACGAATTTTCATTTGTTTATGCGGCATGCGGAGTTCATCCCCATGAAGCAGAGGGATGTAAAGACGGTTATCTTTCTGTTCTTAAAAAGTTCTGCATGGAAGAAAAATGCGTTGCGGTTGGCGAAATCGGACTTGATTATCACTATGATTTTTCGCCCCGTGAAATTCAGAAAAAAGTTTTTGAACAGCAACTTGTTCTTGCAAAAGAACTTGATTTACCTGTTATTATTCATGACAGAGAAGCGCACGAGGACACAATGACACTTCTGAAAAGATATAACCCCAAGGGTGTTGTTCATTGTTTTTCGGGTTCAGCTGAAATGGCGAAAGAGGTTGTGAAGCTTGGAATGTATATCGGCCTCGGCGGTGCGGTAACATTCAAAAACGCCCGTAAACCCCGTGAGGTTGCGGCTGTTGTGCCGGAGGACAAGCTTCTTATTGAAACAGATTGCCCTTATATGACCCCCGTACCTTACAGAGGACAGAGATGCGATTCTTCATTTATTCCTTACACCGCTGAAGTTCTTGCAGAGGTGAGGGGAGTAAGCGCAGAGGAAATTCTCAACATTACACGCAGAAATGCAAATACTCTTTTCGGATTGGAGCTTTGATATGTTTTTTCATGAGAAAACCTATGATATAGATGAACTTGCAAAATGGAATCTTCATATACATACAACATTTTCGGGTTGTGCAAAGCCTGAAATGGAAGCGAGGGCAATTGTCAAAGCGGCAGATGAAGCCGGCCTTGAAATGATAGCCCTTACCGACCATAACTATCCTAAGAAAAAGAACGCTGTTGCACCTCAGAAACTTGAGCTTGAAAAACAGCTTGAAGGTTTTGACCACAGAGTAAAAGTTCTTATCGGCGCAGAGCTTTCATCCTACGGCATAAACAAATTTGCCGATGATATCGAAACTGATAATGCTCTTGATTACAGACTTTACACTACCAACCATTATCATCAGGGTTACTGGGAGCATCCCGAAATCATAACTCCCCGAGCCTATGCGGAACATATGCTCGCAATTATGGACAAGGTTATCGACAGCGGAAGAGCAGACTGTTTTGCTCATCCCTTTATGGCAGGATATATCCATGCTTTTGATGATTCCCACGACGTTACAAGAGCTTTTACCGATAACGAAATCGGCGATATTATGGAGAAGGCAAATAAGCATGAAATTGCATGGGAATTAAATGTTCCTGCAGTTTTTAAAGACCCTGAATTCTTCCACCGTTATTTTCAGATTGGTAAGGAAGTCGGAGTTGTTTTCAATATGGGTTCGGACGGTCATTTGCTTTGCAATGTTGACACAAAACAGTTTGCAGAAGAGTTCAAAAAAATCTTATATTAATCAATAATCCGCACCTTTGGGTGCGGATTTCTTAATATTTTCTTAATTTTAGTCTAAAAAGTTCACACATTGTTGACAATCTTTTTCTTGTTTACTATAATTTCGATATTATTTGTTTTGAGGAGAAAATAAGATGTTAGGATTTTTTACAGCTGTGCGCAACCTTATCCACGGAGCAATTTCCGTTGTGCTGATTATTCCGATTTTGCTTACCGCATGGTTGCCGGGTGACCCCGATACCCCTGTTATGGTAAATGCCAACGCAACGAATTCATATATCAAAGAATATCTGGATACCGATGTTTCGGCTCATCGTTCAGGTGCGGGAATAGTTCCACAGAACACTCTTATGGCGTTTGAATATGTCATGAAGAATAACAACAAGCTCGGAGTTGATACATTTGAGTTTGATGTTCAGATAACAGCCGACGGCGAGATTATCCTTCTTCACAACCTGACATATGATGACACTTCGAATGCAGTTGAAGCATTCGGACATAAAGATGTTTATGCATCCGACCTTACATATGAAGAAGCTTATAACAATCTCAATCTCGGCGAAAACTTTACTCCCGACGACGGAAAAACATATCCTTACAGAGGGCTCAGAGGTAAGGATATCCCTGATAATCTCCGTGTTGTAAAATGCGAAACCGTTATTGACTATATTGAAAAGAACAGTAAGGGCAAAGATTTTAAATATATCATTGAAATCAAGAGCAAGAGCTTTGATGGCATGAGGGCAGCCGATAAGCTTTATTCCATAATTACCGAGCGCAATCTTCAGGACAGAGTAATCTGGGCATCATCCAAAGAAGATGTTAATCTCTATATGGAAAAGAAATATCCCGATATGCCCCGTTCTGCAAGACTTACTGAAGTTGTTCTTTTCTATGTTTATTCGAGAATGAACTGGGATTTAGCTGACCTCGGTGTAACCTATATCGCTCTCCAGATTCCCTACGGCGACAACGCTGCGAATAATTTCATTAATCTCGGTACAAGAGAAATGATAAACTATGCTCATAAGTATAATATCGCTGTTCAGTATTACACTGTCAACGAAGCTGAAGAAGCTGAATTGCTTATCAAAAACGGTGCCGATTGTATCATGTCAGATTATCCGCAGATGGTGTATGAGGCTGTTGACGCTTGTAAAAATAAATAATTAAAGAAGACCACGCACAACTCAAAGCTGTGCGTGGTCTTTTAAATGTTGATAATCAGATTTTCTTTTTCTTCATGCAAGCCATACCGATTACCATTACAACAGCAAATATAAGGAGATAACCGGGAATCATTTTGCTGTGTGCCTGGAATGCGGCGATAACCATAACGATGCTTCCGATAATAGCAAGGACGGGAGCAACAAATCTCTGGAAGCCTTTGAATTCGCTCTTTGTCATCATTCTGAAGAAAATGGGAATATAGAAAGGATAAATTGTTACAATGGGAAGCTCAGTGGGGTCAAATGCAAACATGCCGAGCTTGTCGCTGAAGTTGCTGAGCTGTGAACAATAGAAGAAGAAGAGCCAGAGAACGCAGAGGAGAAGACCCATGACTGCAGAGTTTGTGGGCATGTTTGTGTGTTTGTCAACCATGCTGAATACCTTGGGAGCAGGGCCTCTGCCGCGGCTTGCAAGTGAGTAGATACCTCTTGAACAACCGAGCATAAGACCGTTGAGAGTGCCGAGGCAGGAGATAATAACGAAAACGAAAATGCCTGTACCCATAACATTACCGAATACAGCAGCAAAAGCGTTCTTTGCGCCTGCCTGACCGTTAGCCATCATTTCTGCGTTGGGGATTGCGCCTGCAAGTCCTATATAATAGAAAACATAGATTGCAACGATAACGAATGCGCCAATGATAAGCGCTCTGGGAAGATTTTTCTTTGCATCCTTGATTTCTGCATTGATGGATGTTGCGATAATCCAACCTTCATAAGCAAAGCATGTTGCACATACAGCCTTAAAAATAGCGGTTGATGTGGGGATTTCGTTAACAACAGTTGTGAAGTTTTCGATTGTGTGGCCCTTTGTAAGACCGTAGATTGTTCCGGCGATAGCCATGAGGGTAAGGGGAACGAGCTTGATGAATGTTGTTGAAACCTGGAATTTACCAGAAAGAATGGGTGAAAGAGAGTTAAGGGCAAAGCTGCCGATAAGATAAACAGCTGTCAGAACAAAACAGAGACCACCTGTTATATCAGCTTCGGCACCGAAAATGAGAACAAGAGTATATCTTGCAGAGAGCCATGCAAGTGCCATTGTAAGAGTGGGGTAATAAATGGTGGAGAGGAACCAACCGATAACATAGCCGTATTTTTCGCCTATCATTGCATCGGCATAGTCAACAACGCCGTTGACTTTTTCGTATTTTGTTGCCATGATGGAGAATGCATATGCGCAAACAATCATGATTGCGCCGCCGATAATCCATGCGAGGATGCCGAGCTTAAGGTCACCGCCTGTGTGGTTGAGAATTGCCTCTGCCTTAAAGAAAACACCGCTTCCGACTACTATACCGACTACCATGCAAATTGCGGTAAGCAAGCCGTATTTTTTCTTGAGTTCAGTTGCCATTTTTTAACCTCTTTTCATTTTATTTTGCCAATATAATAAAAATATTTTACAAAATAAATTTATGATTGTCAACACTTGCTATATTAATTTTGTTATGTTATACTGTAACCCAATTATGATGGAGGATGTACTTATGTTTAAAAAAGTTACTGCGATATTTTTGGTAATGTCTGTGATGTTTTTGTTTGGTGCCTGCAGTATAAAAAACAACAGCGAAAAAGAAAAAAGCAAAACAAGAACAACAACTGAGCAGGTGACTCTTATCCGAAACTCATTCAAGGATGCCTTGCCTTCTTATAAATTCAAAAATGAAATCAAAGAAACCTATGTCGACGGCATGACTTATAAGTTTACCGTTAAATGCTCACAAGATGAATGCGATAAATATACCAAGAAGGTTAAAAAGGAAGGGTTTACGGTTAATCCTGCCGAAGGTACGAATTATTATTCGGCACGCACCGAGGATTATTATTCTGTTGAAATAACTTATATCGGTGAAATTCTGACCGTCCTCTGCAAACGTGTATAAATAAAAAGGGTCGATGATTATTTCATCGACCCGTATTTTTTTATTTAAGCTTTCTTGCAAGGTCATTAAGGAAAAGTTCGTTTTCAAGTGAAACGGGTGTTGTGTCCTTATTGATATGAACAAATTCAATATCCATGATTCTTGCAAAGTCACGAAGCATTTCAGCATCCGCATCATAAGAGAGAACGGTATGATGTGCACCGCCTGCGATAATCCAGCATTTTGCGCCTGTGCAAAGGTCGGGCATAGCTCTCCACATAACTCTTGCAACAGGAAGATTGGGCATGGGAAGAATGGGCTTAACGCATTCGATATCCTGACAAATCATTCTCAGTCTGCCGCCCATGTCAACAAGGCTGACAACAACTGCGGGGCCTGCCTTGCCTTCAAAAACAAGTCTTGCAGGGTCTCCCTTACCTCCGATTCCGAGAGGATGAACCTCAATTCTGGGCTTTTCAGCCGAAAGAGTGGGGCAAACTTCGAGCATATGAGCGCCGAGAGAATATTCCATGCCGGGAGCAAGGTTATATGTATAGTCTTCCATGAAAGCGGTACCGCCGTTCATGCCTTCGGTCATTGCTTTCATAACTGCTGTCATGGCTGAAACTTTCCAGTCGCCTTCGCCGCCGTAGCCGTAGCCCTGTTCCATAAGACGCTGGCTAGCAAGACCGGGAAGCTGTTCCATGCCGTGAAGGTCTTCAAATGTGTTTGTGAATGCCTTGCAGCCTTGTTCATCAAGCATTTTCTTCATTGCGATTTCTTCTTTTGCCTGATAACGGACTGCGTCAATGTTGTCTGTTGCAATATCATATTTAACCGAATATTCTTCCATAAGAGCGTCAACTTCGGCTTGCGTAACTGCATTGATATATTCAACGAGTGTTCCGACGGGCCATGTGTTGACCTGCCAACCGAGAACTTCCTGAACGCCTACTTTATCGCCTTCGGTAACTGCAACATTTCTCATGTTATCGCCGAAACGCATAACCTTGAGGCTCTTTGAGAATGCAGCACCAACTGCTGAACGCATCCATTTTCCAAGCTCTGCAAGAACTTTTTCATCCTGCCAGTAACCCATGATGACTTTTCTGGGTGTGCGCAGTCTTGCAGCGATGAAGCCGTGTTCTCTGTCGCCGTGAGCAGCCTGATTGAGATTCATGAAATCCATGTCGATTTCTTCGTTAGGAATATCTCTGTTATATTGAGTTGCGAAATGACAGTAAGGCTTCTGAAGTTC
Source organism: Acutalibacteraceae bacterium (assembly GCA_045631105.1). Lineage (GTDB taxonomy): Bacteria > Bacillota > Clostridia > Oscillospirales > Acutalibacteraceae > CAG-177. The sequence goes on from JAZQTZ010000023.1 coordinate 26,184, forward strand.
TTTAAGTCCGTTCAGCCACATCTTTGAAGGTGAGAAGGTGTGCATCCATGTGATGATACCTGCGCATTTATCGTCAAAATTAGCTTCTCTGACAACCTGAGTGATTTCCTCGGGAGTTTTAGCGGTGACTTTGTAAACAACCTTGCAGGGGAGAAGTCCGCTTTCGTTCATTTTATCTGCCATTTCGGCAGCTCTTTCCGCAACAGTATCAAGAACCTCGGGTCCGTAAAGGAACTGACTGCCGACTACGAACCAGAATTCATATTTTTCCATATACATAATGAATCACCCTTTGAGTTTTTTTCTTAATTTTATCATTATTGCCGTGTCATGTCAAATAAAAATCACATATTTTATACTTGAATTGAATTTATAATTCTGTTATAATTGTAAGGATAAATAAACCGAATGGAGTGTACGGTATGAGTATGAAATATGTTATCAAGTATAAGTCTGCAGGAGAGGTTATAACAACCAACGAAACAGAGAATGATTTTTATTTTCTTGATATAACCGAAAACGCAGACAGATATACTGTTGTTCTCAATCCCAAGTGCGATTTTGAACTTGTTGATTTTTATGCTGAAACAGACTATGAATTTGATAAGAATGATTGGTTCTTTGTCGGCGGATATCAGTCATGGACAAAATCCAGGGAATATAAGAATCATCATATTCAGAGAGGTGTTAATAAGCTTTCAAAAATTCATCCTCTCGCAACTCATGCCGCAAAGCTTTTCGGCGATCAGTATATAGTTGATTATTCCGAAATTCCCGGTGAATTCCACAGCCATTGCTATACATATATCAGAAACGGAAAGAAAGTTAAGCTTTTCGGTTCGTTGAGTGAAAAAACAGGCTTTACTTATTTTAAAGTAAAAATGAACGATAACTATTTCTCAATCCATAAGGATGTTCTCGGTAAGCTTGTTACCGAACCTTATACTGTTTTCGATGTTGTTTATTATGAAGGCAATTACGAAGAAGTATTTGATAAGTATTTTGCAAAGTTCAATATGCCCGAAACAAGAAACGGTCTTATGACAGGCTATACCTCATGGTATAACTATTTCCAGAAAATCGATGAAAAAATCATTCTCCGTGACCTTGAAGGTCTTAACTGCGCAAAGAGCGATGTTAATATCTTCCAGATTGATGACGGTTATGAAACATTTGTCGGTGACTGGCTTGACCATTGCGAAAAGTTCCCCAACGGTATGAAATATATTGCAGAAAAGGTTCACGCGAAGGGTTATAAAGCAGGTATCTGGATTGCACCTTTCAGCTGTCAGAGAGTTTCAAGAACAGCAAAAGAACATCCCGATTGGCTTATTAAAGATGAAAACGGCAAACCTCAGATCGGTTGCATCGGTTGGGGCGGCGCTTATACTCTTGATATTTATAATGATGAAGCAAGAGAATATATCAAGCATTTCTTTGATGTTATCCTCAATGACTGGGGTTATGACATGGTTAAGCTTGATTTCCTTTACAGCGAATGCATTTCTCCCAGAAACGGCAAGTGCAGAGGCGAAATCATGTATGATGCAATGCAGCTTCTTCGCGAATGTGTAGGCGATAAGCTTCTTCTCGGTTGCGGTATCCCCATGAGTGCGGCAATCGGAATTTGCGATGCATGCCGTATCAGCTGTGACGTTGACCTTAAATATACAGGCAAGATTTATAATCATATCCATGTTAATAATGAAATGCTCAGCGCACAGAGTGCAATCAAGAACTCAATCTTCCGCCGTCACCTCAACGGCAGAGTATTCATGAATGACCCTGACGTTTTCTTCCTTAGAAATCACAATCTTAAGTTCAACTGGGAACAGAAACATCTCCTTGCAAGAATCAATAACCTCTTCGGTAACGTTCTTTTTGTTTCCGATAATGCAGGTGAATTCAACAAGAAGCAGGTTGAATATCTTAAGAAATATTTCAAGAAAACAGGCGAAGTTGTTAAGTCAGCCGAATATCTTGATGATGAAATCATCAGAATCGAAATTGACGACAACGGAAAAGACAAGGTTCTTGAATTTAATCTCAAGAAGGGCGAGCTTATCAGAGATAACTGAAAATAAAAATTCTCCTCACTGCTCATTGAACAGTGAGGAGCTTTTTTTATTCCATTAAATCTTTGTACTGATATACTATTACATAGTCTACGATGAATTCTGCATCTTCGCCGGGTGCATTTTCTCTTTCTGAGGGAACACCTTCTTCGCCCTTCATTTCAACCGAAAGAATGAGGTATTCTTCGTTCTGACTCACTCCACCGAAATCAGTGCGGAAGGTTTCGACGCCGTTTATATAGAAAATATATTCGTTTTCGTTCCATTCGAGACCGTAGGTGTTGAATTCTTCATAGGGATTGTTTTTGAGGAGGAATTTTGTTGCGCCGTGCTTCTGATGAGCATCTTCGTATCCGTCGAAATGAAGATTTGAGGTTATAGCATTTTCAGGGAAATCACCGTAGCAGTCGCTTTCAAAAATGTCAATTTCCGTTCCGTCTTTTCCGTTTCCGTCTTCATCAAAAACTCCGCTGTTCATGAGCCAGAATGCGCTCCAGATATCCGCACCTTTCGGAAGAATGCATCTGCATTCAAAATAGCCGAATTTCTGGCTGAAGCCGTTGGGAGCATCGGAATCGGTGTCAATGCCTGCGCTGTACCAGCCTGCACCTTTTCCGCCCATGCCTTCTTCAAGATATGTAACGGGAATAACAAGATTGCCGTTTTCTGTTTTTGCAAGATACTGATTCCAGTAGCTTCCTTTTCTTGATACGGTTGTGTTTCCGTATTGATAATGACCCGACCATACGCTTCTGTCAAGTTCACTGCTGAATTCTTCCGTAAAAGTTTCGGTGAATTTATCCATGTCAACTTTCTGACCCATGGGATAGCAGGGGATATCCAGCGAAACACAGAGAAAGATTATGATTGATGTGAAAAAAGCTGTTATTGACTGGAAAATGTTAGCCATTGTTATTCTCCTTTTTTATTTTGCATAGAGCATTCCGACAATATAATTTCTGATTCTGCAAGGGAATATCTTACAAAGAACGCTTAAAATCTTATATCCCGTGCCGATTGTATAAAGCGGTTTAACCTTGTTTTTTAATGCGATTTTTGCAATGTATTTTCCTGCCGCTTCGGGACTCATTCCTTTTTGTTCGTCTTTTTCCATGCCCTCAACACTTCGGGATATTCTTCCGTTATAGATATCATCGCCGACAAACGATTTTTTTCTTGCGCTTGAGAAATCCGTGCAGATATCACCGGGCGCAACAGCTGTTACCGAGATACCGAAAGGTTTGACCTCATTATTCAGAGCACAGGTGTATGATTCCGTTGCGGCTTTTGTTGCCGAATAGAAGGTCTGAAAAGGAATATGTGCAACAGCGGCAACAGAGCTTATGTTGACAATTCTTCCGCCGTTATTTTTGCGCATAACAGGAATAACTGCTTTGTTAACATTTACTGTACCGAAAAAATTAACGTCAAACTGCGATTTTGCCTCTCTGATTTCCGTAAATTCAACCGCACCTGAAATGCCGTAGCCAGCGCAGTTGACAACAATATCGATTCTAGCGCATTCATCCGCTATTTTATTTATTGCTGAAATAACATCCTCTTCTTTTGTAACATCTGTTGCGATATGTCTTATGTTTTCGGCAGGAATATTTCTTCTGCTCAGATCATAAACGATGCATCCTTCATTCGCAAGAGCAAGAGCCGTTTCTCTGCCTATTCCTGAGCTTGCACCGGTTACAACGGCAATTTTTTTCCTCATTGAAATACCTTCTTTATTTCTGATAATTAAATTATAATTTTATTTTCGGTATAGTCAAGTTTATTGTTGAAAAACGCAAAAAATTATGATAATATTTTTAAAAATAATTTAGTTAGGGAAATCAGTAAAATGTATTATTTTCTTGTGATTGTTGCGGTAATACTTTTCTCTCTGCAATTTCTCTTTAATCAGAGGTTTGAGCAGAGCAGAGGAGAAGGAATAAAATCCGCTCTTGAATTTTCTCTTTATAAGAGCATTGTAATCGTTGTTATTATGTTGATTATCAGCGGATTTAAGATTGATATAACTCCGTTCAGCCTTGTTATGTCTGTTATATATGCGGTTTCGGGAATTGCGATGACCGTTTTCAGCATGAAAGCTTTTTCGGTTGCGAATCTTTCAGTTTATTCCGTTTTTTCAATGCTCGGCGGAATGCTCCTGCCGTTTGTTCTCGGTGTCGGATTTTATAATGAAGAACTGACCGCGTTCAAGGTTATCTGCTGCGGATTGATTGTTGTTTCCGTTTTGCTGAACATTAAAAAGGGTAATCAGAATAAAAAAGCAATTATTTATTATATGGCGGTTTTCATTCTTAACGGTATGGCAGGTGTTATTTCAAAAATTCATCAATCATCCGATTTGCCTCATTCCGACAGCTCAGGATTTATGATGCTCACAAGTTTGGTGACTGTTTTAATTTGCACAGCTTGGTTGATTATAAGATATAAAGAAATTCCGATTATAAAAGGAAAAGAGCTTCTTTTTGCTTCGGGCTACGGCGTTTTCAACGGCATAGGCAATCTGTTTTTGCTTATTTCACTTGTTCATCTTCCTGCATCGGTTCAGTATCCGCTCGTAACGGGAGGAGTTATGCTTTTCTCAACGCTTATTTCGGCGGTGCGAAAAGAAAAGATAACGGCAAAAGAATATATTGCCGCCGCAGTTTCATTTGCGGCAAGTGTTTTAATGGCGTTTTAGGAGGTAAGTATGGAACTTGTTTTGTTAACCGCTCTTGGTGTTGGCGGTGCAACGGTTATCGGTGCGGTTATAGGCTTTATTTTCAAAGGAATATCGCATAAGCTTTCCGATATGGTTTTGTCTTTTGCGGCCGGTGTTATGCTTGCAGCGGCTGTTCTCGGACTTATTATTCCTTCACTTGAATATGGCGGAAAGTACGGACTCATAAAAACCATTTTCGGTATTTTCCTTGGTGCAATCTGTCTTAATCTTATTGATAAGCTTGTGCCTCATCTCCACAGACTTGCGGGTTCAGATATTGAATCTCATAAAAAAACCAATCTCAGCAAGGTTTTGCTTTTTGTTATGGCAATCGCAATTCATAATCTTCCTGAGGGTATTGCGGCAGGTGTCGGCTTCGGGTCGGGAGACACTTCACGCGCGCTTATTATTGCAGCAGGAATCGCACTTCAGAATATTCCCGAGGGAATGGTTATCATAACACCTATGCTTTCCGCAGGTGTTAAGCCACACAGAACATTTATCATTGCGATTCTGACGGGTATTGTTGAAGTTATCGGAACATTAATCGGTTATTTTGCCGTAAGCTTTGCTTCGGTAATTCTGCCGTATGCTCTTGCGTTTGCAGGAGGAACCATGCTTTATGTTGTAAGTGATGAAATGGTTATTGAAACACATCACGAAAGCGAAAGAGGCGCAACATATTCACTTCTGGTTGGTTTCTGTGTTATGCTTGCAACAGATGTTTTGCTCGGATAAGGTGATTTTATGAATTCATATAATGAACTTTGCCGTCTTTTTCTTAATGTTAATGACGGCGAAACCCTTACTCTTGAAAAAGATAAAATATATCATGTCAGACAAGAGGATTCTTTTGATTTTGACGGCTATTATTGCACAAATACCGCAAAAAGGAATGAAAATCCCAACGGTTTCCGCCGTACTGCAATGTTTCTTGAAAATAAAAAAGATATAGTTATCGACGGCAACGGAGCATCGGTTATTGTTCACGGAAAGATGACTCCGTTTTTGTTTGATAGATGTGAAAACATAACCGTTAAAAACCTGACAATTGATTATGCCCGTCCGACGATGACTGAATTCAGAATTTTATCGAATGAAAACGGTGTATGCAAAATTAAAATAAACCCCGATTGTTTGTTCAGGATTGAAGATAATAATCTTATCTGGCAAGGTGAAAACGGACCTGACGGCGTTCCTTATTGGGAAGACTGTTATATCGGTAATAAAAGATATAACAAGGTTTTTGACCCCGTTACGGAAAAATCTCATGATTTCAGGCGTGATAATCTTGAGTTTGAAAAAATCGAACAGCTTGATGATTTGACTCTTAAGGTTTGGCTGAAAAACAAGGATGCGGCTCTTGAAGAAGGAAGCATATTCCAGACGAGAAATATTATCCGTGACCAGACAGGCGCATATTTCAACAGATGCAAAAATCTTCATTTCGAAAATCTTCGCATTAAGTTTATGCACGGTCTCGGAATGGTTTCTCAATTCTGCGAAAACGTGACATATAAAAACTGTGATTTCACTCCCGCTGAAGGAAGAACCGCTGCAAGCACAGCTGATTTTTTCCAGTTTTCGGGTTGCAAGGGCAACATAATTATAGACGGATGCAAAGCATGGGGTGCGCACGATGATTATGTTAATGTTCACGGAACGCATCTTCGCATTGTTGACCTTGATAAATCTAAAAACGGAATGACCGTTCGTTTTATGCATGATGAATCCTGGGGATTTCAGGCTTTTGAAAATGGAGATATTCTTGAATTCATAAAATGGGATACGCTTATTCCTTATGATAAAGCGGTTGTTACAGATTACGAAAGATTGAATGATACCGATATATTTCTTTATATTGACTGTATTTCCGATGAAATTGTTATCGGAAAAGATGTTGTTGAAAATGCAACGTGGACACCGAATCTCCATGTGAAGAATTGCGATTTCGGACCAACTTCGGGAAGGGGAATCCTCTGCACAACAAGAGGCAAAGTTCTGATTGAAAACAATAAATTCAGAAATCTCTGGGGCCCCGCACTTCTTCTTGAGGATGACTGCAATTTCTGGTTTGAATCGGGTTACACAACCGAAGTTATTTTCCGCAACAACTATGTTGAGGGCTGTGAATATGCAGAAATGTGGGAAAATGCTCCCGTTATCAGATACACTCCGAAGATTATGAATGAAAACTCTGCTGAATATGTTCACGGAAAGCTTATTGTTTCGGGAAATTCGTTCAGAAAGCCGAGAAACGGAAAACATTATATTCATCTTGAATATCTACGTGAGGCTGAAATTGCCGATAATAATTTTGATGAATCCTATATTTTGGTGAAAAAAGTTGTCGGTAATATAACTGAAAAAGATAATAAATATTAAGAAAAGCTGTCTTACCGCAAAAAGTAAGACAGCTTATTTTTATAAATCGGAATAATTGATTTTTTTATCTTTGAAATAATATTCCTTATCATATTCGGTTATTTCACGAAGCACTTTGCAGGGATTTCCGACCGCAACAACGTTTGAGGGAATATCCTTTGTAACAACGCTTCCAGCGCCAATAACAACGTTATCGCCGATTGTTATGCCGGGAACAATAACCGCTCCCGCACCTATCCAGCAGTTTCTTCCGATGCGTACGGGGAAATTATACTGATATGTTTTTTCGCGGAGTTCGGGGTCAATGGGATGACCTGCTGTTGCAACAACAACATTCGGACCGAACAAAGTGTAGTCTCCGACATAAATATGGGTGTCATCAACGAGAGTAAGGTTGAAATTGGCATAGACGCCCTTGCCGAAATGACAATGTTTACCGCCCCAGTTTGCATGAAGAGGAGGCTCAATATAGCAGTTTTCGCCGATTTCCGCAAACATTTCTTTGAGCATTTCATCTCGCTTTTTGAGTTCGGTAGGTCTTGTCTGATTGAAATCATAGAGCATATCAAGGCATTTGAGCTGTTCTTCCATTATTTCATCGTCACCGGGCAGATACAAATCGCCAGAAAACATCTTTTCTTTCTGTGTCATAATAATCTCCTTGAATAAGAATGTTGAAATTATATCATCTTTTTTATGTTTAGTAAATATGATTTTGTTGTCTTTGATTTAATAATGTGTTATAGTTTATTGTATAATGAAAAAAGAGATGCTGTTATGTGGATGAATTGGGTTCAGGTCTGGGGACAGGCTCATTCTGCGTTTTCGTTTTTTATTATCCATCATACCCCAAAACACACAGAACAGTTATAAAATCATCAATTCAGGGCGAAGAAATAAATCTTGAATTATTAAAGAATGGTACCGCAAATAATAAAAAGGGGAAAGATTATGCTTTTTAAAGAAACGATTATTTCGGGAATTTCCGTAAAAAACAGAATAATCCGAAGTGCAACCCACGACGGCCTTGCAGATGAAAACGGTGCACCAAGTGATAAACTGATTGCAAAATATGAACATCTTGCCAAAAATGAAATCGGATGTATTATAACGGGTTATGCCGCTGTCGGCAGAAACGGAGTTTCGCCCTATCCGAGAATGATGAAGATATATGATGACAGCGTTATTGATAAATATAAAGAACTGACAGATGCCGTTCATCGTCATAATACGCCCGTTGTTTTGCAGATAGCTCATTGCGGCAGACAGACCTCTTCAAAAGCAATCGGTGTGCAGAAAGTTGCGCCGTCGAATGTTCTTCATGCTTTCTATCCCGACAAGGCAAAAGAACTCACCGAAGATGAAATTTACGGCATTATCGATGACTTTGTTATGGCGGCAGCAAGAGCTGAAAAAGCAGGTTTTGACGCTGTTCAGCTTCACGGCGGTCACGGATATCTTCTTCACGACTTTCTTTCGCCTTACGGTAACAGAAGAAAGGATTCATGGGGAGGCAGTCTTGAAAACAGATGCAGAATTGTTGAACTTATTATCAAAGGTATAAAAGAAAAAACCAATCTTCCTGTATGGATAAAAATCAGCGCAGAGGATAACAGAAAAGGCGGAATGAATATCGAGTCATCCGTTGAAATCTGCAAAAGGCTCGAAAATGCAGGATGCGATGCAATCGAGGTTTCCTGCGGAACTGTTCAGGACGGTATGAACACAATGAGAAGTAAGCTTATGCCGATGGATGCAGTTTTTAAATATAGAGAGCCTTGTGCTTCATTCCCCGCAATTCTCAATAAAATTGCATTGCCCGCCGCAAATCTCATCAATCCACTCATCAAACAGCCGACACCCCTCGAGAATTTCAATGTTGAAAATGCTTCGATAATCAAAAAGAGCCTTTCAATTCCAATTATTGTTGTCGGCGGCATACATAAGGTGAGCGATATGGAGAATATCATTGCCGAAGAGAAGGCTGATTTTGTTTCGATGTGCCGACCGTTTATCTGCGAACCCGACCTTGCAAAGAAACTGAAAAACGGTCAGAATGAAGCAAAATGCATTATGTGCAACTATTGCGGATTAGTTATCGAAAAAGAACCAACAAAATGTCTTTACGGCAAAGTAAAATAAGTTTATGTATTTACTAATCATAAAATAAGTGCTATAATACATCGTAAAAATGAAAGGATATGGTATAAATGAAATATGTTGGTTTTGCGCTCCTTGCAATTTTAGCGCTTTTTCTGCTTCTTCTTGTTGTTGCGGCAATAAAAGCAGTTCTTATCAAGGCTAAGCCCAATAACAGCGCACCTGCAATCAATCCTACCGAAAAAGAAGCGGAAGAATATGCAAAGAAGCTTTCTGAAATGATTAAGGTGCCCACTATTTCTCTCAGAGGAAACACAGACCTCTCTCAGTTTTATAAGCTCCATGAGGTTATGAAAAAGAATTTTCCTCTTGTTTTCTCTAAGCTTGAGATGACTGAAATCGAAGGAAACCTCATCTTCCGTTGGCCCGGTAAAGACCCCAAGAGAAACGGTGTTCTTCTTATGGGACATCAGGATGTTGTAACAGCTGACGAACCCAACTGGGATAAAGACCCGTTTTCAGGGGAAATCTCAGGCGGTAACATCCACGGCAGAGGCGCAATGGACTGCAAATCAACCGTTTTCTCGGAATTCCAGGCTGTTGAAGAACTTCTCGAAGAAGGATTTGTTCCTCCTTGCGATGTTTATCTTGCAACATCGGTTGACGAAGAAATTTCGGGTAACGGTGCTCCGACTCTCGTAAACTATCTCAAGTCAAAAGGTGTTCACCTTGATGTTGCCATGGACGAAGGCGGTGCAATCCTTAAGAATGCACTTCCCACAATGGCTGGCTGGTGTGCAGCTATCGGCATTCTTGAAAAAGGATATATTGATGTTAAAATAATTGCAAAGGGCAAGGGCGGACATTCATCAACTCCCAAGTCAAACACTCCTCTTGCAAGACTTTCAAAGTTTGTTGCCGATATTGAAAAGGATAAGCCTTTCAAGGCAGAAATTTCCGCTCCCGTATACGCTATGCTTGACCAGGCAGCTCCTCTTCTCGGGTTCCCCCTGAGAATGGTACTCGGCAATATGTGGCTCTTCAAGGGACTTCTCACAAAAGTTCTCCCCGTTGTTTCACCTATGTGTAATGCATTTGTCAAAACAACATTCTGCTGCACAATGGCTGAGGGTTCACAGACTCCCAATGTTATTCCCTCGGAAGCATATATAGTCTGCAATCTTCGTCCGTCACCTCATCAGAATGCAGAGCAGTCTCTTGCTGTCCTTAAGAAATATGCTGATAAGTATGACCTTGAACTCGATGTTATTCATGCAAGAAGCGCTTCAAACTGCGTTGATTTCAACGGAGAAGAATTCAAGTATCTCAAGAAATGCCTGAACGAATGCTATCCCGAAGCAGGCGTTATTCCCTATCTCATGACAGGCGGTACAGATTGCCGTCATTACGAAGAGGTTGCCGATAACTGTCTCCGTTTCTGCCCCATCAAGATGAGCAACGAACAGCTTGCTGCAATGCATGCCGCAAACGAAAGCATCGGCGTTACGGAAACCGCACATTGCGTTAAATTTTATAAGCACTACATCAAAAACCACAAATAAAAAGAAAGACTGCCGCGAGGCAGTCTTTTTTGTTACGGTAAAATATTTCCTGCTGAACGGTAAATTTCATACCATTCTTCACGAGTGAGATTTATTTCGCTTGCTTTGATGCAATCGGTCAGGCGGGTAAGGTTTGTTGTTCCTGTAACGGGTTGCATCTTTGCAGGGTGACGGAGTATCCATGCAAAAGCGATTGTAGCTTTTGAAACGCCGTATTTTTCTGCGATTTCTTTGAGAGTTTTGTTCAGCTCGGGAAATTTTTCGTTGTCGATGAAACAGCCTTCAAAGAAGCCGTATTGCATGGGTGACCAAGGCTGAATTGTAATCTTATTCAGTCTGCAGAAATCAAGAATACTGCCGTCACGGTTTGTTGCTGAATCGTTATACATATTTACGTTTATGCCCGATTGAATCATCGGCGTATGCATAACGGAAAACTGAAGCTGATTAACGCAAAGAGGCATATCAAGGCATGATTGAAGAAGCTGCATCTGATAGGGGTTCTGATTTGATACGCCGAAATGACGGACTTTTTCCGATGCTTTGAGTTCATCAAAGGCTCTTGCAACTTCTTCCGGCTCCATGAGTGCATCCGGTCTGTGAAGAAGAAGAACATCGATGTAATCTGTTCCGAGTCGTTCAAGACTGCCGTTGACGGAGTTGATTATATGCTCATATGAAAAATCAAATCTGCCTTGTCTGATACCGCATTTTGTCTGAATGATGATGTTTTCACGCATTGACGGTGAAACAGCGTCTCCGAAAACTTTTTCACTTTTTCCTCCGCCGTAGATATCGGCATGGTCAAAAAAGTTTGCATCGTTTTCGAGCGCGGTATTGATAAAAGCCGAAACTTCTTTTTCGCTCATGTTGCTGATTCTCATGCAACCGACCGCAACTGTCGGAACTTGCAGACCGCTTTTACCGAGGTCAATTTTATACATAGTATTGCTCCTTTGAATTATTTAACGGTTATAAATCCGGGGCAATAAGCCATGAAGGTGTTTGCAAGTTCACCGTAGGGAGCAATTGTGAATTCCTTGTTATCAGCAGCATTGTTAACTCTTGCCTGAGCCTTTTCTGCGAGGTTCTCAGCGGTTGTTGTGCCGTTAAGAAGGTCGAATGCGCAATGAACAGCGCCTTTGAGAAGAGTTGTTGCAAGGGGGAAGTTATACATGCTGAATCTCGGTGTGAGTTCAGATTCGGAAAGCTCAATTGCCTTTGCGTTGTCAATATAAGACTTTATATCAGCAATCTTTTCGGGTTTTGCAATTTCAAAAACTTCGCCGAGACCGTTATATGCGGTGGGGAAGGAGGGGCAAACATAAATGAGTCCTCTGTCTTTTGTGATTTCAACAAGTGTTGACTGAACAGAGCTGTCTGTTGAGAAAAGAGCAACATTGTTGCCGCTTATTCTATTGTTGTTATAAAGTCTTGTAATTGATTCTCTTATGTAAAGCTGAGCGCCCTTGATACCCGATGAATAAATGGGGTCAACTGAATTGTCATAAACATAGTTGAGACCCTGAGTTTCGCATTCTGCTTTGAATGATGCGTTGAGTGCGCTGTACATGGGATTGTTTGTGATATGACGGTTGATTGAGAAAAGAACGAAATGTTCAGCGCCCTGCTCTTTTGCTGTTGCAACAACATCAGCGGCAACCTTTGCCCAATCAGCGCAGAAAACAAGGTCGGCAATTGAAGAAATTGTTTCAATTGATTCCTCGGGTTCAATGCAGATTGTAACGATATCGGGATTTACCGATTCAGCTGAACGCATTGCGTTTGTTGTGAACTGTGTTGCTCTTGCATAGATAATTGCACCGATTTCAGGGTCAGAAGCAAGTTCTTTTGAGAACTGCATGATTTCGGGGTCGCCTGCACGGAGAATACGGCTGTCGGAATATTCTTTTACTATAACTTTTTCGGGATATTCAGCAGCAAGGTCCTGGGCAGCTTTATAATCTTCGGGATACTGTGCTTCGGGAGCAACAAGAATAGCAACTTTCTTTTCAGGTTCAACTATTTTTTCTGCTTTGTTGCTATTGCATGATGCAAATGAGAAAACGAGGACAAGAATAAGGAGAATTGCTGTGATTTTTCTGAACATTGATTTTTTCATGGTTTTACCCCTTTTAATTATTTGTGAGTTTTGTGCTGAAGAAATCACGAAGTTTATCGGGTTTTATGATTTCTATTTTATCGCTGTGAGTGAAAAGAAACCCTGTCAGATTAAAGTCTATAACGCTCAGAAGTTTGGCAAGGCAAAATCCTTCTTCGTCGGCTTTTCTGAAATAGACAACAGACGGAAAACTGTTACGGATATACTCCGTATCTTCCTGCCTGAATTTTATCAGAATCCATTCAGGGTCTCTGGCATTGCAATAAATCTTTTCGCCCGTGAACATATTGACTGCCGAAAGCAAGTCTCCGATGAATAAATCGGATGGAATTTCTGTTATATCTGCTGATTTTATTCTCGTGATGTTAACATATTCCGCTTTATCAGGGGAGTCTGCTCTTGTGAAAACAAGCGCAGATATTCCGTTGCAGGCAGTTATTTTTATCGGATTTACGGTTATTGTTTCAAATATTTCCGATTGTGAAAATGAATCGCCGACAACAGTTCTTGCAACAGTCAAAACCGTTTGCAGTTTGCTCTTAATGGCTGCCCTGATATTGTATAGAGAATTAATGCATGATTTCTTTTGAGGAGCGTTAGAACGGAAATGGGCTGTTGTGTCAAGAATAAGGTCGAGTGTCTGAAGACATGTGTTTCTGCGAAGATAGTTTTCAATATAACTGCAGTTTTCTTCCGATAAAAGAGGGGAAGCATAAACAGCTTCGAGAATCATGTTAATTGCAGCCTGAGAAAAGCTTTTTGCAAGATAATAACCTTTCTTCGGCTTATTGACATGAATGATTTTAATCGGAGTTGTATTGATAACTTTTATATCGGCAACAATGTTTCTTTTTGATGCCTCATATCCGTATTCTTCAAGTTTTTCGCAGATTTCTTCAATCGACATGATTGTCTGCTCATCGGAATACATAGTCATTATTTCAACAAGACTCAGCAATCTGGTTCTGGAACTTAATACTTCAGCCATTTTTACACCTTTAAAAATTTTTTATATTAAAGTTTGAGCTGTGAGTTTATTTCAAGAAGTGTATCTTTATCGATTTTAAGAACTTTACGGTCGTAGCTGTAAATGCCGTTAACTTCAAATTCAACGTCGCTTACCTGAGTATATACAGAAGCGCTAAGACCGCATTTGATAAGAGGAATAATCTGTGTTTTATGAAGGAACTTATAAGCTTTTGAAAGAGCTTCGCTGTTTTTGAACATAACATATCCGAAAGAGCGTTTTGCATTCCAGACATGGTTTTTGATGTTCCAGCTATATCCGCCGTATTCGCTCAGAACGAAAGGTCTGCCCTTCCTTGTGAAACTGAACGGGGGAGTGACGGGAGCGATATATCTGTGTACGCTCTTGAAATCGGGACCGTTCTGGTCATGCCAACCGCTTGCGTGGTCAACGAATCTAGTCGGGTCAATTTCTTTAACTTTAAGAGCAATTTCTTTTGCGTCAAACTGACCCCAACCCTCGTTGAAAGGTACCCAACAGGAGATGGAAGTGCAGTTATAAAGGTTATCAATCATTTCCCAGAGTTCCTGACGGAATTCTTCGCGCCATTCGGGTTCATCGCGCTTGAAAGCTTTATACATGTTTTCTTTGTTATCTTTAACATGAATGCTGAAGAACGGAAGTCCGCCTGCAAGAAGCTGACCGATATACTGACCGCCGCTTATCATATCCTGCCAAACAAGCATTCCGAGTCTGTCGCAATGATAATACCAACGAAGGGGCTCGGTTTTGATATGTTTGCGAAGCATATTGAAGCCGAGATTTTTCATTTCTTCAATGTCAAAAATCATTGCTTCGTCTGTCGGAGGAGTAAGCTGACTTTCAGGCCAGTAACCCTGATCGAGAAGACCTCTCTGGAAATAGGGCTTATTGTTGAGTGCGAGACGGGGAATACCTTTATCGTCATTCATAATTGAAAACTTACGCATACCGAAATAGCTCTTGACTTCATCTTTTTCGCCGTTGCAGTCGAGCACAAGTTCAAGATCATAAAGGAACGGATTTTCGGGACTCCAGAGCTTTGCATCGGGAACGGGTATTTTTTCATCGGCTGAAATTTCGCTGTCAAAAACGACCTTATCGCCGTCAAGAACTTTTGCGAAAATCTTACCGCCGCATTCGCAGGTGTGGTTAACCTTTAATCCTATTACACCTGCATCTATATCGGGGATAAGCTTTATGTTTTCAATTCTGCAAGGATTAACAGGTTCAAGCCATACAGTCTGCCAGATACCTGATGTTGCTGTATACCAGAATCCCTGTGTTTTGAGAATCTGCTTACCTCTCTGCTGATGACCGTCGCTTGTAGGGTCATAAACCTTAACAACAAGCTCGTTTTCGCCGTCGTTGAGAACGTCGGTTATATCAAAGCTGAACGGATTATAACCGCCTGTGTGTTCGCCCATAAGTTTGCCGTTTACCCAGACTGTGCACTGCCAGTCAACAGCATCAAAATGAAGGATAGTTCTCTTTCCTTCAAAATCGCTGTTCAGAGTGAACTTTCTGCGGTACCAGAGTCTCTGGTTGGGGAGGAGAGGCTTGTTAACTCCCGAAGCAGCGGATTCAACGGAAAAGGGAACAATAATCTTTCCGTCATAAACCTTGGGACATTCGGAATTTGCACCTGTTATTGAATAGTCATATTCGCCGTTGAGACAAATCCAGCTTTTTCTTACAAACTGAGGTCTCGGATATTCGGGGAGGGGGCAGCTTTTGTCAATGCTGTCAAACCATCTTGATTTCAAATCGTTCATAGTGATATCTCCTGTATGTTATTAATAATAAATATTTTCGAGTCTGAGGTTTCCGTTTTCTGAAATAGCGCAGGCTTCAATTTCTGCCTTTTTTCCTTTTTCATCTTTAACGGTGATGCTGATAATATATTTGCCTTCCGCATCAATGTTTGCGGAAATTTCGGGATTAGACCAGTCGAGTTTATAGTCTGATTTTGCATGTTTTATGTTGAAATGAAGCTTTCCGTCAATATCGATATATTTTCCGTCTGAAAGAATTGAGTTAACAGCTTCTTTTGTGTATGTTGATTCGAGATGCGCTTTAAGGTCAGCAAGAGTTTTGTATTTCTCGGAAATAACCGGAGCAAAAGACCCGTTTGAATTCTTTACAGTTTTTGCTTCATCAACCTCGAGATGATTTGCAACGAATATATCTTTGACAAATTTTGCGTTAGAATTAACGAGGATATTAATCAGTGTCATTTCGCCTGCGCCGACATATGAAGCATAGTTATCTTTATTTATTTCGGTTTTGTCCGAGCAGGCGGTAAATAAAAAGAGCAGACAAAAAATCAGAGCGATAATTTTTTTCATAACAATTCTCCAATATATTTATAGTCTAATATATTATATATAAAAAAATTTAAATAGTCAATCATAAACTGTGTATTGAATTTAATTTACATATAAACAAAAAATACCCGAACCTTTTTAAAGATTCGGGTTGTTTGTTATTTAAGAGCAATAACCGTAACCGCTGAAATGACTGCCTGAATCATGCAGAAACGGAAAATAACCTGAGTGTTTGACCAGCCCTTGTTTTTTCTGAAATGGTCATGGAGCGGTGTACGGATATTTTTGAATGCGTTTTTCATCTTGAGGAATCTAATGAGAGAAACTTTAACGATGCCGAGAAGACCGTCGAGACAGAGCATGAAGCACATGGGGATAACAAGAAGAATATTGCCAGTCTTAAAAATACAGATGCAAAGGAAAAGACCGAGCGCTCTTGAACCTGCATCGCCCATCATCATTGTGCTGGGTTCAGCATTTCTCCAGAGATAGGGGAGAAGAGTGAAGATCATGATAACGATGAGATACATCATTCTGCTGTCCTTGACTTCAAGAACCTTCATTGCGCCGAGGATTGAAATGAGCGAAACGATTGTAAGGCTTCCGCAGAAACCGTCAATGCCGTCGGAGCAGTTTGTTGCATTGATGAGCATCCAAACGAGAACAGCGGCGATAACACCAAAAATAACGGGAGGTATGTTAAGGGTCATTCCGAAAAAGCTGACAGAGAGCATATCGGGATTGAAATAAACAAAGTTTGCAGCTGTCAGAGCCGAAATAACAAGGTCGATTGCGCCCTTTTTGTATTCGCCCCAAGGGATTTTTGCTTTGTCATCAAGATATCCCGAAAGCATTCCGAGGAAAATGAGAATAAGATAAAAATAATATTCAAGAGCTGTTTTGATGTCTGCCGAACCGATGGGAGGACATACGGCAAGGAGCGAAACAACGATGAATGCACAAACAAAAATGATGCCTGCGCCTCTGACTTTGCCGGCTGAAAGCTTACCGTTAAATGCGAATTCTCTTCCCTGGTCACGGGGAAGCTTATCTTTAAAAAGTGTGAGGAGAACCGAACAAATAACAACGGGGAGAATAACAACCCCAAGAGCAAGTGCTTTTACGGGTAAAAAATACATAATAAACCTCCGATTTTTTTACTGCAGAAATAATAACACATTATTTATATTTTTTCAATATTTATTAATTGACTAATCTTGTGTTATTGATTATAATTTTATTGGTGATAATATGAAAATTATGGCGATTGGTGAAATAATATTCGATATTTTTAACGGTGAGGCTGAAATCGGCGGTGCACCGCTGAATTTTTGTGCTCATTGTGCGATGCAGGGTGCAGAAAGTGCGCTTGTTTCCGCAACGGGCAAGGATAATTTTGCTTCGCTTGCAATAAGCAGCCTTGAAAATTTCGGAGTTGAAACATCGTTTGTTTCGGAAAATGAATATCCCACGGGTCAATGTCTGGTAACGGTCAATAACGGTATTCCATCTTATAATGTTATAAGACCCTCCGCATATGATAAAATTGAAATTTGCGCTGACGAACTTGAAAAAATCAAGGATTACAAAGCTGATGTTTTTGCATTCGGAACTCTCATTCAGCGAGATGAGGTTTCGAGAAATGCAGTTAAGGAAATTCTTTCGAAATGTACTTTTTTGCATGTTTTCTGCGATGTTAATCTCCGACCGAATTGCTATGACAAAGAATCTTGTCTTCTTTGCCTCGAAAATGCGGATATTATCAAAATCAGCGAGGAAGAAGAACCGATTCTTACAAATTTCGGTTTATATTCTGACGGAAAAACAGAAAAAGAAACCGTTAGAAATATTTGTGCAAGTTTTGAAAATATAAAGCTTGTTCTGTTTACAAAAGGTGAAGACGGATCGCTGGTTTATGATGCCGTTAACGATGAGTTTTGTGATATACCTTGTGTTGAAGCAAAGGTTGTTTCAACCGTCGGTGCAGGTGACAGCTATTCGGCAGCATTCCTCTGTGAATATTTCAGAAGCGGTGATATTCTTAAGGCAGGAACTGCAGGCGCAACCTTGAGCGCATTTGTTGTTTCACACAGAGAAGCGGTTCCTCAAAAATAAATTTAAAACAGCGTGCTTTTCGGCACGCTGTTTTTGTTTATTTAACAACAATATCCAGAACGGGTTCGCCCGCTTTTTTCATATAGTTAATAAGAATTGCCCGAAGTTCGTCTTTTGTTTGTGAAAAAGCAGGGTTGTCAATAAGATTTGTTCTTTCGTAGGGGTCGTTTTTGAGATCGTAGAGAAAATCTTCCGTATAATAATCTGCAAAGGCTCTGTCTTCATTCTTTGCTGAAACGCTGTATTTCCATCTGTCTGTTCTGACGGCTCTGCCAATCTGACTTTCGGAAATCTGTATAAATACGCTCTCGTGTCCCTTTTTATCAGTAAGGCTCTTGCCCATAAAATGCTCAGGAATATCAATTCCCGCAATGTCAAGAATTGTTGCGGGCAGGTCAATGAGCGAAACAAGGTCATCAACTTTTCCGCCGCCCGTGAACGCCCCTCCTGTTATAACAAGCGGAACTTTTATGCTGTTTTCGTGGCACGAACGCTTATATTCAAAGTTTCTTGTTCTGAAATGACAGCCGTGGTCGGAGGTGTAAATTATAACGGTATTATCGTAAACATCTTCATCCTTAAGGGTCTGAATAAGTTTGCCGAAATTTTTGTCAACTCTGTTGCAGCAGGCAAGATAAGACGGCATCTGCATTCTCCAGTCGCCAAGTGTACCTTTGAGGTCGCCGGGGATTTCGTAATCATTGAACTTGTTCTTAAGACCTTTCGGAGATTCAAAGCGCAGGTGGTCGTTCTGATGATGCGGTTCAAGCTGTGAAACAAACATAAAGAACGGCTTATCATGTTCTTTTTTTATATATTCAATTGCATAATCGTTGATTTTATCAGCTCTGTAACCCTTGAATTCAAGTTTGTTATTATTTTCGTCGAAAACATAGCCGTTATATCCGTGGGATGTGAATTCAAGAACATCCGATGCTCTCCAGTAATCATACCCGCCTCTGCGTTCTTGAGGGATAGGTTTAGTTGCAAGACGGTGGTTTTTATCGGATGCAAGATGCCATTTGCCGATGTATGCGGTGTCATATCCCGCTTCGGAAAGATAATGAGCAATTCCTTTTGTATCAGTCGGGAGAGCTATATCGTTTCTGTAGCATCCGTTCTGAGTTGCGTAAACACCGCTTTGCAAACAGGCACGCATCGGACCGCAAACAGGCTGACAGGAGAATGCATTCTCAAAAAGAGTTCCTTCTTCTGCCACAGCATCAAGATTAGGCGTTACCGGAAGCTTCTGACCGTAGCATCCTGCTGAATCAGCTCTCTGCTGGTCGGAAAAATAAAAAATAATATTAGGTTTTTTCATGTCGAATATCTCCTATCTTACAGATTGTAGTTTTTCAACCGCATGAAGAATAAAGTCCATCTGAGGGCAGTAACCCGAAATTTCATTATAAAGCTTTCTGTATCTTTTGCAACCTCCTCCGCAAAGAGGTCTGACTCTGCAAGAGGAGCAAAGGATGTTTTTCGGTTCGTCATATTCAAAGAATTTCCGAAGTCCGTCGCTGTTTAAAATGTCATTGATATCAGATGTGTTTATGTTTGTGCATTCAAATTCATCAAGACAATAGAAATCGCAGGGGTAACAGGTGCCGTCAGATTCAACAACGAGCTGTGCGTTGCATCTTCCGCTTGCACCGCATTGTTCCGCAACTCCTTTGGTAAGAAGCGAAAGTAGATTGTCAAAATCTCTCACATAAAAATGATTTCCCTTTGAAACTTCCGCAAACCAGAAATTGAAAAATCGTTTCTTGAATCTTGCAAGCTGTTTTGCGCTGAGACTGTAATCTGCTTTTTCACCGCTCAACGGGTCAAGGCAATAAATCGGCTGAACATCACGAAAACCGTTTTCAATATAAAAATTAAAGAGTCTGGAAGCATCAGTTTTTGCCGTTATAACCGAAAGAATATTGAACTCAACCGAATGCTTTTTCAGAAGTTCAATTCCCTGCATTGCTTTGTAGAAGGATTTGCTTCTTTGTTTATCGTGCAGAGCTTTTTCGCCGTCGACGGAAACACCGATAAGGAAATTATTTTCTTTGAAGAAATGGCAGAATTCTTCATCAATCAAAGTTCCGTTTGTCTGGAGAGAATAATTGACCGAACTTCCGTCAGTTTTATATTTATCAGCCGTTTCAATGAAATTTCTGAAAAAATCAATGCCGGCCATAAGTGGTTCTCCGCCCTGAAACATAAAGGTCAGAACGGAGTTTTTACCGCAGAAATCAAACATCTTTCTGATGAGATTTTCAGCAGTTGTCATATCCATGATTTTGTTCGGATTGTTGTTTCTTTTTTCTGCTTCGTCGCAATAAAAACAATAAGTGCATTCAAGATTGCACAGCGATGAAGCAGGTTTTACCAAAGCGGTCATATTCCGCATAAAACCACCTCTTTTGCCAATAGTAATTCGGGTGATGAAAATTGAAATTCAAAGAATACTTAATCTGTTTCGGCATCGGTGCCTTTGCTTACGGGCTGATTGAAGTCGCCGTCAGAGGCTACACACATTGGACAATGGCACTCACGGGAGGACTTGTCCTTGTTATATTCAACGCCGTCAATAAGAATAAAAAGCTCAGCTTGCTTGCACGCTGCGTTATCGGCGCGCTTGTTATAACCAGCCTTGAATTCACCGTCGGTATGATAGTGAATGTCGGACTGGGGTGGAACGTTTGGGATTACTCGGAAAAACCTTTTAACCTTTACGGACAGATTTGTCCGTTTTTTTCAATCGGCTGGTTTTTCCTGAGTATACCTGCATATTTTATCTGTTCGCAGATTGAGAAAAGACTTAGCTTGCGCTGATATAATTTTTGATGCCCTCAACTGTTGCAGATGCAAGGATATCTCTGTTTCCTGCATCCTGTAACACCTGACATTCGGAAATGTTGGAAACAAAACCGTATTCAACAAGGATTGCGGGGCATTCTTCAACTCTTATTACTCTGAAAGCATAGAAATCAGATTTTCTGTCTACTTTGCTCAGAATACTGTCGGGTTTACCGGCGTAAATTTTGGTTTTGTATGCGTTGACGATGCTGTCATGAACAGCACTTGCAAGGGGCTGTGAATATGCTCTGTAATAATAAGCCGACGTTCCCATTGCAGAAGCGGTTCCGCTTGAATCGCAATGAACAGCGATAAACATATCGGGTTCAGAATTTCTGACAGCTTCATTTCTCTCTGTATAGCAAACCCATTTATCCGTCGTTCTTGTCATGATAACTTTTGCACCTTCCGCCTCAAGAAGATCCTTGATTTTTGTTGCAAGCGAAAGGTTGATATCCTTTTCATTGCCGAAGCTTGAAGAAGAAACAGAACAGATCGCACCGGGATCAATACCGCCGTGACCGGGGTCAAGCATGATTGTGTAACCGCTGAGTGAAGAAGCAGGCTTGTGTTTTATTGTAATAACAAGATAGCCGTCATTATCATATTCATAATGGAAGCCATAGAATTTGCCCTTGTTTGCAAGATCAAGGGTGAGTGTGACAGTTGATTTTGATGTGTCAGCTGACCATTTTCCGCCTGTGCAGACACCGTTTGAAACGGTGATATTTCCATCAGCGTTGGTTGTGTCCGAAAAAACAAATTCAATTCCCGTGCAGTTGAGCGAAGAAACTCTGACAGGTCTGCTGTTATAGTTGCTGTAAGTCTGACCCAGAAGTTTTGCATTGAACGGAACGGGTCTGTTCATATCAAGTTTTATGACTGTTTTACCGCCCGAAGAAGCGCTTGAAACAACTTTGATGCTGTTTTTCGGCATAACATATCCGCTCTTGATGCTGACATGTGTTATTTCGCCTTCTTTTCCCGAAGCGAGTCTTTCTTCTCTTTTTTGTTCAACTTTTATTCCTGAACTGAGAATATAAAATTTATCGCCGTCAAAGGTTGATGATGTTTTAACATAATCAACAGTACCCTTGAGCAGAGGTGAGCAGTCGGGAACTGAGAATGTACTTGTAGTGTTTCCGGGATATGCTTCAACATAGTCTTCGATGATTTCGCATATTGTTGCTGTTCCGAGACCGTAATTCTCTGTGTAAAAATATTTCTGGAGTCTGTCTTTATCGGAAAGAGTGGGAGTCTGCTGAGTTGTAACGGTAGTTTCTTTTTCGGTTGCCGAAGCTGAAACTTCCGATGTAACGGTTCCTGCCTGTTCAGAGGGTGAAACCGCAGTTGTTTCTGTCAGTTTTTCAGTTGTTGTTATAACTTGTGTTGTAGCAGGCGCAGCTGTTGTTGTAGGTTTCGCGGTTGTCGGAGGAGGGGGAGGAGGTGCAATAACCTCGTTTGCGCTGACTGAAATATTTGCGCCGTTCATTGTTTCAGAAAGACCGCTGTATTTTGCGGTAACCTTATATTTACCGAGTTTCTGAACCTTGTCCTTGCCTGCAGGTGCTGTAAGAGAGGCTGAAAATGTTCCGAAATCGGATTCCTTATCAATAGCATTTTCTTCATCGCTGCTGTCAACAAGCAACATCGGATAGGTCTTGCCGTTCCATGTTACGCTGACTGTTGATTTTTTATGAGCAACGGCAGAAATTTCAATCAACATTTCACCGGGAACCGAAATGTCTGATGATGGTGAAACGGATTTAAGAAGTTTAATTTTGTATGTTATTTCATATTTGTATGTTTTGCCTTTATGCTCAAATTTAATTATATTTTTACCCGGAGTGAGTTCGCAGTCAACGGAGAAATCACCTGTTTTTGCAACTGTCATTTTTTGCCCGTTGCAGAAAAGTTCATATGCGGGACTGCTTGTTCCTCTGAATGTGACCGATGATTGCTCAACGGTAAAGCTTGTTGATTTGTGGTTTGTGATTGCAAATTCTTTGTCAAGAAGATATGTGTCACGTTTCTGGATATAATTCAGAATAATTTCCGAGCTTGTGCCTGTAGCGGTTGAGATTTCACTGTAAGGAGCAAAAGAGAGAGCCTTGCAAAGGGACATATCGGCTGATTTCGAAATGATTTCAATCATTTCAGATGCCTTGTCAGTTGTGTACTTTGAAAGACCTGTAAGATCATGACAAAGCCAAAGAGGTGAGGTCTTTTCGTTCCATACCGTAAGTGCGGACTCAAATGCCGATTCCTGACCGCTCTTTTGATTGAGGAAAATAAAATCTGCATTACCCGATGAAATCAAACCCGTAAGCGACGGGGATGCCTTGGAAACATAAACAGGTTCAATGCCTATCTGCATGAGAGAATCGGCTTTTTTGATTTTTGTGCATATTATTTCCGTTTCTGAAGCGTAGTTTCCGAATGTTTCATCTTTACCGCTCAGAATAATGAAATCCGAATTTATTTCTTCGATAAATGAAACAGCATAATCTGCATTTGATGAAATGTCAGCTTTAACACCGAAATAAAGATTGTTTGCTTTAGCTGTTTCAAAAAGCTGTGCAACTTTGTCTGCGTTTTCTTCGTTCAATTCAAAAATAACCGTATTGAAACCGAATTTTGAAAAGGAAACAAGGGTCTCGGCGCTTTTGTCGGAGTATTCATTGAAAACAGCCGCAACTATCGAAACGGGAACCTGTGATTTGGGTCTGCCCGAAACAGGTGCTACAGTTGTTTCTGTAACAGGAACGGTTGTTGCTTCCGTTAATTCTTCTTTTTTAAAAACGTCGAATTTTCCTGTTGCAAACATAGCAGTGATAATTCCGATTATCAAAACAAAAATTGTTATAATTGAAGCTATAAGAATTTTATCTTTCTTCATTTTTGTTCTCCGTTATTAATAAATGTTTCAGATTGCTGATTTCTTCATTGCAGTTTTTGTTGATTAAATCACTATATGAAAAAACTGCAAAACCGCAATAATTTTTGTTTTCTTTTATCGTTTTGACCTGCAATGCAAGATTGTTCTTTCTGCTTTGCCAGTCATGTTTTTCATCTTCATCATAGTAAGAACAGTTTTTGTTGCATTTGTATGCCGCTATTCCGCAGGCGAGCTTAACCGAGGCGTTTCTTTCAAAATTGCCCCATTCCGAGAGCGTTTCTCCGAAAGGATGTGTTTCGTGGTTGAAGCCAAAATAAATCTGAGGAATAATTAAATCCGCACAACCCTCCGAATTCAGCCATGAAAGACAATCGGCATATAGCTCATTTTCGTTGGTTTCAATATTAGCGGCAGGACTGATGCTGACAGTCAGATTTTTATTTTCAGACTTGACAGCTGAATAAAGCGCAGTAACAAAAGCGTTAACAGTTTCTTTTCTCCATTCTGCAAGTAAAAGTTTACCGCCGTCGGAGATATATTTTTCGTATTGAATTTTATCGATGCTTTCATCGGTTGACGGATAAAAATAATCGTCGATATGAATACCGTTAATGTTATATTTTTCTATGATTTCCCTGACTCCGTCAAGAATGAGTTTTTGGTTGGAAACACAGGTGGGATTATAATAAATTCCGTTGCCGAGAATACAGATTTCGCTATCTTTGTTTCCTGCTTCATAAATTTTTCTTGCAGGATTGTTTTCGCACAATACCGATATATCCGTTTTTGATGAAATTCTGAACGGATTTATCCATCCATGAACTGAAATACCGTGTTTTTCGGCACTTTCAAGCATGATCTTAAAAGGGTCAAACGGAAGGCTGTTACCCTGACTGCCCGCAATATATTCCGAATAAGGGAAAATATCAGATTCATAAAATGCATCGGAAAATGCCCTGAGGTGAACAAATGCGGTGTTCAGACCGCAGTTTTTTATCGTTTCGAACATTTTGTCCGTTTCAGCGAGATATTCGGATTGCGTTTTTTCGTATGCGCAGATGTGGTCGTAGCAGGAAATCCAGACTCCTCTTATTTCTTCGGCAATATGAAATTTCTCGCTGTTTTCTTTGTTTTGAAGTTGACATGATGAGAATAAAAGGCATATAATCATCATGAAAGGGATGATTTTTTTCATGGAACTTTCCTTTCATGTTTTGTCAACTAAAATCTATGTTAAAAGGACTGTTGAAAATGTCTTTATTTTCAAAGTTTGTGTTGATTTATCTTGCTCTTATTTCGCTTGTTGCGGTTGTGATGACAATAGCTGATAAATCAAAAGCGAAAAGAGATGCATGGAGAATTCCTGAAGCAACTCTCATGCTGGTCGGTCTTTTCGGCGGTGCGCTTGCGATGTATGTAACAATGAAAACAATCAGGCATAAAACCAAGCATAAAAAATTTATGATTGGTCTTCCGCTGGAAATCGCACTTCATGCGGCAATTGCTTTTCTGATTATTTTCGGAAAATTCAATATGTTTTAATTAAAGGCGGGATACGGATATCCCGCCTTTTTATTAAAGAGTATTCAGATCGTAAGGTGTCTTCTGATAGACAAAATAGTTGAGCCAATTGGTGAAAAGCAGATTTGCCGTTCCTTTCCAGCTCATTTTCGGCATCATTGAAGGGTCGTCGTCCGGGAAATAATTGAAAGGAACTTTAATATCAAGACCTTTGTTTTTATCTCTGAAATATTCTCTTGCAAGAGTTTCTCTGTCATATTCCGAATGACCGGTTGCAAAGAACTTTCTGCAATCCATATCCGAAACAAGATGAACGCCGGCATAATCCGAGTAAGAAAGTATCTGCAAATCCTTGACTAGAGCGATGTCGCTTCTTCTGTTTTCTGTGTGTCTTGAATGCGGTACATAGAAAACATCATCAACGCCTCTCATGAGGGGATGATATGTATCAAGGCACTTGTGAGGAAAAACACCGAAAAGTTTTTCTTCAAGAGGATATTTAGGAACGCCGTAATGATAATATAAAGCTGCCTGAGCACCCCAGCAGATATGGAATGTTGAATAAACATTCTTCTTGCTCCATTCGAAAATTTCGCAAAGTTCATCCCAATAATCAACCTGCTCGAAATCGAGAAGTTCAACAGGTGCACCCGTGACAATAAGACCGTCATATTTTTTGTGACAGATTTCATCAAAGGTTTTATAAAACTTGAGCATATGTTCTTCGGAAATGTTTTTGGATTTGTGAGATTTCATTTGAAGAAGCTCTATTTCAACCTGCAACGGTGAATTACTCAGAAGTCTTAAAATCTGGGTTTCTGTTTCGATTTTTGTAGGCATGAGGTTGAGGATAAGGATATAAAGAGGTCTGATATCCTGTTTCATAGCTCTGTCTTCGGTCATAACAAAGATGTTTTCCGATTCCAGAGCGTGATGAGCAGGAAGCTCATTGGCTATTTTGATTGGCAAATTGATTCACCGACTTTCAACTGATGATTATATTCTTGTTTTAACCTTTCTCAATGCAAGGCTGACAGGGATTGCGATAACGATTGCAACAATGATTTCAATTACAGCGTTGATTCCGAAAGCGGCAAGGATGTAGTTGGTAAGACCGCCGAAGTTTACGGAAGCTATGCCGAGCTCTGCACCGTATTTTTCGCCGTAAAGAACATAGATGCTGCCCATAACAAAAATTGTGTTGCAAAGACAGCCTGTAAGCGCACCGAGACCTGATGCAATATGCTTTTTCTTGTCTTTCTTGGCAACAAGAGTGAAGATAAGACCTGCCATTGCGCCTGCTATGATTCTGGGGATAAGTGCAACAATCGGGTTCTTGAAGATTATGCCTTCAAGCGGTGAGGGAGGAGCGAGAACTGCTTTGATAATGCAGGATACTCCCCATACGGTACCGAGGATTGCGCCGCCTTTAACACCCATAACACAAGCGCCGATGATAACGGGAATGTGAATCAGCGTGATACTCAGCGCACCGTAGCTGATGTATCCGAGATAGGGCACAAAGGTCATTGCTATGATGAGGGCACTCATCATTCCCAGCTGTGCAAGGCTGAGGTTCTTTTTCATTGCGGATGATTTTTTTGACATAATATATTCCTCCTTGCTACTGCTCCTTAAACAATCAGATGCATTTTTAACGGCTTCATTTCCGTGATACGGCATCAAAATGCCTGTTAATACCTCGTATTAACTCCGCTTTTTCAGCTGTCCGAAGAAAATCCATCTCGTTAACTTGCGTGCTTTTGATAAAGTATGCATCATATTGTTTTTTGGATGCAACGCAAAATTTGACGAATTAATTATTTTCTGTTCTTTTCGTAAAGAACTTTGAGACCGTAAAGGGTAAGTTCACGGTTAAAGATTATATCTCTTTTACAGCTCTTGATAAGATCTTTTGCGAGTCCGCCCGTTGCAACCGTTGTCATAACCTTATCGCCGAGTTCATCTTCAAGCTTTTCGCAAAGACCGTCAATCATTGAAGCATAACCGAAAACTGTTCCCGACTGCATTGAGTCAATTGTGTTTTTGCCGATTGCTTTTGCAGGGGTTTTAAGGCTGATGTTCGGAAGCTGCGATGTTCTTGCCGAAAGAGCATCAAGAGATATACCGATACCCGGAGTAATTGTGCAGCCGCAGAATGCACCGTTCTTATCAATAACGCTGATTTTGCTTGCGGTGCCGAGGTCAATAACAAGGCAGGGGAGCGAATAAAGAGCTGCCGCACCAACACAGCCTGCAAGCAAATCTGCACCGAGCTGAGCGGGATTATCAATGAGGATGTTCATTCCTGTTTTTATTCCGGGTCCGAGAATCATCGGCTTTTTGTCTGTAATCTTTTCAACTGCCTCGCTTATTGTTGATGAAAGCTCGGGAACAACGCTGCTGATTGCCGCTCCCGAAAAGCAGTTGCATTTTGTATTATATAAATCGAAAATCTGTCTGAATTCTATAGCGTATTGGTCAGGTGTTCTTGAACGGTCTGTTGCAAGGCGTGAAATGAACGCAAGTTCGTCACCGTTATAAACACCGATTGTTATGTTTGTGTTACCGATATCAATTGTAAGAAGCATAAAATCACCCTTTCGGCAATATTCCAATATATTATACACTATAGTAACAAATAATGCAACGAAAAAAATATCTTGCTTTTATAAAAAATAATTGTATAATTATGTATATATTTTATCAAAAGAGGTTTTACTGTGAAATGTTCGGTCTGTCCGCGCAACTGTTTATCCGACAGAAATATAAAGTTCGGAGTATGCGGTGTCGGTGAAAACTTTAAGATTGCCCGTGCCGCTCCTCATTTTTGGGAGGAACCGTGCATAAGCGGCGAAAAAGGTTCGGGAACGGTTTTCTTTTCGGGATGCAATCTCGGATGTGTTTACTGTCAGAATTATGAGGTCAGCCATGCCGCATTCGGCAAAGAGGTGAGCGGCAAAGAATTGATGAAAATCTTTGATTCTCTCGTTGAAAAAGGAGTTCATAATCTGAATCTTGTAACCCCCACTCATTATGCACCTATGCTTGCAAATGTGCTGAAAGAATATAATTCTCCCATTCCTGTTGTTTATAATTCATCGGGATATGAAAAAGCGGAAACTCTTAAGTTGCTTGAGGGACTTGTTGATATCTATCTTCCCGATATCAAGTATTATGATTCAGCTCCTGCAAAGAAATATTCGGATGCCGGGGATTATTTTGAATATGCTTCATCCGCTGTTTTGGAAATGTACCGTCAGGTCGGTGATGTTGTGACCGATGAAAACGGAATTGCAAAAAAAGGTTTGATTATCCGACACATGGTTTTACCGGGTAATATATCTCAGGCTGTCAAGGTTTTTTCATGGGTTGCGGAAAATCTTTCAACCGAAACACATATCAGCGTTATGAGGCAGTATACACCTTTCGGAAAAGCAAAGGAAATGCCGCCTGTTGACCGCAAACTTTCATCAAAAGAATATAAAATAGTCAAAGATAAAATTCTTGCTCTCGGTTTTGAAAATTGCTATTTTCAGGGTAAAGAATCATCAACTGAAAATTTTATTCCAAATTTTGACCTTGAAGGTGTTGACCTTTTATAAATTATTTGTTAAATTATATAAGAAATAAAAATTCGGAGGTAATTATAATGGCAAAAGGAAACGGATTTTTCGGCGAATTCAAAAAATTCATCATGAGAGGCAATGTTATTGACCTTGCAGTCGGCGTTATCGTCGGCGGTGCATTCCAGGCAATCGTAAAGTCACTTGTTGATGATGTTGTAATGCCTGTTATCAGCCTTGCAACAAAGGGAATTAACTTTGCTGATTTGTTCATCGCTCTTGACGGCGGCGAATATGCAACTCTTGCTGCAGCTCAGGAAGCTGGCGCTGCAACTCTCAACTACGGCAACTTCATCAGCGCAATCCTTAATTTCCTCATTATGGCATTCGTTGTTTTCCTTCTTGTTAAAGGAATTAACAAGGTTGCTGACAGAAACAAGAAGCCCGAAGCTCCTGCAGCTCCTACAACCAAGGAATGCCCCTATTGTAAGAGCGAAATTGCTATCGGCGCAACAAAGTGCCCCAACTGCACATCAGACCTTTAATAACGAAAAAGCGCAGAGCGGAAGCTTTGCGCTTTATTCCATTAACCTAAGGAGAATTTCCATGAAATTAGGATTTATCGGAACAGGAAATCTTGCAAGTGCAATTCTCAGAGGTGTTGTCGCTTGCGGAAAAATCTCTTCGCCCGAAATACTTATTTATGATATTAATCAGAAAAAATTGAATGAACTTTCCGAAGAACTTTCTGTATGCGTCGCAAAAAGCGCAAAGGAAGTTGCGTCGGAATGCGAAAATATTATAATTGCCGTTAAGCCAAAGGATTTTGCATCTCTTACCGATGAAATAAAAGAGGAAACCAAGAAGAATAATCCTCTTGTTATTTCAACCGCTGCAGGAACACAGACCTCAAAAATCGTTTCATGCTTTGGCTTTGATGTGAAAGCAGTCAGAATAATGCCGAACATCAATGCTGCAGTAGGTCAGTCTATGACTGCCGTGTGTGCAACCGAAAGTGTATCGGATTCAGAAAAAGATTTTGTTCTTGAACTTTGCGAGGCATTCGGAAAAGCCGTTCTTCTCGAAGAAAAATATTTTTCAGTTTTCACCGCAATTGCAGGCTCAGGTCCCGCATTTGCATATATGTTTGCAGATGCGCTTGCAACTGCAGGCATCAAATACGGTCTCCCCGCAAAAACAGCGCAGGATATTGCGTCGCAGATGATGCTCGGAAGCGCAAAAATGCTTCTCGAAAGTCCGCTTTCCGTTAGCGAACTTGTCAGAAACGTTTCTTCTCCGGGCGGTACAACAGTAGAGGGTGTCTGCAGTCTTAAAGAAACGGGATTTGAGAATTCCGTTATAACCGCCATAGATAAAACGGTTGCCAAAGATAAGGCGATGTCTGAAAATAAATAAAAGAGGAAGATTCTATGGAATTATTGATTTTAAATTCTCTTCAAAAAGTTTTTTCGGATGAGAAACCGACCGCTTCCGATATAAAAGTTATTTCAATGCTCAGAAATGAACGAATGTCGTTTCAGGTGGCTTTCTGCCCTGAAAAAGACGGTAAAATAACTGCTTCTCTCGGCGGTACTCTTTCCGAAGTTTCAAAGATTTATCTTGTTAAGGATATACCTGTCGGAACAGCTACCTATGACGATGTTGATGATTTTTATCTTCGTAAAACATCGGGTATGTATCCCGATTATCTTCTTCCCGTAAACGGTGAAATTTCCGTTGAAAAGGATAAGTGGTACAGCTTATGGATTGAAGTTTCACCCGAAGGAAAATTCACGGGTAAAAGCGCTGTAAACCTTGATATCAAAGGGGATATGACTGCTGATGCCGAGGTTGAAATTGAAATAATCGACGCCGATTCAGCGAAGCAGGAACTTGTTTATACCAATTGGTATCATGCTGATTGCCTTTGCAATTATTATAATGTTGAGCCGTTCACCGATGAGTTCTGGCGTATCAACAAGAACTTTATCGCAACAGCTGTCAGACACGGAATGAACTGCATTCTGACTCCGCTTTTTACACCTCCTCTTGATACAAAGGTCGGAGGCGAAAGAAGAACTGTTCAGCTTGTTAAAGTCAGAAAACGAGGTGGAAAATATTCATTTGATTTCAGAAATCTCCGCAAGTGGATTTCTGTTTGTCATGAATGCGGAGTTGAATATTTCGAGATGAGCCATCTTTTCACTCAATGGGGTGCAAAGCATGCTCCGAAAATCGTTGCGACAGACAGAAAAGGCAGAGAAAAGAAAATTTTCGGCTGGTTCACAAGAACATCAAGCAAGGAATATGATGATTTTCTTCGTCAGTTTTCTGCAAAACTTATAAATGTAATTGATGAAGAGGGTATCCGTGATAAGTGCTTCTTCCATGTTTCGGATGAACCTGCACTTCATCATCTGAAAACATATAAACGCCGTGCAAAGCTTATTGAAGAATGCTTCCCCGGTTTCAAGGTTATCGATGCTCTTTCGGATTATGAATTTTACGGCACGGGTGCTGTTAAAAATCCCATTCCTTCAGAAGACCATATCGAACCCTTTGTCGATAATGTTTCCGAACTTTGGACATATTACTGCTGCGGACAATACGATGATTATGTTCCCAACAGATTTGTTTCAATGCCCTCGCTCCGCAACCGTATTCTCGGTGTTCTTCTTTATAAATATGGTATCAAAGGCTTTTTGCAGTGGGGATATAATTTCTATAATCTTCAGTATTCCGTAAAAGCAATCAGTCCTTATGAAATCACCGATGCAGGCGGAAGCTTCCCCTCGGGCGACTCATTTATGGTTTATCCTGCCGATAACGGCGAAACCCTTGAATCGCTCCGCCTTAAAGTTTTCTATGATGCATTCCAGGATTTGTTTGCTTTGAAGGCTCTTGAAAAGAAAATCGGAAGAGAAAAGGTTATTGAAATCCTTGAAAAAGACCTTGATAAACCCTTGACTTTCAAGGAATATCCACGTGATGATAACTGGCTTCTTTCAATACGTGAAAAAATAAACCATATGATTAAGGAGAATTGATATGCCTATCAGTTTTGACAGCGAAAAAAGGATATTTAAGCTTGACACAGCAACATCAAGCTATATCTTTGAAATTCACGAAGAAAACTATCTTGTTCATCTTTATTACGGCGCAAAAATCCCCGATAATAATCTTACAGCATTCAGATATACAGGCGGTTTTGCATCGTTCAGCCCCCAGAACATCAATATTGCCGACGGAATGTTTTCACCCGACATTAATCCTTTTGAATATCCCGGAAACGGTGCGGGCGATTTCAGAACGTCTGCTGTTGCAATCAGAAATGCAGACGGCAATAATGTTACTGATATGCGCTATGTTTCTCATAAGATTTACAGCGGCAAACCCTCAATTGACGGTCTTCCTGCTCTTTATGTTGAAAACGATAACGATGCAACAACTCTTGAAATTCTGACCGAGGATGCAACAACAGGTGTTCAGACGATTCTTTTCTACACCGTATTCGAAAATCTCGGTGCAATGACAAGAAACGTTAAGGTTGTCAACAATTCAGATAACACCGTGGAAATCGAAAAGGTTATGAGTGCCTGCGTTGATTTCCATACATATGATTATGAAATGCTCTCGCTTTACGGCAGATGGGGCAAGGAAAGAAGCCTTGAAAGAAGACCTCTTGCTCACGGAAAACAGCTTGTTTCAAGCAAGAGAGGTTCATCAAGCCATCATCAGAATCCTTTTGCTGCGCTTGTTCAGACAGGTGCAACCGAGGATTACGGCAACGCATACGGCTTTAATCTTGTTTACAGCAGCAACTTTGTTTTTGAAGCAGAGGTTAATCAGAATTCGGGAACAAGAGTTGTTATGGGTATCAATCCCGAAAATTTCGGATGGCAGCTTAAAGCGGGTGAAGTATTCAATTCTCCCGAAGTTGTTATGGTTTATACCCCCGACGGCATCGGTGAAATGAGCCGTATTTTCCACAGACTTTACAGAAAACACCTTGTCAGAGGAAAGTGGAAAGATATAAAAAGACCCTTGCTTATCAATAACTGGGAAGCAACGGGTATGGAGTTCACGGGCGACCAGCTTGTTACTTTTGCGGAAAGAGCAAAGGAACTCGGCATCGATATGCTTGTTATGGATGATGGCTGGTTGGGTGACAGAAACAGCGACAGAAGCGGTCTCGGCGACTGGCAGGTTAATGAAGAAAAGCTTGGCGGTTCGCTTGCAGAATTTGTCAATAAAATCAATGCACTCGGAATAAAGTTCGGTATCTGGTATGAACCCGAAATGATTTCGAGAGACAGCAACCTCTACCGAGCACATCCCGATTGGTGCCTTCATGTTCCGAACAGAGAAAAGAGCATAGGCAGACATCAGTATGTACTTGACTATTCAAGACAGGATGTCCGTGACTATATTTTCGGCGAAATGTATAAGGTTCTTTCATCTTGCAAAATCGACTATCTCAAGTGGGATTTCAACCGAAATCTTTCGGAAGTCGGCAGTGCAATTCTTCCTCCCGAACAGCAGAAGGAAGTTTTCCATCGCTTTGTTCTCGGAACATATGATGTTATGGACAGACTTACAAAAGCTTTCCCTGATATGCTGATTGAAAACTGCTCGGGCGGCGGCGGACGTTTTGACCCCGGTACACTCTATTTCTCACCGCAGATCTGGACAAGCGACAACACCGACCCCATTGAACGCCTGACAATTCAGTTCGGTACTTCAATGTGCTATCCCGCATCAACAATGGGCGCTCATGTTTCCGCTTGCAGAAGAACGGGATATGATACAAAGGGCAATGTTGCTCTCTGGGGTTCATTCGGTTATGAGCTTGACCCCAATAAGTTTACGGAAGAAGATAAGAGAATTGTAAAGCGTCAGGTTAAGGAATATCATAAATATTATGATGTTATCCATTTCGGTGACCTTTACAGACTCATAAGCCCCTTTGAAAATCAATTCCGTGCCGCATGGGAATTTGTTTCCGAAGATAAATCGGAAGCGCTTGTTACCTGCGTCACAATGAGAAGACATCCCGACAGAATGCTTATTATAAAGCTTAAGGGCCTTGACCCCGATAAGTATTATATCGATGAGGATACCGACGAAGTTTATTCAGGTGCACTTCTGATGAATGCAGGTATCTGCCTTCCTAATGCAGAGCATAATGACGGACATAGCTTTATCAAATATTTCAAAGCTGTTGAATAATAAATAATGTTTAAAGAAATTTGGTGGATAATAAATGATTGAATTCGGAACAGGTGGCTGGAGAGCTGTTATCGGCGACGATTTTATTGCCGAAAATATTCGCAAGGTTGCAATGGGTATTGTTTTGCTTGCGAACGAACAGAAGAAAAACACAAAACCTGTTATAATAGGTTATGACCGCAGATTCTTATCCGAAACTGCGGCAAAATGGGTTGCGGAAACGCTTGCGGCAAATGGAATTAAGGTGTGGTTCATGAACCGTTCCGCACCGACACCTCTTGTTATGCATACAGTTAAGTCGGAAGGACTTTATTTCGGTATTGAAATAACTGCGAGCCATAATCCTCCCGCTTATAACGGAATAAAGCTTGTTGTTGATGAGGGCAGAGATGCTCCCATTGAAACAACCAAGCGTCTTGAAGAGTTGATTGATACGGTTGAAAACGTTGAACTTTGCAGATTTGATGATGCTGTCAATGACGGAAGAATTGATTATATCCGCAATCCGTTCAATAGGTTTCTTGATGATATCATCGGACTTCTTGATATGGATGCTCTTCGTGAAAGAGGTCTTCGTGTTCTTTTTGACACGATGCATGGCTCAGGTGCATATCCGCTCCAGGTTATTCTTCATACAGCCCGTTGCACCATTGACACAATCAATCTCAACAAGGATGCTTATTTCGGCGGTATGATGCCTGCTCCTTCTGAACAGACTCTCAGCACTCTTAGCGATATGGTTGTTAAAGACGGCTATGATTTCGGTATTGCCATGGACGGTGACGGTGACAGACTCGGTATTGTTGACAGGAACGGAAGATATATAAACGCAAACGAAATTCTCTGTCTGCTTTATTATTATCTTGTTAAATATAAAGGCTGGAAGGGTCCTGTTGTAAGAAATCTTGCAACAACTCATATGCTTGATAAAATCGCAGAAAGCTTTGGCGAAAAGTGCTATGAAGTACCCGTTGGCTTTAAACATATTTCTTCAAAAATCGATGAGGTGGATGCAGTTCTCGGCGGAGAATCTTCGGGCGGTCTTACCGTAAGAGGTCATATCAACGGCAAGGACTCCGTTTATGCCGCATCGCTTTTTGCGGAAATGGTCAGCGTTACAAATAAATGTCCAACGGATATCATACGCGAACTTGAAGCAGAATTCGGAAAGTTTGTTATGGTTGAGGATAACCTTCATTTTGCGCCCGAATATAAAGCGGTTATCAATAAGATAATATTTGACGAAAAGAAACTTCCCGCGTTTTTAAATGAGGTTGAGAAAGTCGGATATGAAGACGGCTGTAAGGTTTATTTCAAAAACGGTGATTTCGTAATCTGCCGTTTTTCGGGAACAGAACCCCTTCTTCGCATATTTGCCGAAAGCAGCAACAAAGAAACTGCAGCTCAGTATATCAAAGATTTTAAAATGTTCCTGAACATATAAAAAATACGGCACATCACTCGGTCGGTGATGTGCCGCTTTTTATTTCTTTTTGATTGCTTTGATTAATTTGATTGTTCCTGCAACAGCACCTGCAACAATTGCCGCTTCTTTTACTGCTGTTGTAACCTGGGAAACATTGGTTGGTGCGTAAGTATAGATCGCAAATTTCGGTTTATTCCTGACCTCTTTTCCGCAAAGTTCACCGAAGGTAACGGTACGTGTTTCGTATTTTCCGTTTTCTTCGATATCAAAAATTCTGCAACCTCTTTTATAGCCGGGACCGTAAACATTGAATCCCGAACCCTGAGTATATCCGAGGTCAATTCCTTTGTAATTTGCAACAAAGCTGTTATTATGGTCATGACCGACATAAACGCCGAGAACTTCTTTCTTTTCAAGGAAAGCATCGATTTCACCGCTGTTTTTATAAGGTGCGGCTGGTGATTCTCCCATGAAATCGCCGAGTCGTGAATTATGAGGGTCAAGAGCATAGAATTCATTTTTATGGTTGCCGTATGCTCTGACGCATCCTTTTGTAAATCTTTTCACTTTTTTAATAATATCAAAGAATTCGGGAGTGGGAATATGCTGAAAAACAAGGGAGGGGAGCGGCGTTTCAAAACTGTCTCTGACTGAACGATACCAATCAATCTGATCTTGGTTTATACCGCTGTAACCGCCGTCTTCAGCTTTTGAATGAGTGTCAAAAAGATAGACGAGGAATTTTTCGGAAATGTTAAGGCAAAAAGTTCCTTTGTCGTTTTCGGAAACTGAATCTGCATAAACAAACATCGGTGATTCTTTGTAAATTTCAAATTGTTCATTGTTTCCGAGCGCCGCTTCGCCGTCGTGATTGCCAAAAGTCATGGTGAAAGGAATTTCTCTTTCTTCAAGTGGCTTTATAAGAGCTTTGAGGGTCGAAACAACATTCTTCTTTCCCTTTTCACCCTTAAAGAAGGATGAATAACCTTTTATCTGATCACCCGTAAAAACAACAAGGTCAGGTTTTTCTTTGTCAAGTGCAGCAGAGATAAGTTTTATTGTATCGGGAGAAACAGCAGGTATTTCCTGGGTATCGGCAATCTGCATTATTCTGAATTTGCCGTTTTTGAAATTCAAAGTTTTGTTCTGCATGTGAGCCTCCGTTCCGGTTAAATAAATACCGCCGAGGTTGGAGCTTCGGCGGTAAAATATAATTATTTGTTTTCTATATGGCTTTCAAAACCGTATTTGGTAAGAAGCTTATGAATTCTGTCTTTGGGATCAAGAAGACTGCTGATTGAATCATCATGGTTAAGAGTATCGATGATGTATGAGCAATATTTTGACATATCAACGCTGACATACCATTCTCTTGAAAGAAGCTCGGGGGTTGAATAAATAAGGTTTGTTGTGAAGACCTTTGAAATAAGACCTTCTTTGTATGCCTTATCAAATGTTTCGAGACCGTTGCAGAAAAGACCGAACGATGAACAGATGAAGATTCTGTTAGCCTTGAGTTCTTTGAGTTTTGTTGCAACCTCAATCATTGAATCGCCGGAAGAAATCATGTCATCGATAATGATAACGTCTTTACCTTCGATGTTTGTGCCGAGGAATTCATGAGCAACGATGGGGTTTCTGCCGTCAACAATAACGGAATAGTCACGGCGCTTATAGAACATACCGAGTTCAAGACCGAGAACATTTGCGAAATAGATGCATCTGCCCATACCGCCTTCGTCGGGAGAGATAACCATCATATGTTCTTTGTCAATATTAAGGTCGGGAATGTTCTTGCACATTGCTTTAATCATCTGATAAACGGGCTGAACATTTTCGAATCCGCTCTGAGGAATTGCGTTATGAACTCTGGGGTCGTGAGCGTCAAATGTGATAATGTTGTCAACGCCGTAATTGATGCAAAGCTCGCGAAGCATATCTGCGCAGTCAAGAGATTCTCTGCTTGAGCGTCTGTGCTGTCTGCCTTCATAGAGCATGGGCATGATAACGTTGATTCTTCTTGCTTTACCAGCGATTGCGCTGATTGCTCTCTTAAGGTTTGCATAGTGGTCATCGGGACTCATGGGCACATAGCGGCCATACATCTTATATTCAACGCTGTAGTTGAACGGATCGCAGAGAATGAAAATATCAAAACCTCTTACAGTTTGATTGATAACGCATTTGCCTTCGCCTGTACCGAATCTGGGGAAAGCAGCTTTAATGAGGTATGTTTCTTTTTCGTAACCTGCAAACGGAAGAGTGAGCTTGTGTTCACTTTCTCTTTCTTTTCTCCATTTAATAAGATATTCATCGATTTTTTTTGCAGGTCCTTCACAGCCGGGCAGAGCGATGATTCCGAGCTGACCTACGGGTATGGATGTGAAATCTTGATATTCAGGCATGGCTTTTTCCTCCGAAATTTTTGTATAACAGTATTCTACAATATTTTACGAAAATTTAAAAGATAATTATTGAAAATTCAGGTTAAAAAATTAACGAATTATTTATCTGTATTTTGGCTATTTTGCCGATAGTTGTTCAGAAAACCACAATATTTGGTGATTTTTGTTATCCGATGTAGTTTCTGTCAATGCTGATAACGGTAAAATATTTTTCGTCGAGTTGTTTGACCTCGCATTCAACCATATTTTTAAAATCATTTTCAGCAATTTTCCTTGGCAGAACGACATCGAAAATAAGATTTGTGTGTGTCGGACCGTCAACAACTCTGAAATCGTGCATTGATGCATCGGGACAGATGCTTGTAACTATCTCTGAAACGGAATTCTTGAGATCATGTGTTCTCTCATCGTTTATTATCGGATCCATATGTATTGAAATTTCAATTCCGAGTTTTTCATGAACAGTTCTTTCGATAAGGTCAATGGTATCGTGGCTGTGGAGGATATCAATCTCAGCGGGAACTTCAGCATGAAGGGAACCGATAATTTTTGAATGTCCGTATGAATGAAGAACAAGGTCGTGAATGCCGACGATTCCGTCAAAAGACATAACAAGTTCTTCAAGTTTATCAACGGTTTCTTTTGAGGGAGGTTCGCCGAGAAGAGGACCCATTGTTCCTTTAATGATATCGATGCCTGCATAAATAATGATAAGTGCAACGATGATACCCATAATTCCGTCAACGGGGAAATCGGTGAACTTTGAAGAAACAAGAGCGATGAGTGAGCAGGTTGTTGCGAGAATATCGCCGATGCTGTCGGTAACTACCGCATCAACAGCAACTGAATTCATCATCTTTCCGATTTTGCGGTTAAATAATGCAAGCCAAATTTTGCCGAAAATTGAGAAAACGAGAACAACGACTGCAGGAACGCTGAAAATAACCGTTTCGGGATTGGTGAATCTGTCAACAGATGATTTAATCAGTTCAACGCCCATAATCAGAATAAAAAACGCAAGAGTCAGCGCTGAAATATATTCAACTCTGCCGTGACCGAAAGGATGCTCTTCATCTGCAGGTTTTCCTGAAATTTTGAATCCGACAAGATTTATAACAGAAGAAATTGCGTCAAAAATGTTGTTTGCACCGTCTGCGACGATTGAAATGCTCTTAGTTATTGCGCCGAAAATCATTTTGAAAACAGAAAGAATTACATTCAGAATAATTCCCACAACTCCGCTTAATACTCCGAGTTTCAGCCTGTCCTTTTCGCTCGGAATTATTGCAACGGAAGAAGCTCCTTTACTGTTTTTGCGAGCTTCTTTGTAATCTTTAAAAAACAGTCTTAAAAGCAAGTCTGTCAAAATAATCACTCCTTGGTAATATGAATATCAAGCTGACCGTAGGGGATGGGGATGCTGTTTTTATCAAATGCAGTCTTGACTGATTCCTGCATATAATAATAGATATCCCAATAATCGTTGCTTGAACACCAGATGAGGCATGCGATATTAATTGAACTTGCTCCGTGCTCCTTAACGGCAACAAGAGGTTCGGGATCGGTTAAAATACGGTTGTTTTCCGAGATAACCTGTCTGATAACACTCTTTGCTTTTTCAAAATCCGAATCATAAGAAATCGAGAAAACAAGGTCAAGTCTGCGTCTGTCTTCAGCATTGTAATTAATTATGTTGTTTGATGTGATATATGAGTTCGGAATTATAACGCGTTTGTTGTCGATTGTTATAAGAACCGTATACATGATTTTGATTTCATGAACCTTACCGCTTGCAGTTCCTACATCGATATAATCTCCGCTCTTGAACGGATGATTAACAAGAATCTGAACACCGCTTGCTATCTGGCTGATGCTTGACTGCAAACCGAGACCGGCAGTAATACCTGCAGCGCCGAGAGCTGCAACAAAAGAATTAATGTCGATTCCGATTGTTGAAAGTGCAGAAAGAATGAAGACAAAATTAAGAATGAGAGTTATAACCGTTCTTATAAAAGAATGTATCGACGGGTCAACACCTTTGGCACTCATCGCTTTAACAACAAGCTTTCCGATAAGTCTTGAAATAATAACGCCTGCAATAACAATAATAATTGCTGCGATAAATGAGGGTGCTTTTTCAAGAATGAGTGAAATGATTGAATCATAATCGCCGTCTTTTATGAGTTGGATAAAATTCTGCTGTGTAAGCTTGGTTTGAAAAAAGTCCATTTTAATCTCCTTTATATAAATAATCCAGCCATAATTTTAATATATTCGACTGAAAATATCAATACCAAAAGAAAAAGCAATATCAAAATATTAAATTTTTTTATACTGTTGACAAAACGGTAAGAATTCATTATAATAATCATGCTGATTTATTATGAGTAGGTGTGTAAATCTGCTTAAAACCAGCAAAAGTTGCCGGTGTGGCGAAATCGGCAGACGCAAGGGACTTAAAATCCCTCGGTGGCAACACCGTACCGGTTCAAGTCCGGTCACCGGCACCAGAATGCCTTCCGCTTGCGCTTTTGGATGGCATTAATTAATGAATAATGAATGATTTGACATCTTGATATAATAGTTTCTTGATTTTATGCAAGGCACAATTGTTATTTATATTATATCGGTCAAAATTGTTCATTGTTCATTTTTTTTGCAAAAAATTACCGTCAGACCTTCAAATGAAGACCTGACGGATTTTTATTTTTGGGCAATATATTTCAATATATCGGGCTTTTTTGTTGTTATGTTATCGGGAAGCGTTTCAATAACCGTGACCATATCAGCTGTTTTATTGACTGTCCAGAGCGAAAGAAGAAGTCCGTTTTCATGAACATAATCCGAGAATTCTTTTGTGGCAAATTTATAATGCGAATTAATCCCGATTGCACCGAGCTTTTTGGTTTTTTTGATTATTTCAATCGCTTTATTTCGGTCGGATGCTTCTTCTGCAGTTATCTGATGATTGAGATAGTAGGGGATAGCCGATGAATTTCTGACGGTTTCAACCCAGTCTTCAAAAACACCGGTATAAAATACTCTGTCAAAAAGTCCGTGTTTTTTAACTAATCTGTCAACTTCAGCGAGATTCGCTGTTGACTTGATATCAAGATTGATTTTGCATTTTTTAACACTTGCAACAATTCTCAAAGCATCATCAAGCAAAACGCCCTGATTCATTGAGGGTGAAGAATCGTGGATTATAACTGCTTTGCCGTCGGGTCGGAAACTGACATCAAACTCAACAATATCTGCGCCCCAGTCAACGGCAGTCTGTAATGATTCAAGGCTGTTTGCCTTTGTGCCGAATGAACCTGCATGGCATGTTATGGTAAATCCTTCGGGGAGGATTGCGTTGTGTGTTAATTTTGATTTATTCAGTTTGAAATATATTTTGTTAAATGCAAATATTATTTCTGATTTTAAATTGCTCATATCTAATCACTCCGATTTCAGCATACAGCAAAAACATTATAATGTCAATCAAAAAATATGTATACAATGTGAATAAAACATATTGAAATCGAATAAAAATTATGTTATTATTATACAAAACATACAAAGGAGGCGGTTTGGTGGCGGAAAACACAAATGTTGCTTATGACGAACATCAGGAAGGAATAGTCATAGACTATGAAAAAGGTGTCAAGAACCCGCTTTTAAGAAACCGACGTTATGTCGGCAATAAAGAGAGAATAGGTTATCTTCTCAACGATGTTTCAGCAAGCTTTAATATCAATAAATATAATGACCGTTTTATCTATGATATTGTAAAGCTTGATTTTGATTTCCTTGCTGTTTTCGGACTTTTTGCAGGTCTCTGGGATACATTGAACGATACTTTTATCGGTGTTATCGTCGACAGAACCCGTACCCGTTGGGGTAAGTTTAAACCCTATATTCTTCTTGGTAAAATTCCTCTAACACTTCTCGGATTATGGTATTGGTTTATGCCCGTATTCTTTTCGAATACCGATGCAACATATGTTCCTAAACTTATCTTTTATGCATTGTTTACTGTAATATGCGAAACGGCAGGAACATTCACAACTATTGCAGGCACAGGATTTATGTCAACCATAACCCCTGACCCAATGGAACGAACGGGACTCATTACAATGGCAAACCTTATTTCAGGTTTTGTTGGTGAAAAGCTTCCCGAACTTACCTTCGGCGTTCTTCTTGACCTTGTTAATAATCAGGTTGTAACATGGGACAGAACAAATCTTTTCATATTCTTTGGTGTGTTTACAGCAATCGCAGGTTGTGCAATGTCGTTTTATTTCATCTGTGTAACCAAAGAAAGAGTTTCGCAGACTATTGAAAAACCGAGTATTGTTCAGGGTCTTAAGGCTATTATTAATAACCGACCTATTCTGCTTTACACTCTTTCGGAATTCCTTGCTGGATTTGCAGTCGGCAAGAGCAGAACGAATTATTATATTGACGTTCTCGGTTCAGCTACATATCAGACAATCGTCGGCATTCCCGCTTCTCCTGTATCATCAATCAGCTATGCATTTATTGCGCCGCTGAGAGAAAAGTTCTCAACCAAAACAATTTGGATTCTCGAAGATGTATGGACAGACGTCTGTTGGCTTGCTGTTTTCGGCATAGGTTCAATCGGCGGTATGGAAAAAGGTTTTTATAAAAACAAATGGATAATGCTTCCCGTAATGGCAGTTGAAGAAGTATTTGAAATGTGTGTTTACGGATTAAGACATGTTATTCCCAGCGAAATTCTCAACGAAGCCATGGACTATTGTGAATGGAAAAACGGCTACCGTGCAGAGGCTATGACCGGCGTTGCAAGAGGTCTTGTAACAAAGCTTCAGGGTATTGTCATGGGTTCAATCCAGAACTTTATCATGAAGAGAATCGGTTATGTTCAGGGTCTTTCAATCGGTACTCAGGCTGATTCGACAAAGTGGTGGATATTCGCTATGGGTACAGGCGTTCCCGTTATTACAGGCGCTCTCGGTATCATTCCGAAGTTTTTCCATAACCTTAATGGTGAAAAGCGTGACAGAATGTACCGTGAACTTTTCGCAAGACGTGAGGCAACGAGAAATGCCATCAACAGCGCAAAGAGCGTTGAAGAGGCTGCTAACATTGCAAAGGCACAGATGAATGTGGAATACATTCACGAAAACTAATAATTAATAAAGCTTGCAACGTTAATCCGTTGCAAGCTTTATTTTTATCTGAATTCGGCGATGATCGGGAAGTGGTCTGAATATATTTCTGTAATTACTTTTGAATAAATGCATTCAAGACCTCTGTAAAAAATATAATCAATCTTGATTTCGGGGGAGTAGGATGCATAAGTATAAACACCTCTGTTTTCTGCTTTTTCATCGGAATCCGTCATTCTTATGTAAATAGGTTTA
Organism: Acutalibacteraceae bacterium; assembly: GCA_045631105.1. Classification (GTDB taxonomy): domain Bacteria; phylum Bacillota; class Clostridia; order Oscillospirales; family Acutalibacteraceae; genus CAG-177. The sequence goes on from JAZQTZ010000023.1 coordinate 69,881, forward strand.
AGAACAGAATCATCGGGAGTGGTGTTGAAATCGCCTGTGAGGATAATCGGAAGGTCTGTTCCGTCAATCAATTCACAGATTGTTTTAACAGCTTCAACTCTTTCTTTGTTTGAAAGACCCATGTGACATATCAGAAAACAAATATCCTTTCCGTCAATTTCGGTAATGGCTTTGATAACACATCTCGGCTCATGGTATTCATCTTCGGTTTTTTCAGGCGAAACGGGAATTGCAACTGTTTCGGTCGATTTGAAAGGAAAACGGCTTACAACAGCATTGCCGTAAGGGCTTGTACCGTCAACCTTTATTGCTTCACCGAAATATCTGTAAAATCCAAGCCCGTCACCGAGTGCATTTGTCTGGTCTGTATATCCGTCAATCGGACCTTCGCTCCGCACTTCATTAAAACAGCAGATGTCCGCTTCGTGTTTTTTTATTGCACCTACAAATAAATCTGTATCAATAACATTTCGTTGATAATCAAGTGCGTGCTGAATGTTGAATGTCATAATTCTCATAAAATCACTCCGATGATAAGTTATAATTTATTATAATACATCAGAAAGATAATCTCAATATAAACAGCAGGGGATGCTGAAAAAAGTTTTTTGATATTTTATCGGAAATATTATAAAAAAATATTGACAAACAGAAATCTTTTTGATATTATATCTATCGTTGCGAATAAGCAACGCTTGGGCCATTAGCTCAGTTGGTTAGAGCAACCGGCTCATAACCGGTTGGTCCGGGGTTCGAGTCCCTGATGGCCCACCATAACTTAATATAGGGGTATAGCTCAGTTGGTAGAGCAGCGGTCTCCAAAACCGCGTGCCGAGGGTTCAAGTCCTTCTGCCCCTGCCATTCAAGTCCCGAAACCGTTGATACACAAGGGTTTCGGAATTTCTCTTTTCGAAAAATAATTTTTTCTAACACTTTTGACCCTTTTTTCTAACATTTTTCTAACACTTTTTCAGGCTTTGTTTTTTTATCGGCACAACTTTTGTGCTGATTTTTGCTTTTTTAAAGCCTTTTTCCGACCCTTTTACAGGGTCTTTTTTTGTTTCTGAAAGGGTCTTTTCTTCAAACACTTTTTCTAACACTTTGTCCTCTTTTTTCTCTTGTTCCGAATTTAATTTGTCAAGAGTGTCTGCGATGCTGATTTTTGAACTCTTATCAACGTGAGCATAGAAATTAAGTGTTGTTGATGCACTTCCGTGACCGAGCCATTCCTGAACCTGAACAACCGAAAATCCGAGATTGAGAAGATTGCTCGCAACGCTGTGGCGTAAATCGTGCAGTCTTATCTGCGGAAGTGTACTGTTCTGAATGATCGAGTGAAAAGTGCGTGTCAGATAATTCGGTGCAATTACTTCGCCGTTACCCCATGTGCAGACATAGTCGTTATATATGTAATAATTGCCCATAAGCAGTTTGCGTTCATCCTGAAGCTTCTTCTGTTCTTTCAGAAGGTCATAAGCCGTATTATTTAACGGCAGAGTTCTGTAACTGCTTTCTGTCTTGGGATGGTCGGTATAATTGCCGCCCGTGTGCTGCTGAAGTGTTTCGCTTATTGTTATTGTGCGGTTGATGAAATCGACGTTCTTCCATTTAAGACCCAGCACCTCACTTCTGCGGAAACCGTAAATTGCACAAAGTCTGACGGGCAATTCAACGGGACTTCCTTTGAACAGAGAAATAAGTTCGTCAAGCTGTTCGTGGTTGAGAAATTCGGCTTTGTATTTCTCTTTCTTCGGCAATCTTGCAGAGCTTGCGGGATTGAGCGGAATATATCCTTTTCTGACCGCATCGGCAAGTGCCTTGCTTATGTTCTGATGGTGGTGCCTTATTGTTGTAGCGGAAAGTGCCGCACCGTTTTCGAGGTTGCTTTCGGGTTTGAGAAGCGAGAAATAGTAATCTTCGAGGTCGATTGGCTTGATTGACTGAAGCTGAATCTTCGTGTTCCTGAAATACGGAATTATGTGATTCGTCATATTACCCTTATAGGAACGGAAGGTGTTCGGTCTGACTTCTTTTTCAATCTCCGTCAGCCATATTTCAAAGTATTCCGCAACCGAAATACCGTAATAAACGCCGTTATGGTAGTTCCATTTTTCAAGTTCCTGATTAAGGAATTGCTCGGCGTTCTTCTTGTTGCCTCTGACGGGCAGACCCGTGCTGATCCATTTCTGCTTTCTTTTGCCGGTTTCATCTCTGAGATTGACAACGGCATAATACTTGCCGTCTTTGACTATGTCATAGGCGGCATTTCTGCCAATATGAAGCATTTCCTGAAGTTCTTCAATACTCACAACATCGGGGTAATCTCTAAAAGTATTATTCATTTGTTTCTCCTTAAGATAAATTTTGATAATATGCAAATTCTGCCGAAACAGAGTTTGCTATGGTTGTCGGTGCATTGAACAGAGCCGAAATCAGATATGCTTTTATGTTTTTAATTTTTGTTTCACTGCTTTCAATACAACCGATAATGTATTCAATGTGTTCTGCTGTAAGTTTGCTGAATCGTGAAATAACAACTTCTCTTGGAAAATCACTTCCGCCGATTCTGACTGTGGAACTTGTCCCTGAAATAACATCTGCCATAATGAGAATTATTTCTCTGACTATTTCTTCATCTGCGTTAATGCAATCATATTCAATCTGTTCTTCGATGCTTTCTATCAACCGTTCATACTCGATAGATGGATGGAGGTAACTGATGTTATTGTAACTGTTGTTATTATAGATTCCTTCCGATATTGAGAACTTTTGATTCCCGTTTTCGGGAACTTCTGAATTCTCATTATCGGATTTTTTATGTACTGTTTTGAGAATTCTCAGAACGGATGGTAAAACAATGATTTTATTCGGTTTCCCGCAACCTTTTCTTTGCTTGAAAATAAGTCCATGATATTCAAGTTCGTTGACAAGTCTTACCGCTTTTCCGTGACTACAGCCAAGCTTTATGCAGATTTCTTGAATGGTGTAGTACACAAACAGATTACCGTTCTTATCCGTAAATCTGTCCGCATTTATCTGCGATACCCCCATCCTGTCAAGAATAAGAGAAAATAATAGTTTGGCTTCTGCAGATAATCCTGAAAAATTCGGATCGTCAATCAATGCTCTCGGCAATTTAATAAACGGGAAATTGTTGCTTGAATTATCGCTCAATTTATCACCCCGCTTTTCTTCCGAGACCGACGTTTTTTGCGTGTTCTTTTGCCTTCTTTTTCTGTTCATCCGTTCTCGGAGGGAGCAGTCTGATTGATATGCAGTTTTTCGGAACTTTGTATAATTCGCCTCCGTATTGGTCTGTATGCTCGTGAATCAAAATGCCGGCATATTTGTCATCATACTCCTTAAAACGCCTTTTAAACGGCTTTGAGTTAATGTAAACAGACCAGTAATCTTCCGCAGCATTTGAGAGAAAGATATTCTCTTTTTCATATTTGGTTAATCGTTTCATTTATGCCTCCTTTTAAGTCTTTGTTTTTATCCTCAAATCGTCTGATTTATGAGTTTCGAGCATGGTAGGGTAAATATACACTAAGGTGGTTTACTCTTAAAAATACTGTTGTTTGAGACTATATTTTTGATGTGTATTTTCATGTTTGGCTCCTTTTTCAGTAGTCTTTTGTGGTGTGAATTAACTTGTAAATATTTCTTACAAAATCATTTATAAATTTCAAATACCCAGAAAAGTTGGTTATTTGCTGAACGTTTAGAAATTGTTTACATTTGATGTTGTACTATCCCGATAAGTGTCTTTAATTATCTTTTAACACCTAAAGTGGCAAGATTTTTGCCCATTTAAAAAAATTTTTTTAATTTTTTTAAATTTTTTGCTGTTTCGTTTGAATAGACTGTTTCATAAAATTACAATAAACCTAAAACCGGAAGCTTTACTTCCGCTTTGAAAAATTTTTACAACAGTAAAATAAACCTTAAAATGGAAACCTAATGTCCACTTTTTAAAAATTTTTCAAAAAAATTACTCCTCCGACGGTTTATCCATCGAAGGAGTTTAAGGTATATTATTAAATTTAATTCGACAAATTGGAATTTGTCTATCTGATTAGGATAATTTGTTCTGTGGACTTTAATCGGATACAAAACCACCTCAATCGATGCAGAAAGCTCCGATAAGAGGTGGTTCTCTGTTTTTGTGGGAGTAGTTTAATAAACTTGAATTTATTACACAATACCCATACAAATTTCAACAAGCAGGGCAACAACTACTACAAGTGCGGAGATGATGAAGCCGTGAATCATCGGGCGGATTCCCGA
>JAZQTZ010000024.1:0-35336 GCA_045631105.1 Acutalibacteraceae bacterium
ATCGGTCTCCAGTCATTCTGCATCCCCGGTTCTGTTGCTGACAACAGAAAGGTTGGTATCGGCCACGGTAACCTCGGCAAGATGCTCCTCTCCGAAGAAACAGAATGCTTCTGCTTCCTTGCAGGTCACGAATCATTCGCAGCTGCTGAAGGCGCTATCAAAATCGCTCTTAACGCAAACAAGGTAAGAGTTAAGCCCCTCCGCGTTATCCTTAACGGTCTCGGCAAGGATGCAGCTATGATCATCTCAAGAATCAACGGCTTCACATACTGCAAGACAGAGTTCGATCCCTATGCTGAAACTGTTACTGTTGTTGAAGAAAAAGCATATTCAACAGGCGACAGAGCAAAGGTTAAGTGCTACGGTGCAGACAACGTTCCCGAAGGCGTTGCTATCATGAAGCTTGAAAACGTTGGCGTTTCCATCACAGGTAACTCAACCAACCCCACAAGATTCCAGCATCCCGTTGCAGGCACATACAAGAAATGGTGCGTTGAAAACGGCGTTAACTATTTCTCAGTTGCATCAGGCGGCGGCACAGGCCGTACACTTCATCCCGACAACATGGCAGCAGGTCCTGCTTCCTACGGTATGACAGATACAATGGGTCGTATGCACTCAGACGCACAGTTTGCAGGTTCTTCATCAGTTCCCGCTCACGTAGAAATGATGGGTCTCATCGGTGCAGGTAACAACCCCATGGTTGGTATGACCGTTGCTTGCGCAGTTGCTGTTGAAGAGGCAATGAAATAATCAAATCTTCTCTATCCCTGTTCTCTATGAGAGCAGGGATTTTTCAATTCAAAAGACGGTGTGAATATTCACACCGTCTTTGTTCTTAATCCTTTCGGATAATGATTTTTCGCTTTGCCGTTGACAACTTTTGCGCCACCTGCGGTGCATCCGTCAATCATAACAACTGCCCAGCCGTTATCGCATTCAACATCAAATTCTTCTCCGTGAAGATACTTTTTGGTTTCATCGCATTCGGATGTAAGATTGATTTTGCGTTTGAAATCCTTGCCCATTGCCATGAAGAACTGATGATGGGGCATGATGTAGTTTTTGCGGATTTCACCGATAGTTACTCCGCAGGAAAATGCAGTTCCTTTTTTGATTTCAAAATCAGGGCTGAAATAAACGGGATTACCGTTATACATAATAACCTTTTCTTTTTCATAAGAAATCAGCGCATCGTCGATAAAATCATAAACAGTTTTATCAATCTTTTCTTTCTTTGCCGATGAATAAGGGGAGAAACGGGGTTTATCCTCTGCGTTATGAAGAACAGCCATAAACTGACCTTCGCCCTTGCTCTTATGGGGATAAAAACGCCTTGCATAAGAAATTTTTTCGCATTTGCAACCGTCAAAGAATATTCCGTCGGCTGTGTTCTCTTCAACGGCTTTCTTAACGGGAATTATTTCAAATTCGGGGTGTTTCTGAAGAAAAGAATCGATTATCATTTCGTTTTCTTCAAGAGAAAAAGTGCAGGTTGCGTAAACAATATAACCGCCGTCTTTCAGAGCAAGAACGGCATTTTCGAGAATTTCAGCTTGCCTTTCGGCGCATTTTTCAACGTTATCAAGGCTCCATTCATCAATTGCAACATCCTCTTTGCGGAACATTCCTTCGCCCGAACAAGGAGCGTCAACCATAATCATATCAAAGGTTTTGGGGAATGTTTTTGCAAGTTTGCCTGTGTCCATGCAGGTGGTGACAGTGTTTCTCAAACCGAGTCTTTCGATATTCCCGGTCAGGATTTTGCATCGTGACGGAATGATTTCGTTGGAGATGAGAATACCGTTTTCGCCGAGCTTGTTTTTCAGCTGAGTGCTTTTTCCGCCCGGCGCCGCACACATATCAAGAATAACCCAGTCGGGCTCAATGTCGATGCATTCCGCAGGTGCCATTGCTCCGGGTTCCTGAACATAAATCATGCCTGCATGGTGATACGGATGATTGCCGACCTTTTCATATTCAAGATAGAATCCGTTTTCGACATAGGGTATCGGTGAAGATGAAAAAACATTGATTTTTTCAAATTCTTCAAGACTTATTTTGTCTGTGTTGACCCTGAAACCTTTAACGGGAGGCATTTCAAGGGCGTTCACATAGTTGTTATATTCATCGCCCAGCAAATTCTTCATTCGCTGAACATATTCTGCAGGTAAATTCTTCATTGCTGTTCTCCGTCTGTGTTCATTTCTATGTGGAGCATACACATTGAAACGGCGGTTATTGCCGCAGTTTCTGTTCTGAGGATTCTTTTGCCGAGGGAAACAATCTGACCGCCTGCCTCAAGTGCGTGAGCGATTTCGTTTTCTTCAAATCCGCCTTCGGGACCGATGATTATTCCGACGGATTTGCATTTGTTGATTTTGGCGAGAACTTCAATTGTTTCCGCCATGCCGTTTTTGGACTCATAAGGAACCATGAACATATCAAGCTCGGATGCCATAGCAACTGCCTTTTTATAAGGTACGGCGTCGTAAACTTCGGGAATAACCGTGCGCTTGCTTTGTTTTGCGGCGCTTTCGGCAATTGCTTGCCAACGGGCAGTCTTGCTTTTTTTCTTTTTATCATCGAGCTTAACAACGCAGCGATTCATTTCAACAGGTATAATTGCACCTGCGCCAAGCTCAACCGCCTTCTGAATTATGAGTTCCATTTTGTCGCTCTTGGGCAGACCCTGAAAAAGATAAATTTTAACGGGAAGCTCCGTGTTCTGAAAGTTTTCTTCGATTATTTCCGCAATAACGCTTTCAGCTTCAAAACTCTTAAGGCTGCAGAGGTTGCAGGTTCCGTTTTCGCTTACGAGAAAAGTATCCCCGATTCGCATTCGGAGAACATTTTTTATATGATTGAAATCAGCTCCGTCTATCAGATAACAGTTTCCGTGTTTTGCGGAGTTTTCAACAAAAAAGTTATGCAAAATTATCACCGTCTTTCCATTGCATTATAGCAGATTAATTGCAAATCTACAACATAATATTTTAGCCGCGCGGTCTGACCCGGGTTTTTGTTTATAAAACACTTGTAACTTATCCCAAAGATGTTATAATTAAAAGATAGGGGAGTGATGGAAATGAAAACAAAAACCAAGCTTTCAACAAAGCGCATATATGATTTTTATAAAGAACTTGAAAAATACGGCATTGAAAATCACGGTCTGATTATTGAACAGGGCGGTGAAATTCTTTTCGAGGAATATTCATATCCGTATTCTGCCGATATGCCCCATACTCTTTTTTCGGTAACGAAATCAATCGTTGCAACGGCGGCGGGCTTTGCGATTGAAGAAGGCTTTTTCTCTCTCGACACTAAAATTCTTGATATGTTCCCTGAATACGAACATTGCGAAAGTTCGGAATGGGAAAATGTGACTGTCAGAAGCGTTCTTACAATGCAGAGCAACAAGGAATTTTCATTTCTTCAGGATATGACGGGCAACTATGCAGAAATGTTCATGAAAGCGCTGTTCAGAAAAGAAAAAGGTTTTCTTTACAGCAACAACGATGCGCACATTGTTGCAGCGGTTATCGCAAAAACAACGGGGATGAGCCTTGTTGACTATCTGACGCCCCGACTTTTCGAACCCCTCGGAATCAATCCTCCCGCATGGGAAACCAATTCCGTTGGCGAATGCATAGGCGGTACGGGCGCATATCTTACCCTGCGCGACCTTGTTAAAATCTGCCGTTGCTATGCCGACGGCGGTGTTTATAACGGAAAACAAATCATTCCCGAATGGTGGACAAAAGAAGCGACCAAAAGACAGGTTGAGCTTCCGAACAGAGAAAATGAAGACGGCTACGGCTATCTTTTCTGGATTCATGGCGATACTTTCAGCATGAACGGTATGTTCGGTCAGCAGGTTACATATATTCCCAAATATGATGCAGTTATCGGAAGCCTCAACAGCGTTGTAGGCGACGATATGCATAACAGTCTTGTCAAGGATTTCCTTCCGCTTGCATTTGAGGAGGAGTCAACCGAAGAATCGGATAAAGAGCTTTCTGAATATCTTGAAAACAGAGGAGAAAAAATTCCGAATTGCGGTCCTCTGCCTCCGATTCCGACGGGCAAAACATTTTATATGACTTCCGCATCCGATGCGCTCGCAAAATTCATGTTCCCCGCAAGCCTTATTCCCCGTTCGATAACGGCTAGTTTTGCCAAAAGACCGAAGAAAAATCTCGACTGCGTTTCGTTTGAACTCGATGAAAATGTGCTTCAGATAAGCTGGTTCGAGGAAGAGGACAGAGTTGTTATCGACTGCGGTCTTGACGGAACCCCCCGAATCACTCATTGTTCGATAAAGGGCTATCCCTATACGGTGTGGGCATATGCATATGCGAGAAAGAATGTTGTTCATGTTGTTGTCAAACCCCTCAACACCCTTGCAACTCAGAGAATGACCTTTGAGTTTTCGGGCGATACAATGAAAATGGCGATGAAGGGCACTCCCGATTTTAAAGAATTCATAGCGAAGAATGCTCAGCAGAGCGATTTTTATAAAAAAACGAGCGAAAAACTGCCATTCATCTCAAAGGGACTTGATTTTGCGCTTTCAACAATAGAAATGCCTATGGTCTTTAAAAAGAGGTAAGATTATGAATAAGTGGAATTTTTATACTTCAAACGAAATAAAACCCCTCGGCTGGCTGAAAAAACAGCTTGAAATTCAGGCAGAGGGTCTGAGCGGAAATCTCGATAAAATCTGGCCCGACGTAAAAAACAGCGCCTGGATAGGCGGAGATAAAGAAGGCTGGGAAAGAGTTCCTTATTGGCTTGACGGCTTCATTCCTCTTGCATATCTTCTCGGAAACGAGGATATGATTGCGAGAGCAAAGAAATATATCGATGCGATTATCTCTTTTCAGAAGCCCGACGGCTGGATTTGTCCCTGCAAAGACGAAGACAGAAAAACATATGACACATGGGCAATTCAGCTCATAACAAAAACCCTGACGGTTTATTATGAGTGTTCAAAAGACGAAAGAATTCCCGATGTTATTTATAAAACCCTCAGAAACTATTATGATTTACTTAAAAGCGGAGAAATAAAGCTTTTTGACTGGGGCAATGCAAGATGGTTTGAGGGCTTCATTGCGATAAATTTCCTCTATGAAAGATGCGGTGAGGAATGGCTCAAATACCTTGCAAAAATCCTCAAAGAGCAGGGCATGGACTATAACGAGGCGATTCCTCTGTGGAAAAGACCTCTCAACCGCTGGAGATTTGATACCCATATCGTCAACATCAGTATGATGCTCAAAAGCGAGGCTGTTTCATGCGGTATTCTCGGCGAAGAATATACCGATAACGCCGAAAAGCTCCATGAAATCCTTAAAGAATATAACGGCACTCCCGTCGGACTTTTCACGGGTGACGAATGTCTTTCGGGTCTGAGCCCCATTCAGGGAACGGAGCTTTGCGCCGTTGCGGAACAGATGTATTCCTATGAAATTCTCTATGCATTTACAGGCGATAAAAAATGGGCGGAAAGGCTTGAGGTTCTTGCCTTCAACGCACTTCCCGCAACGATAAGCGATGATATGTGGACTCATCAGTATGACCAGATGAGCAACCAGATTGCCTGCGTTATATTCCCCGGCAAGCCGATTTTCAGAACCAACGGTCAGGAATCCCACCTTTTCGGTCTTGAACCGAATTACGGCTGTTGCACGGCGAATTTCAATCAGGCATGGCCGAAATTTGCGCTTTCCGTATTCATGCATAACGGCGATGAGGTTATCAATGCGATTCCCGTTCCGAGTGAGCTTGAAACCGAGGATAAATATATCAGAATCGAAACCGAATATCCGTTCAAGAATACATTTAAATATAAAGTAAAAGCGGAAAAGGGATTCACCTTTAAAATCCGCATTCCGTCATTTGCGGAAAATCTTATTGCTAACGGAGAAAAAGCAAACGGCGAAATGCTTTCTTTTGATATCGGTGCAGGCGAAGAAAAGGAAATCGTTATCGGTTTTGATGCCGTTCCTTATTTTGAAAAGCGACCCCACGAGCTTAACACCGTTAAATGCGGTTCGCTTGTTTTCTCCTTACCCGTTAAGTTTGAAAAGAACATGCTCGAATATGAACGTGGCGGAGTTGAGAGAAAATTTCCTTATTGCGATTATGAGCTTATTCCCGTTTCAGATTGGAACTATGCCTATTCAGGAAACGAGCTTGAAATTCAGCATGGTAAAATCGGAGATATTCCGTTTTCTTCGGAAAAACCGCCCGTTACCATTAAGGCAACCGTTAAAAAGATTGACTGGGGATATGAGGACGGCTATGATACCGTCTGCGCAAAAATTCCCGAATCGAGAGAGCCGATAAGCGAAGCGGAGGAAATTCTGCTCTATCCCTACGGCTGTGCAAAGCTCCGCATGACGGAGATGCCGATTATATAAAAAATCAAGGGACTGTACCGTTTGGCACAGTCCCGTTTTTTTATTCAAGAACTAAATATCCGCAGACATCAAGCTCTGTTTCACCCGTCAGCATTTCACCGCTGACGGTATTTTTATATTCGCCGTTGAGATTGATTTTTACTTTATTATCCGAGAAGTTCATAACGAAAATATGCTCTCCTCTTTTTCTGATAAGAACTCCGTTATCGGCTGTTATGTCGCAGTCGGAAGCGATTTTTGCATCTTCAACAAGCTTTTTGCAGAAGATATCGGCAAAGTTGCCGTCGTTTCTGAACGCAACATAATATGCTTTGCCCTTGCCGTAATTATTTTCCGTAACGGCAGGCATGCCCTTGTAGAAATCCTGCTCATATGTGCCGAGAATTTCTGCACCCGTTGAATGGATAATGTCGCAGATATGTTCAACATCATACTTTTCGCCGTTATAATCAACGGAATTTTTCATACCTTCAGGCAGTGAATCGGTTTCTTCGTTCCATATTCCGAAAACATTCTTGAGGTTTTCGGCAGGGAAACCGCCGAGGAAACACATATCGTTTTTATCAACCATGCATGAAAGATAGGTTGCAACGAATTTACCGCCGTTTTCAACATATTTTTCAATGCGCTCGGCTGTGCCGTCCTTGAGCATATAAAGGAAGGGCGCAATAATGAGGTCATATTTTGAAAAATCGGCATCCATGGGGATAACGTCGGCAGAAATTCCGTTTTTGAGGAAGGGGGCATACCACTTCATGCATTCGGCAACATAATTTCTGTTGATATTATTGAAACCGCAGAAATGCTTCGTTGCCCAGATGTTTTCCCAGTCGCAGACTATGGCAACCTTGCTGTTGCAATATGAACCCGTAACATTGCCGAGCTTTTCGAGGTTCATGCCGAGGCGTGCAACATCTCTGAAAACACGGGTGTTTTCATGACCGCAATGGTCAACAACCGCACCGTGATATTTTTCGTGACCTGCACGGCTCTTTCTCCATTGGAAATACTGAACGCTGTCCGAACCGTGGGCGATTGCCTGGATTGCAGAGAGTTCCTGCATACCCGATTTGGGGAGTTTGTTGACATCGTGCCAGTTGACGAGAGAGGGGGTGCTTTCCATCATGAAAAACGGCTGACCGTCTTTCATCGAACGGAATGCATCATGAACAAAAGCTGTTTCAACTGCCTCGGGAACATTCCTGCCCTTATCCCATGCAGGGTAGTTGTCCCATGAAATGAGGTCGAGTTCTTTTGCGAATTTCTGATAGTCTATGCCGTCATACATCTTCATGAAATTGGTGGTGATGGGGATATCGGGAGTTATTTCACGAAGAGGTTCGATTTCGTTTTTATAGAATGAAATATGGCTGTCGGAAACAAATCTGTTCCAGCAGAGTTTCATTGCGGGAACATGGTTTTCGCCTCTGAATTTTGGGGAATTAATCTGCGACCAGTCGTTCATTCTGTGGCTCCAGAATCCGTTCCACCATTTATCGTTGAGCTCTTCAAGGTCGTTGTGATAATATTCTTTTACCCAATTTCTGAATGCTTCCTGACAAAGCTCGCAATGGCATTCACCGCAGTATTCGTTGGAGATGTGCCACATTTTGAGCGCAGGATGATTCTTATATCTTTCGGCGATAATGCGGTTGATGTTTCTGACTTTCTCACGGTAAATCGGAGAGGTGAGGCAATGGTTATGGCGAACGCCGAATTCGTTTCGAATTCCGTTTTCTTCAACTCGGAGCACTTCGGGATATTTCTGCGCAAGCCAGGGGGGTCTTGCGCCCGACGGAGTTGCAAGAATAACGGAAATTCCGTTTTCATGGAGTTTATCCATCATTGTGTCAAGCCATCCGAAGTTATAAACGCCCTCTTCGGGTTCAATAAGCGACCAGGAGAAGATATTGATGGTTGCGCTGTTGACGTGCGCAAGCTTCATAAGACGCATATCCTCGTCCCAGATTTCGGGGGTTTTTATCCACTGGTCGGGATTATAGTCACCGCCGTGAATCATATGGTCAAAAAATTTCTTTTTCATAACAGCTTCCTTTTTTAAAGAATTATTTATATAAAATTATACTTTATCTATCCGAAAGTTTCAATACAAAAACTATTGATTTAACAATTCCGATATGATATAAAGAAGATAATAACTTTTTGGGAGAAAAATATGATTAACCGTTTTGTTTCATCGTTTTTATCGATATGTATTCTTGCTTCTTCGCTGTTTACGGGACTCATACCCGTGAGTGAACCGCTTCGCATAGTTGTTCCCGAGGATTGGGAGCTTTGTATAGGTGACAGCCGTACTCTGGAATGTGTTTTTTCGGAGAATGTTACGGAAAGAGCGCTTGAATGGAGCGTTGAGCCCGAAAATGTTGCATCTGTTGATAAATGGGGCAGGGTGACAGCAAACGAAACGGGTAAGGCAACCATTACCGCAAAGGGCAAAGGTTTTTCGGATTCGGTCCGGCTGAATGTTGTTGAAACTCCGACTCTTATGACCGAAAAATCGGGCAAAAAAATCAGTTTTTCAAACGGTGTCAATGAAGTTGATAATCTGCAGAAGCTTGTTCAGAGATATCCTCACGGCAGCGCGGATATACCCGATTTTGTGAAGAACGCAGACTATGAAAATTGCAAAAAAGCAGTAACTGACGACGGTGCAGTCTGGGAGATAACGGATTACGGTGTTCTCAGAACCGATAAAAATGCTCCCACCGAAAGAGATGTCGAACAGCGTTTCATGGGCAACAGATATTTTTATTCCGATGATACCTCAACGGGTAAGGTGCTTGCGATTCTGCCCGACGGCCAATACGGTATATGGACTGTTATGGAAAGCGGAGTTACCCATATCGAAATGATTGAAGCCGACGGCACTCTCAAGGCGTGGTATATGAGCGGAAACACACAGAATTATGTTGCAAGAAACGGATTTGTGAATGAGGCGAATTTCAGGGACGGAAAATGGGTCGGTGTTGATAGCGATAATGACGGCTTGTGGACTTCAATGTACAGCGCAGGTGAGCTTATGCGCTATGAGATACTAAAAAATGACCCCGAGGCTACGGAACAGGATATTGAAGCAGCCAGAAAAGCGGCATATTCATCGGCTGAAGCTGTGCTTTTGCTTTATTATATCACCATGCGTACGGGAACAACCGAGGCTTATATCCGCAGACAGACAACAAAAAATATTCCCGGCACAACAGATGACCGTTGGCTTTCCGCAGATGCACTTGAAAAGGGCGGCAATCCGTCGGTTATGACTCCTGCAAAAAGTCCCGCAAAGCTCTTTGATGAGGCGATGGCTTCATATACCTTCTTCAGCTCTGCTTCAAGGCTTGAAAACAAAGGTTTTTATTCGGCTGTTTCACCCGATGACTGGTCAAATCCTGCTGTTTCGGATGCGGAATATGAAACGCAGACAAGGCTTCTTGAAGGGTTCCCGGCAAGAACATTTATTTTCAAAAAGGATAACCTGCATATGCCGGATAATATTTACTGGTCGGTGAATAATGACGGCACGGCAACGGGTGTGTCCGATAAAAAAGAAGGCGTATCCGGCTATCTTCTCAACAACGAAAATCTCCGTGGAGTCACCGTTGATGCGTCCGGTAAAGTGCCCGAAAGGCTCTGGAATGACCTTATAGGCGAAGAATATTCTCCCGAGGATATTATATATAAAACGGATACAAGTGCCGATGAGCTTATCGGACACATGTTTTTGTTTAAAATTATCAATGATACAATTGCAAAGGAAGACCCCGAAATCAAAGCGTTGCTTACCGAAGCAGTTGACTCTCTTGCGCAGCATCTCAGCGATAACAGCTATATGCTTGTTGACGCAACAGGTCAGCCGACAACCTGGGCGAATTTCGGAAGAACGCTTTTCTGTACGGGCAGCTCCGTTGCCGAAACGAGTCTGCATTCGCTTGTTTTGTTAAGTGTCTTCAAAACTGCGGCTTATATAACGGGTTATCAGAAATGGGAGAATGAGTATCGCATGGCGGCGCTCGACCCTGCATATGAATATGCAAAGATTTCTGCGCAGCATTATGAAAGAATGATGGCGGCGGTAAAATATACTGTAGGCGATGCAACGATTCATCTGCTCGGCAACGTTGTCGGTGCATTGAAAAACACAGACCTTGTTGAAACAGTCTACAGATTTATCGTTAACTATTCGGGCGAAGAAATGGCGATGCTTGCATTCTACACCATGTTCCATCTTGAAGATGATGAAGAAATTCTCGGATATTACAGGCAGGCAGTTGATGATTGGTGGTTATCCATAAAATACAGCGAAAATCCTCTCTGGTATATCATTTATCAGCTTGCATATCCCGATGAAGAAATAAAAGATGCCTACGGAAACAATATTGTTGAAACCGCCGCATGGTCGCTCAGCAGGCATCCTGCCGATACGGTTATGTATCATGCTTCAAACGAAAACCGTGACGATATCGGACAGATAAATCTCAAGGCGATTGCACCGAATTTCCGCGAGGTGCTTTCATATAATAAAAAAACAAGCGGTGAAATTGCTCCGCTTGAAAAGAACGCTGAAATCCCTGATATCGTAGAATTTATTCTTAATGCATCAAAAGCGGATTGGGCGGTTGCAGCCCCCGACGAGCGTACGCTCTATAAGTATAATACAAGCTCCTATTTCCTTGATATTTACAGCAATCCGACATGCATGCAAGGCTCGACAACATACACCTTGCCTTATTGGATGGGAGTTTATCACGGAATAATAATAAGATAAAAAATAAGCCTCCTTGCCGTAAAGCAGGGAGGCTTGTTGCATATATTATTCTTCTATTGCTTCAATGAGCTTGTCAATTGCCATTTCGAGCAGACAGAAAGGAATGTTGAGCGGAGGAAGAAGGCGGACCTTCGTTTTTGCGCTCAGAACAAGAACTCCTTTTTCCATTGCCGATGCAATAACAGCCTTTGCGGGTTTATCGCATTCGATGCCGAGCATAAGACCTTTACCGCTGACGCTCTTAACATTTTTGCACTGCGAAAGTCTTGAAATGATATATTCGCTCTTTTCATTGACCTCATCAAGAAGTTCATCGGTTATTCTTGAAAGAATGCTGATTGCGCCTGCGCAGCATATGGGGTTGCCGCCGAATGTTGAACCGTGCGAACCGGGTGCAAGAACATCCTGAACCTTTTCGCCGAGCATTGTGCATCCGAGGGGAAGACCGCCTGCAAGACCCTTTGCGGTTGAAACGATATCGGGAGTGATGCCGTAGTTCATGTAGCCGTAAAGCTTGCCTGTTCTTCCGTTACCCGTCTGAACTTCGTCGATGATAACGAGCATATTCTTTTCTTTTGCGATTTCGCAAACGCCTTTGACGAATTCTTCTGTCAGAGGAAGAACACCGCCTTCGCCCTGAATGGTTTCCATCATGATAGCGGCGCAGTTGTTGTTTTCTGCAAGTTCCTTAACGGAATCAAGGTTGTTGGCTTCCGCATAAACAAACCCTTCGGTGAAAGGACCGAAATCTGTGTGGAAATTATCCTGACCCGTTGCGGCAAGAGTTGTTATTGTTCTGCCGTGGAAACTGTTTTTGAGGGTGATGATTGTTGAATTTCCCTCGCCCTTATTCTTAAGTGCCCAGAGTCTTGCTGTTTTGATAGCGCATTCATTTGCTTCTGCGCCCGAGTTTGAGAAGAAAACTTTCTTCATTCCCGTTCTTTCGCAGAGCATTTCAGCCAAATCAACGCAAGGCTTTGTGTAGTAAAGATTTGAAGTGTGACCGAGAAGCGAAGCCTGAACGGTTATTGCCTCAAGCCATTCATCGTCGGCTGTGCCGAAAGTGTTAACGGCGATACCGCTTCCGAGGTCGATATATTCTTTTTCGTTGTTGTCATAAAGCAATGCGCCGTTGCCCTCGCAAAGTTCAAGGGGGAAACGTGCATATGTGCCTGCAACATACTGTTTATCTTTTTCAATTATTGACATTACATTATACCTCAGAGTGGCGGAAGTAATCCGAACTGTGTTTTTTATCGGATGATTTCCGCCTTTCCTTCGTTAAAATACTCACAAATCCGTCAAGGATTTGCTGCGTTTTGTGCCTTGGCAAGCCAAAAATCCTCTCGATAAAAAATCTTCGACCTGAAAGCGAAAGATTTTAAAATGATTTTTGGCGGTTGAGTGAGCAGGAAGGCTGACGCCTTTCAATCACGAAACGCCGAAAAGCGTTAAAAAGAATCGCTTTCAGGCATAGTTCGGATTGCTTCCGTCACTCTAACTCTGAACAAACATTGTTCCGAGACCTTCATCGGTGAGAATTTCGATGAGAAGAGAATGGGGAACTCTGCCGTCAATGATAAATACTTTTTTAACGCCTCTGCGGATTGCTTCACGGCAGCATTCAATCTTGGGAATCATGCCGCCCGAGATAATTCCGTCGTTGATAAGCTCGGGAATTTCGCTTACATATACTTTCGGAATGAGAGTTGAAGCGTCATCCTTATCGCGAAGAAGACCTGCGATATCGGTCATGGAAATAAAGCTTTCAGCGCCGAGAATGCCTGCGATTTTTGCGGCGGCTGTGTCTGCATTGATGTTGTAAACATTGCCGTCATTATCGCAACCTGTTGTTGAAATAACGGGAACATAGCCCATATTAAGCAAATCGAGAATGGGTTCGGGATTGATATCGGTGATTTCGCCGACGAAACCGAGTCTTTCATCCTTAACCTCTGCGGTGATGAGATGATTATCAGCGCCGCAAAGACCGATTGCCTTGCAACCGAGTCTGCCGAGGAGAGCAACAAGGCTCTTGTTGACCTTGCCTGCAAGCACGATCTGAACAACATCTGCGGTTTCCTTATCGGTAACACGAAGACCGTCAACGAATTCGCTCTTTTTGCCTATTTTTCCGAGCATATCTGTGATTTCGGGGCCGCCGCCGTGAACGAGAACAACCTTGATGCCGATTTGTGAAAGCAGAGCGATATCGCCCATAACGGCATCCTTGAGTTCTTCGTTAATCATGGCGTTGCCGCCGTATTTGATAACAACAATTTTATCCGAATATTTCTGTATGTAGGGGAGCGCCTCAACAAGCACCTGACCCCTCATTGCGTTTGAAAGTTCCATTATTTTTTACCTCTTAAGTTCTGTAGTCGCCATTTATTTTAACATAATCGTATGTAAGGTCGCAGCCCCATGCGGTTGCGGAAGCATCGCCGCTGTTGAGTTCGATAAGCACCTGAATTTCTTTTTCGGTGAGAACTTCTTTTGCGATTTCTTCCGAGAAATCAATGCCTGCGCCGTTTTTGCAAACCTCAACTGTGCCTGCAACGGACTTGAATGCAACGTCAACCTTGTTAACATCAACATCAGCGCCGCTGTAACCGATAGCGCAGAGAACTCTGCCCCAGTTTGCGTCAGCGCCGAACATTGCAGCCTTGAAAAGCGATGAGCAGATAACCGATTTTGAAACGGTAACTGCGGTTTCCTTTGAGTTTGCGCCTGTTACGATGCATTCGAGAAGCTTTGTTGCGCCTTCGCCGTCGCCTGCAATCATGCGGCAGAGATAGGTTGTGACAGCATTGAGAGCCTTGCAGAATTCATCAAAAGCTTCGCCCTCTGCGGTGATTTCTTCGTTTCCTGCCATGCCGTTTGCCATAACGGAAACCATATCGTTTGTTGAGGTGTCGCCGTCAACGCTTACCATGTTGAATGAATCCTTAACATCTTCGCTGAGAGCTTTCTGAAGCATTTCGGTTGAAATTGCGCAGTCGGTTGTTACGAAAACGAGCATTGTTGCCATGTTGGGATGAATCATGCCCGAACCCTTTGCAATACCGCCGATTTTGCATTCAACGCCGCCGATATCAAATGAATATGAAACAATCTTTTCAACTGTATCAGTTGTCATGATAGCCGCCGCCGCATCGTCGCTTTCTGCCTTGAGCTCTTTGACGAGTGCGGGGATGCCGTTTGCGATGGGAGTGATATCAAGAGTCTGACCGATAACGCCTGTTGATGCAACGATAATGTCGTTTGCAGATATATCAAGCTCTTTTGAGATGAGAGCGCACATTTCTTCGGCGATTTCGATTCCGTTTGCGTTGCATGTGTTTGCGTTTCCGCTGTTGCAGATAACTGCCTGAGCGTAGCCGTCGGCAACGTTATTCTTTGTAACGGTTATGGGTGCGCCCTTAACGAGGTTTGTTGTGTAAACACAAGCGGCATTTGCCTTCTTCTCGCTGAAGATGAGCGCAAGGTCCTTTTTCGTTTTATTCTTTCTTATGCCGCAATGAACACCGCTTGCGGTAAAGCCTTTTGCGGCGCAGATGCCGCCCGAAATCTGTTTCATTTTTATGTATCTGTCCTTTCGATCAAAGAGAAAGCCCTGTCTTAGGGTCAATTCCCATGAGTATGTTCATGCATTCGATTGCCGCACCCGATGCACCTTTGCCGAGGTTATCGTAGCGTGCAAGCAGAAGAATTCTTTCTTCGTTGCCCTGAACGAAAATCTGCATTCCGTCGTTGCCGCTCATTGCTTCGGCGCAGAACATTGCGTCGTCGCCGAGGTTTTCGGTGTATTTAACGAAATCCGAATTATATGAAGTCTTGTAAACATTTATTATATCACAGATACCCTTGCCATTGCAAAGGTTTTTTGCAAAAATAGGAACAGAAACTGCCATTCCGCTGTAAAAATCAGCAACAATGGGGCTGAACATGGGAGCATTTTCGATTCCTGTTATTGCTTTCATCTCTTTGAGATGCTTATGCTCCTGAGTCAGACCGTACTGACGGGGAGAATTGAGGAACGCTTCTCTTGTTCCGCTTTCATACTGGGCAATCATTTTCTTTCCGCCGCCGCTGTAACCTGTTACGGATGTGCAGGTCAGGAGAGCATCGGCAGGAAGAATTCCCGCCGCGATGAGAGGATAAACAAGAGCGATGAATCCGCTTGCATGGCAACCGGGAACGGCAACACGCTTTGAATTTTTTATCTTTTCAAGATGAGCGGGAGAAAGCTCGGGAAAACCGTATGCCCAATCGGGGAGAGTGCGGTGAGCGGTTGAAGCGTCGATAACCTTAACGTCGGGGTTTTCGATAAGCGAAACAGCTTCTTTTGCCGCCGCATCGGGAAGGCAGAGGAATGCGATATCGCAGGAATTGAGAGCCTCTTTTCTTGCTTCGGTATCTTTTCTCTTATCCTCGCTCAAAGTTATGAGTTCGATATCGTCACGGGATGAGATGCGCTGAAAAATGCGCAGACCCGTTGTTCCTTCTTTGCCGTCTATAAAAATCTTTGTTTTTTTCATTTTAATATACCTCGAGAATCAATATACGCATAATTATACATAAATGAATGTATAAAGTCAAGTTGATTTTGCATAACAATGCATATTTGTGAATAATATGCAATACGATGCTGCGGTTGACGGTTGTTTGTGCAATATGATAAATCAGATGATGATTTTCTTCTTTATAACAATCTCGTTTTCGAGTTCTTCGCCGTCAAAAAAGCTCTTGATGTTGCCGAGGGTGATTTCCGCAATCCTTTTCAGGGCTTCGTGGGTAAGAAACGCCTGATGAGAGGTGATGAGGACATTCGGCATCATGATGAGGCGTGAAAGCAGGTCGTCTTTGAGCGTGCTTTCCGAAAAATCCTCGTAGAAAAATTCGCTTTCTTCCTCATATACGTCAAGACCTGCGCCGCCGATTTTTCCGCTTCTTATCCCGTCAATGAGGGATTCGGTGTCGATGAGTGCGCCCCTTGAAGTGTTGAGAATATAGACTTTTTCCTTCATCAGTTTTATTGAATAATCGTTTATCATATGATAGGTTTCGCTTGTTAACGGACAATGGAGCGAAATAACATCAGAACGCTGAAAAAGTTCTTCGAGCGGAACATATTCAATATAGCCTTGCGAGGGAAACGGGTCATAGGCGATAACGTTCATGCCCATACCCTTGCAGATGTCGATGAATGCTTTGCCGATTTTTCCCGTGCCGATTACGCCGAGAGTTTTGCCGTATAAATCAAAACCGACGAAACCGCTCAGGCTGAAATTGAAATCCCTTGTGCGGATATATGCTTTGTGAGTTTTGCGGACAAGAGTCAGAAGAAGAGCGAGAGTATGCTCGGCAACGGCGTGAGGAGAATATTCGGGAACACGGACAACAGTCATAACATCTTTTGCGGCGTGAAGGTCAACGTTGTTATAACCTGCACAGCGCATGGCGATTATCTCAACGCCGTTTTCTTTGAGAACATCAATCGTTTCTTTGCAGACATCATCGTTGACAAACGCAACAACCGCTTTAACGTTTTTTGCCATAACGGCGGTTCGGGGACTGAGTTTTGATTCGAAATATTCAATCTCGATGCCGTAGTTTTCTTTCAGGGCATCAAAATAAATCTTGTCATAGGGCTTTGTGTCAAAAAATGCAACTCGCAACATAAAATCATCCTTTCGGAAATACTTTAAATAGAGTATTCCCGAAAGGATAGAGTATTATTTAAGTTTGTGAATAAACAAACCGCTTAAGAGCTTGGGCTCAAACCATGTTGATTTGGGAGGCATAATCTGACCTGCGTCAGCGATATCCATAAGCTCTTTGAGAGTTGTGGGATACATCGAGAATGCAAGGCACATATCATCATTGACTCTGCGTTCAAGCTCACCGAGACCTCTTATTCCGCCGACGAAATCAATTCGTTTGTCTGTTCTGGGGTCATCGATTCCGAGAACGGGGGAGATGAGGTTGCTCTGAAGAATGGAAACGTCAAGAGCTTCAACGGGGTCGTCGGCATTGAAAGAACCGTCTTTTGCCGTGAGTTTATACCATTTTCCGCCGAGAAGCATTCCGAAAGTGTGAGCATATTCGGGCTTATAAGCGTTTTCGCCGACAAGTTCAACGGTAAATTTATCGCTGATCTTTTCGATGAATTCAGCTTCTGTGTTGCCGTTCAGGTCTTTCATAACACGGTTATAGTCCATGATTTCGAGCTCGTCGCAGTCGAAAAGAACGGCGAGGAAGAAATTGAATTCTTCGTTTCCGTTAAAATCGGGATACTGTTCTCTGCGCTTGAGACCGACTTTTACAGCCGATGCGGCTCTGTGGTGTCCGTCTGCAATATAAAGATAATCAACATTTGCAAAAAGTTTTGCAATTTTTTCATTTGTTTCGGGGCAGTCGATAACCCAAACGGTGTTTGCGATGCCGTCGTCAGTCACGAAATCATAAACGGGAGCGTGATTTTCTTTCCAGTTCGCAACTGTTTTTGCGATTTCCGCCTGCGGACGGTAGGTGAGGAAAATCGGGCCTGTGTTTGCATCGCAATAGTCAACATGATTGATTCTGTCTGCTTCCTTGTCTGCTCTTGTGAGTTCATGCTTTTTGATAACGGAATTGATATAGTCATCAATTGAAACGCAGCCCACAAGGCCTGTCTGGCTTCTGCCGTTCATAATCTGACGGTAGATATAGAATTTTGCGTCTTCATCCTGCTTGCAGATGCCGTCAGTAACAAGCTTGTCGAGATTTTCTCTTGCTTTGAGATAAACTGTTTCGGAATAAAGATCTGTTCCTTCGGGCAAATCTATTTCTGCCTTGTCAACATGAAGGAAAGAATAGGGATTTCCCTTAACCATTTCTGCGGCTTCCTTGCTGTTCATAACGTCATAGGGGAGCGCCGCAACCTTGTCTGCATATTCGGGAACGGGTCTTATTGCTTTGAAAGGTCTGAATACTGCCATATATATCACCTTCAGATTGTTTTTTTATATATTACATTAATATGAATAGTTTGTCAATTTATTGTTAGAATATTGATTTTTATTTTATTAAATAGTATAATGCATATGTATTTTTTAACAGGAGGAATAATTTATGTATTGTTCAAAATGCGGAAAGCAGCTCCCCGAAGGAACTGTTAACTGTCCCGTTTGCGATCCCGTAGTAGTTAATTCTCAGCCTCAGCCTAAGAAAGAATCTTTCTTCAGACCTGCGGGCAAGGGTTCAAAGAGCTATGCGGCTCTTTTCACAGCACTTCTCGTTTTCCCTGCAACAATCTGTACGGCAATCGATCTTGCTTTTGATAAGTATGATTATTGGTTCGGTTATGTAGTGGGTGCGCTCATCGTAACATGGGTGATTTCGGTTCTTCCCGTTCTCAAAGTCACACCTCCGTTTGTTACAGCGTTCATCTGCTTCGGTTCGATAGTCGGATACACGATGTACATAGCCTATAAATCAGGGCATTTTGAGTGGCTTTCGGGCTTCATCCTTCCGATGTTCATACTCACGGCCGCTTTTATTGCAACAGACGTTTCGCTTATCGGTTCAAAGAGAATAAAAGGACTTCATATTCTTTCCTTGCTTTCTCTTGAATGTGCAATTTATCTTGTATGTCTTGAAGCAACATTGGATAATGCATTCAACGGAGTTGTTGACCTTAAGTGGTCGCTCATCGTTGCATGCGGATTTGTTTCCGTTGTTGCAGTTCTCGAAGCATTCAGCTATATCGGAAGAATCAATAAGAAATAATCGGAGGAAATCCAAATGAAAATGTCGTTCCGTTGGTACGGAGAATCCGACCCCGTTTCGCTTCAGTATATCCGCCAGATTCCCAATATGAAAAGCATCGTAAGTGCTGTTTATGATGTTAAACCCGGCGAGGTATGGCCCGAAGAAAGCCTTGCAAAAATGAAAAAACAGTGCGACGATAACGGCCTTGTTTTTGATGTTGTTGAATCAATTCCCGTGCATGAGGATATCAAACTCGGCAGGGGAGAGGTTGATAAACTCATTAATGTTTATTGCGAAAATATCCGCCGCTGTGCAAAATACGGCGTTAAGTGCGTAACTTATAATTTCATGCCCGTTTTTGACTGGACACGCACCCAGCTTGATAAAGAAGCTCCCGACGGCTCAACAAGTCTTGTTATGTACTGGGAGCAGATGAAGGGTCTTGATCCCCTCAAGGATGATATCCATCTTCCCGGCTGGGATTCGAGCTATACTCAGGATGAGGTCAGAGAGCTTATTTCCGCTTACGGCGAAATCGGTGCGGAAGGTCTCTGGGCAAATCTTGAGAAATTCCTCAAGAAGGTTATTCCCGTTGCAGAGGAATGCGGAGTGAGAATGGCTATTCATCCCGATGACCCCCCGTATCCCATTTTCGGACTTCCCAGAATTATCACTAATGAAGAAAATCTCGACAGAATGCTCGCTATCGTTGATTCACCTGCCAACAGCCTCTGCCTTTGCACAGGTTCGCTCGGCTGTGCATCATCAAACGATGTCGTTGCAATGGTTCGCAAATACAGCGCAATGGACAGAATTGCATTCATGCACATGAGAAATATTCTTATCATGGAAGACGGAAGCTTTGAAGAAAGCGGACATCTTTCCGATTGCGGAAGCCTTGATATGTATGACATCACAAAGGCTCTCGTTGAAACAGGTTTTGACGGTTATGTAAGACCCGACCACGGCAGAATGATCTGGGGCGAAACCGGTAAACCCGGCTACGGACTCTATGACCGTGCACTCGGTGCGGCATATATCAACGGACTTTTTGAAGCTTGCGAGAAAGCAGTTAAATAAAGGAGAAAACCATGAATCCTATCTCAGAAAAAATAATGTCAATCGGCGTTGTGCCGGTTATCAAACTCAATAATCCCGAGAGAGATGCGGTTAATCTCGCAAAGGCTCTCGTTGAAGGCGGTGTGCCCGTTGCGGAAGTAACATTCCGTGCCGCAGGCGCCGCAAAGGCAATCAAACTCATGAGCGATAACGTTCCCGAAATGCTTGTCGGTGCAGGCACGGTTCTTGAAACCTCTCAGGTTGACGAAGCAATCGAAGCAGGTGCAAAGTTTATCGTAACTCCCGGTCTTGACGAAGAAATCGTTAAGTATTGCCAGCAGAAAAACATCCCCATCTATGCGGGATGCACAACTCCCACCGACTATCATACAGCTTACAGACTCGGTCTTGATGTGCTTAAATTCTTCCCCGCAGAGCAGAGCGGCGGTCTTTCAAAAATCAAGGCTATGAGCGCTCCTTTCCCCATGTTCAAGGTTATGCCCACAGGCGGTATCTCGCTTAAGAATCTCGGCGAATATCTTTCGTGCCCCGTTATTGCGGCTTGCGGCGGCTCATATATGGTAACCGCAGACCTTATCGACAATCAGAAATGGGACGAAATCATCGACCTTTGCAAGAAGTCGGTTGAAATTGTTAAGGAGGCAAGAGGATAATGGCAAAAGTAGTCACATTCGGCGAAATCATGCTTCGCCTTGCTCCCAACGGATATTACCGTTTCTTCCAGGATGACCAGATGCAGGCAACTTTCGGCGGCGGTGAAGCCAACGTTTCCGTTTCGCTTGCAAACTACGGCATGGATTCCGTTTATGTAACAAAACTTCCCGACCACGCAATCGGTCAGGCTGCTGTTAATTCGCTTCGTTATTTCGGCGTTGACACAAGCAAAATCGTCAGAGGCGGCGACAGAGTGGGAATTTATTTCCTTGAAAAGGGTGCTTCGCAGAGAGGAAGCGTCTGCATCTATGACAGAGCGCATTCCGCAATTCAGGAAGCAGACCCCTCGGATTTTGACTGGGACAGCATTTTCGAAGGCGCAGATTGGTTCCATTTTACGGGCATTACTCCCGCCCTCGGCGCAAATCTTGTTGAAATCTGCAAGCAGGCTTGTCTTGCTGCAAAGGCAAAGGGCGTTAAAATCTCATGCGACCTCAACTACAGAGGCAAGCTCTGGACAAGAGCGGAAGCAAGAGAGGCTATGACCGAGCTTTGCAAATATGTTGATGTCTGCATTTCCAACGAAGAAGATGCAAAGGATGTTTTCGGAATTGAAGCTGAAAACACAGATATCTACGGCGGAAAGCTCAACAAAGAGGGATATAAATCCGTTGCAAAACAGCTTGCCGATAAGTTCGGATTTGAAAAAGTTGCAATTACTCTTCGTTCATCAATTTCCGCAAACGACAATGATTGGGCAGGTATGCTCTACGACGGCGAAAACTATTGCTTCTCCAAGGAATACCACCTTCATATCGTTGACAGAGTAGGTGGCGGCGACAGCTTCGGCGGCGGTCTTATCTATGCTCTTCTTTCGGGCAAGGATACACAGAGCGCAATCGAATTTGCAGTTGCGGCATCGGCACTCAAACATTCAATCGAAGGCGATTTCAACAGAATCGGCGTTGCCGAGGTTGAAAAACTTGCAGGCGGCGACGGCTCAGGCAGAGTTCAGAGATAAATAAGATATAACATAACCCCATGATCGGTAAAAATCATGGGGTTATTTTTATTGCTTTCTTATGATACCGTTTTCAACTGCAATATGTGCGCAGAGTTTGAGAATTTCAACGATGTTTTCGGGAATATCTGGAGGCATGAAAGTGTTTCCGAAGATGCTTTCGCCGAAAATCATTTCGTAAAAACAGGCGCTTGCAAGATAACAGCCGAGGTCGTTGCCGTGGAAACCGTCTTCGGTGAGTCGGTCGCCGATGGGAGTGTTTCTTGCGGTCTGCCATGCTCTTCCGCTGGGAATTATCAAATCAATATCCGCTTCAAGGGATGCGTCTGCATAAGCTTCGGTCAGCGCGCGATACATTTCCTGCTGGCTTCTGCCGTAATTTGCAAAACCGGGATGATTGCATCCGCTTTCGTATGCCCATGTCTGATGAAGCATGATTCTTGCATCGGGCTTCATCATGCGGCAGTATTCCGTAAGCTCCGAAAGATAGGGCGAATAGCTTTCGGGGATTCCGCTTAAGTGACTGCATTGCTGGAGAGTGATAACATCCCAATCCTCGTCTTCTACTGCTTCGTGAAGAGCAACGCCGTCGGGTCTGTTCATTTCCGTTTCAAACGGAAGATAGATTTCGTAGTCATATGCATCCTTTTCTTCACGCCAGTTATTCCAATGCTGTTCAAGAGAACATCCGCCGATGAAAAGGTTGCAGAGAAGAAGTTCTTTTCCTGCCGCCTTTGCCATATGAGGCAGGAATTTATGCGCATTTGTTGAAAAACTGTTACCTATTGAGAGAACGTTCATGGTTTTTCACCTTTCATGATTTTTGAAAGAACTTTTTTGTCTGTATCGTTGTTGCATCTTTCCATCATGACGAAATAAATCGTGATGAGGAAGAGATAGGGGAACGGAGCGAAAATACCGGGATTAACGAGCGACATAAGTTCAAGTCCGATATAAGAGATGAACATAACAATGTTGAAGAATGTGAAGTTTTTATGTAATGTTTTTATGCGCTGATAAATAAGATATCCGTAGGCAGCAATTCCGAAAATGCCGAAGCTTCCGAAAATCTGAACGGGCGAGCAATGATACCAGCAGAGAGCAAAATCCGCACTCTTGTGAACATCTCTGTTGCCCATATATCCGATGCCTCTTCCGAAAAGGGGATTCGCCTTGAAATCCTCGATGCCTCGTGAAATGAGCTGAAGACGGATTGAGTTTTCGTCGGGGTCAATGAGTCTGAGCAAAGTGTAGCTCATCATGTCAATCCATGTTCTGTATGTAATCGCCGTCACAACAAGGGCAACGCCTATCATTGCCGCAATTGCGGGACGGTGCCTTTTGTCGAGAATGAACATAACAACGATGCAGATTAAAAGCTCAACCATGCCGAAAAGCATACCGCCTCTTGAACCCGTGAAAAGGATGAGAACGTAATCGAGTATCCCGATAAAGAAAAATCCGAAATCCTTGGCGGAAAGATAAAACGCAAAGGGCATTGCGAGCATGAGCATTGTTGCGCCGTTGTTGCGCCATTGGAACGGGATAATCTCGAAGCCTTCCGTGAGAAGCTCACGGTTGCTGAAATATTCTTCGAAAAGACAGACGGCAAGCAGACAGATAACGCAGACCATCATTTTGGAGAATTTTTCGCCGAATGAATAGTCGTCCCTTGCTTTCAGCGTTGCGCTCATGAAAGAATATACAATGAGCATTGCAAAGCCGAGCATGAAAACATGAAAAATCGAAGTGTAGAAGAAATATTCTTTGAAAGTGATGATGCCCAGACCGCCAAGGGTTACCGCAAGCGAGGTTGCAAGAATTCCCTTGAAGCACATTCCCTTCGAGAATTTCACTTTGAAGCGGATAAAATGGATGGCGACCAATGCAATCATAATCGGCAGCAGCCACCAATAACTGATAAAAGTGCTGAATGAGTTTTTGCACCTTATAGCAAAGCAGGTTGTGAACATGATAACCTGAAGAATGGGCATCCAGTCATCGGTGAGTGCCATTGTGGCGCAGCAGATGAGCGCAAAAACGAGAGTGCCGATAATTTCCGCACCGCTGAAAACGATGCCGACGGCAGAAACAAGCAGAATAACCGTGAACCAGTCGGACACGAGGAATTTTTTTATCTTTTCCGTAAAATCACCTCATTCAATTATAAACAGACGATAATATTACATTATAAATATAGCAACATTTTACTGCAAAGTCAATTAATGTTACAATATTGTAAAGTATTCTTAATTTATGACAATATTGTAAATTTTGGAAAAAGGACTTGATTTTTCCTTAATAAGAGGCTAAAATACAAATTAGCACTCGGGAGTTTTGAGTGCTAAAAATGACAAATTATTTATCGGAGGTAATATATTATGACTATTAAACCGCTTGCAGACAGAGTTGTTGTTAAGGCAGTTGAGGTTGAAGAAACCACAACAAGCGGAATTATCCTTGCAGCTTCGGCTCAGGAAAAGCCCCAGATTGCAGAAGTTGTTGCAGTCGGTCCCGGCGGAATGATTGACGGCAATAACGTTGAAATGTATGTTAAGGTTGGCGACAAGGTTATCACAAGCAAATATTCAGGCACAGAAGTGAAGCTCAACAAAGAAGAATATACCATCGTTAAGCAGAGCGATATTCTTGCTATCGTAGAATAATTCAATTGTAATTTTATAGGAGGAAACAGATAATGGCAAAGCAGATTATTTACGGCGAAGAAGCACGCAAGGCTCTTCAGGCAGGCGTTGATAAGCTTGCAAACACAGTTAAAATAACACTCGGCCCCAAGGGCAGAAACGTTGTTCTTGATAAGAAATACGGCGCACCCCTCATCACAAACGACGGCGTTACAATCGCAAAAGAAGTTGAACTCGAAGACCCGTTTGCAAACATGGGTGCACAGCTCGTTAAGGAAGATTCAACAAAAACAAACGATGTCGCAGGCGACGGCACAACAACCGCAACCCTTCTTGCACAGGCTCTTATCAGAGAAGGCATGAAGAATGTTACCGCAGGTGCAAATCCCATGGTAGACAGAAAGGGTATGGCAAAGGCTGTTGAAACAGCAGTTGCATGCCTCCAGAAGAATGCAAAGCCCGTTTCAAGCTCAACAGATATCGCAAGAATCGGTACTATTTCTTCAGGTGACGAAGAAGTGGGCAAGTTCATTGCAGACGCTATGGAAAAGGTTACCGCAGACGGCGTTATCACAGTTGAAGAATCAAAAATCGCTGTTACCGAAGCAGAAGTTGTTGAAGGTATGCAGTTTGACAGAGGATATATCTCACCCTACATGGTAACAGACACAGATAAGATGGAAGCAGTTATCGATGACGCTCTCATTCTTATCACAGACAAGAAAATTTCAAGCATTCAGGATCTTCTTCCTCTCCTTGAGCAGATTATGCATGCAGGCGGAAAGCTTATCATCATCGCAGAAGATGTTGAGGGCGAAGCTCTTTCAACAATTCTTGTTAACAAGCTCCGCGGTGTATTCACCGTTGTTTGCGTAAAAGCTCCCGGCTTCGGCGACAGAAGAAAGGAAATGCTTCAGGATATCGCTATCCTCACAGGCGGCGAAGTTATCACATCAGACCTCGGTCTTGAACTTAAGGATACTCAGATTTCACAGCTCGGCAGAGCACGTCAGGTTAAGGTTTCAAAGGAAAACACAATCATCGTTGACGGCGTAGGCGCTAAGGAAGAAATCGCTTCAAGAATCGGACAGATCAAGCTTCAGATTGAAAACACAACTTCCGATTTCGACAGAGAAAAGCTTCAGGAAAGACTTGCAAAGCTTTCAGGCGGCGTTGCAGTTATCAAGGTTGGTGCAGCAACAGAAACCGAAATGAAAGAAAAGAAGCTCCGCATCGAAGATGCTCTTGCAGCAACAAAGGCAGCTGTTGAAGAAGGCTGCGTTGCAGGCGGCGGCGTTGCTCTTCTCAACACAATCGGTGATGTTAAGGCTCTTCTTGAAACAACAGACGATGCAGACGAAAAGACAGGCATCAAGATTGTTCTCAAGGCACTTGAAGAACCCGTTCGTCAGATTGCCGCAAACGCAGGTCTCGAAGGTTCCGTTATCGTTAACGAAATTCTTTCATCCGATAAGGTTGGCTATGGCTATAACTTTGCAGATGATACCTATTGCGATATGGCATCAGCAGGTATTCTTGACCCCAAAAAGGTAACACGTTCAGCTCTCCAGAACGCAGCTTCCGTTGCAGCAATGGTGCTCACAACAGAAAGTCTCGTTACCGACAAACCCGACCCCGCAGCAGATGCAGCTCAGGCAGCAGCTATGGCAGCACAGGGCGGCGGAATGTATTAAAATATCGCTTTGCGTAGCGAAAAATTAAGGCTTGCACAATTTGTGCAAGCCTTTTTTGTTTAATCCAGTTCAAACTGACCTGTATAAAGCTGATAATATTTGCCTTTCTGCCCGATGAGGTCTTCGTGGTTGCCTCTTTCGATGATTTCGCCTTGTTCAAGCACCATAATCGCATCGGAATTGCGGACTGTTGAAAGACGGTGAGCGATAACAAATACCGTTCTGCCCTCCATGAGCTTATCCATGCCTTTTTCAATGAGGCGTTCCGTTCTTGTGTCGATTGAGCTTGTTGCTTCGTCAAGAATCAGAACGGGCGGGTCTGCAACGGCGGCTCTTGCAATTGCAAGGAGCTGTCTCTGACCCTGCGAAAGATTTGCACCGTCGCCCGTAATCATTGTGTTATAGCCTTCGGGCAGTCTTGTGATGAACGAATCAGCGTTCGCAAGCTTTGCGGCGGCGATGATTTCATCATCCGTTGCATCGAGCTTACCGTAAGCGATATTATCTCTGACCGTACCCGTAAAGAGGTGGGTATCCTGAAGAACCATTGCCATTGAACGGCGAAGCTCAGCCTTTTTGATTTTCTTGATGTTTATGCCGTCGTAGGTGATTTTACCTTCGTTGACATCATAGAAGCGGTTGATGAGGTTGGTGATTGTTGTTTTGCCTGCACCTGTTGAACCTACAAATGCGATTTTCTGACCGGGCATTGCATAGAGCGAAACGTTTTTGAGAACGGTCTTTTTGCCGTCATAACTGAATGTTACATCGTGGAAACGGACATCGCCTTTCCATTCGGTATAGGTTGTTGTGCCGTCGCCGTGGGGATGTTTCCATGCCCAGATGCCTGTTCTTTCTTCGCATTCGGTGATGCTTCCGTCAGGATTTCTGCGAGCGTTGACGAGCGTTACATAACCGTCATCCTCTTCAATGGGGGTGTCGATGATTTCAAAGATGCGTTCTGCGCCTGCAAGAGCGGCGATGATGTTGTTGAACTGCTGCGAAATCTGAGTTATCGGCTGGAAGAACTGTCTTGTGTAAAGAAGGAAAGTCATGAGTGCGCCGACTGAAAGACCCCAAAATGATTCTTCGGGAACGGTCATGATAACAATCGAACCGATGGTTGCCGAAGCGGCATAGGTGAGATATGAGATGTTACCCATGATGGGCATGAGAATGCTTGCGTAGGTGTGGGCGTTTGTTGCGGCGTTGCGGAGGTTTTCGTTGATTTCCGCAAAGTCTTTTTTTGCTGAGGGTTCATGGCAGAAAACTTTTACAACTTTCTGACCTTCGATGAATTCTTCGATATATCCGTTAACCTCGCCCACGCATTTCTGCTGCGCTCTGAAATAATGTGCGCTCTTTTTTCCGAGAGTTTTTATAATGAAAAATGCAGCGAAAAGAAGAATTACAACGAGCACGGTGAGCAAGGGACTGTAATATGCCATCATGGCAAAGGTTCCGATAACTGTTACGGATGAGGAAACCAGCTGGACAAAGCTCTGGCTGATGCATTCACGGAGAACGTCGGCATCGTTTGTATAACGGCTCATGAGTTCGCCGTGGGTATGAGTGTCGAAAAAGCTGATGGGCAAATCCATCATGTGATTGAAAAGATCGTTTCTTATAAGATTGAGGGTCTTCTGCGCAACCTGAAGCATGATTCTTGAATATGCATAGGAAGAAATAACGCCGAAGGTATAAATAAATGCAAGAGAAATGAGAATTTTAACAAGCGGTGCAAGAATCTCTGCGGTAATTTCTGAACCTATCAACGGCATGAGGATATCATCGGTGATAGTTTCAACAAATGCTGTGCCGATGATTCCTGCAAGCGAGCTTGTGAGAACAAAAATAAAAACAAGGAAAAGAAGCGCTTTGGATTTGCCGAGATAACCGAGAAGTCTTGAAAAGGTAACTTTGGTGTTCTTCGGTTTCTGAAATCTGTTGCCCGGACCCGGAGGAGGAGCTTTTTTTGCTTTGTGTGCCATTATTCTTTTCCTCCTTCCTGCTGTGATTTATAAACTTCGGTATAGATTTCATTTGTGCCGAGAAGCTCTTCGTGAGTGCCGATTGCATTGATTTTTCCGTCATCAAGAACGATGATTTTGTCGGCATGCTGAACGGAGCTTATTCTCTGCGCAACAATAAGCGTTGTTATATCGCCGAGACTTGCCTTGAAGCCTTCACGGATTTTTGCATCCGTTGCGGTGTCAACGGCGCTTGTGCTGTCGTCAAGAATGAGAACCTTCGGAGATTTGAGAAGCGCTCTTGCGATGCAGAGACGCTGTTTCTGACCGCCCGAAAGATTAACGCCGCCCTGACCGAGTTCGGTTTTGTAGCCATCGGGGAAAGATGTGACGAAATCATGTGCCTGAGCAATTTTGCAGGCATTGATGATTTCTTCCTCGGTTGCATCTTTATTACCCCAGCGGAGATTATCCTCGATTGTGCCCGTGAAAAGAAGGTTCACCTGAAGCACCATCGCAACTGCATCACGGAGATTTTTGAGTGTATAGTAGGAAACGGGTCTTCCGCCGACCTTGACAACGCCTTCGGTAACATCGTAAAGTCTCGGAATCATCTGAACAAGGGTTGTTTTTGCCGAACCCGTACCGCCGATGATACCGACGGTCTCGCCTGATTTTATGATGAGATTGATGTTGTCGATAACATTTTTCTGTCCGTTTTTCTTATATTTGAAGCAGACATTCTCCATTTCGATATCGCCGTTTTCAACGGTGAGCGAGGGATTTGCCAAATTGTCGTTGATGTCGGGAACTTCAGAGATAACCTCGCCGATTCTTGTGAATGATGCTCTGGACATTGTTGCCATAACAAAAATCATGGATATCATCATGAGCGACATGAGAATCATGTTGACATAGGTGAGGAAAGCGGTCAGTTCGGAAACTGCCATAGAGCCCTGAACAACGAGCTTGCTTCCGAACCAGAGAATGGAAATAATGCATCCGTAAACGGTCATCTGCATAATCGGACCTGAAAGAATAACGAGTTTTTCTGCAAAAATCGATGCGTCACGAAGTTCGTCGTTTGATGCCTTGAACTTGTCTTTTTCGTGCTTTGCTCTTACGAAAGCTTTGACAACTCTTGCGCCGATGAGCGTTTCCTGAATCGAAGCGTTCAGACCGTCGTATTTTTTCATGAGCTTATTGAATCTCGGAAGTGCAAGGCTGCCGATCATACCGAGAAGAATGAGCATAACGGGTGCCGCAACTGCAAAAACAACAGCGAGCTCGGTGTTGATTTCCTTTGCTTTTGAAAATGCCATGACAAGCATAATCGGTGAACGCACGAACATTCTGATGACCATTGTGTAGCCCATCTGAATGGTGTTGACGTCGGTTGTCATTCTTGTGATAAGCGAAGGAGTGCTGAAACGGTCTATGTTCGCAAACGAGAAATCCTGAATTTTTGCAAAAATCGAGTTTCTCAGGTTTGAACCGAAGCCCATGCCCGCCTTTGCCGCAACTCTTGCCGCAGCTGCGCCTGCAATCAGAGAAACAAGCGCCATGATGACCATTTTTCCGCCTTCAAGGAGAACATATTCCGTGCCTGCGCCGCCGAGGATACCTTTATCCACCATGTCGGACATAACAAACGGAATCTGCGTTTCCATATAGACCTCAACAATAATCAGCAGAGGGCAGAGGATTGAAAGCAGACGATAGCCTTTTGTTTGTTTGAGGAGTGTTTTAAACATTCTTATCATCTCCGTTTCCTTTTTTTATTATGTCAAAAACTTCTTTTTCGCTGATACCCGAGGGTGAAAGATTATCTGCGATTTTTGAAAGCATATCAGAAAAAAATGTTATTTCTTCATCGGAAAATCCGCTGAACATCGTTTTGTCTATTCTTTCGCATTCTGACCTGCCTGCAAGACGGACTTCGTTGCCTTTTTCGGTAAGACGAAGACGGTTGATGCGTCTGTCTTTTTCATCGGCGGTTCTTTCGATGAAACCCGATTTGCTCATTCGTTTGAGGCTTGTTGCGATTGAAGCTGTTGAAACTCCGAGAAAATCTGCAAGTTCTTTCTGCGAGCAATCCCCGTGTTCATTCAGATATTCGAGAATTTCGGGCTGACCTCTGTAAAGCTTTATTCCCGAAAGCGAGATTGAAATTGCATAGCGGTGAAGCAGAGTTACTTTGCATAGCTTTTTAACGGTGCTTTTGTATAAATTTGACACATTTTCACCTCGATTGTCGAAATTGTTAAGCGTTTAACAATTAATCGGTTAACAGTTTTATATTTTAAAACCTCCCGACCGAAAAGTCAAGAGGTCTTTTATATATATTACATTTTAATATCGTTCAGCGATTTGAAAACATAGCCGTTTTCTCTTGCCCAATCAATGATATCTCCGAGCGCTTCGGCGTTGTCGGGTGAAACGGAATGGAGCAGAATAATTGCGCCGGGGTGAAGCCTTGATGTGACGGTATCGAAAGCGTGCTGACCGCCTTTGATGTTGTTGACATCCCAGTCGGCATATGCGCATGACCAGAAAACCGATGTCATGCCGAGCGAATCAACAACCTCGAGGGCGACTTCGTTGTATGACCCTTCGGGGAAACGGAAGAATTTTGAGGAATAGCTGAAATTTTCCTGAAGATAAGCATCGCATCCGAGAATTTCTTCCTTCATTCTATCTCTTGAAACTTTCGCGAAATCGGGATGTTTCATTGAATGGTTTCCGACGATGTGACCTTCGTCAATCATCCGTCTGATAAGGTCGGGAGTTGATTTGATATGGTCGAGAGTGCAGAAAAATGCGGCGGGAACATTCTTTTCTTTCAGAGTATCAAGCACTTTGTAGGTGTAACCGTTTTCCCAACCGCAGTCGAAAGTGAGATAGAGCACTTTCTCGGTTGATTTTGTGTCGTAGCAGACAGCACGGAAACCTGTTGATTCAAAATATTTCTGAGCGGTAACGGAAATATTATGAGGTTTGCCGTTTTTTGCAACGCCGTAACTGTGTTCTCTTTTTTCGGTGGAAAGACCTTTCGGATTGCTTGCGCTGACCGATTCCGTCTGTTTTGTTGTTTTTTCGATAAGTGCGGTTATCGATTCGGTTATTGTTGCTGAGTTTTCCGCGGTTTGGGATAAGGTTGTTTTGTTGCGGATATCCTCAACGCTTACGGGAGCATTTGCGCCTGTGTTTTCATTGGTATATCTGACTGCACACGATGTGAGCAATATTAAAACAGGCAGTAAAATTAATAGTTTCTTCATATTATACACCCTTGTTTTATTAATTTTTATCAGTTATAGTATAACCTATAATAAAAGAAAAATAAAGCGTGAAAAAATTTTTAAAATTTTATGCAACAAAAAATGACTTTTTCGACACTGATTAATTGAGAGTGGTAAGGAGGGTTAGTTTGAGCGCTCAAATCAAAGAACTCGTTACGCTGGCGAAAAACGGAGATGCCGAAGCATTCGGTGAACTGTATGAACTCTACTATAAAGATATGTATTGCTATGCCTGTTATATTACGGGCAGTGAATCCCTTGCGCAGGATGCTGTATCGGACGCTGTTTTATCCGCTTTTCGGCAAATAAAAACTCTCAAGAAAGCAGAGGCGTTCAAAGGATGGCTCTTTAAAATACTTTGCGCCGCCTGCAAAAGATACTATACAGACGAACAAAAAAGAAAAACATTGGTCTATCTCGATGATGAGAACGGGGGATATTTCGAGCCCATGAGTTTTGAGAGCGTCGAGCTTTCCGTGGAACTCAGAAGAGCGTTGGAAACTCTTTCAGCAGAAGAAAGAGAAATTGTTTTGCTCAGTGTTCTGGGCAATTATAAAAGTCACGAGATAGCCGACATACTTGATTATCCGTCGTCAACTGTTCGTTCAAAACTCAAGCGTTCGCTCAGAAAGCTGAGAAAAGAACTTGGCGACAAGGATTGACGGAAGGAGGTACGGATAATGAAGAATGATAAGCAGATGCTTGAAATGCTCGGAAAAGAGCTGAAAAAAAGTTCGGAGAGTGCAAAAATACCTCTCAGGCTGCAGAAAGAAAGCATGGTTGCCATGCTTAAGAACGAAGGAAACAAAGAAACGGATTTTTCTGATAAAACGGGAACAAAGAAATCAAAAACGGCAGATTTCCGCAAATATGCGGCGGCTGCGGCAATGTTCATCATGGTCCTTGCGGGTGCATTTTCCATGATAACGGGAACAAAGCTGACACCGATTTCTGCGAAGATAGTCAAAGAAGATATTTTTTACAGCGGTTATAAGGGTGCGGAATTTGTCAAACCTCCGAAAAGCATTGAAGAACTTGAAAATGTTCTGAATGCAGCTTTTAAAGAGGGTGGTACGAACGAATCGGAACACCCCGTAAAAAATCAGGATAATAAAACTCCCGATGTTGGAACGGAACATGCAACCGTCGGTGCGCAGGAGATTATCGAGAGACTTTACGAAGGTTATCAGAGTGCGGCTGTTGAAGACGATGAAACCGTAGGCAACCTTTCTGCGGCGAGTGCGGCAATGAGCGGAACGGATGTTGTTTCTGCACAGAGTACGGACGCCGACATCAAAAAAACCAATGGTGAATATCTTTATATTGTGGCAACGGGCAGGGATACTCAGACGGGAAACATGACCGAGCAGATAAAAATAGTGAAAACTGTTTCTGCAGAAGAAATGAAAACCGTTTCAAGCATCACTCTTTGCGATAATGCTGTTGCAGGTGCGTATGAAGAATGTATCGCAATTCAGCTCAAAAACAATATTCTTATCGCCATTCTCGGAAGAAAGGATTTTGATTCCGAAACAAAAACCACGGCGGTGTATTATGATATCACCGATCCCGAAAAACCCGAGAAAATCCGTGTGCATACTCAAGATGGCAAATATCTTTTCTCATCTTTCAGAGGAAACAGCTTTTGCCTTGTTACCGATAAGAATGTGAGCGGTGCGGATTTCTCTGTTGTTCCTGCTTTTATGGTTGACGGAACAAGAGCCGACCTTGTTCTTGAAGATATTTTCATTTCTGTCAAAGACCCTGAAGCTTCGTATATATTTATAACGGTAACCGATGTTTCTGCTTTTGAAAGTCCTGTCGGATGCCTTGCGATTCTCGGAAGCGGAAAGCAGCTTTATTGCACCGAGGGCGCAATAACCGTAGCAAGAGAGTTTGTTTCGTTCGAAACCGAAGGAAAAGCTTCAAGCGGAAGCCTTACCGAAATACACCGTTTTAATGTTGAAGGTTCATCGATTGCCTATGCAGGAACCTGCGTTGTCAAAGGTTCGCTGATAGGCGGAGTTTCTGTGAATTCCAAGAATGACTATATGATGCTTGCAACCGCTGTTTCCGATTCGAGCAATATCTATGTTTTTGATAAGAATATGGAATTTGTCAGCGGTCTTGAGGAAATATTGCCCGGAAAGAAGATCGATGCCGTCAAATTCATCGGCAGAAAAGGCTATCTTGCTTCGGAAGATGAAACCGTAATAATCAACTTGCTTGTTCCGAAATTCCCCAAAGCAGCGGGTGTGATTTCTTCAAAGCTTTTTGTGGGAAATCTTTATGAAATTTCCGATTCGAAGCTTCTGGATGTATATACGGATGAAAACGGAAAAACAACCTTCCGTCTTTTTGATGTAAGTGACCCCGAAAATCCGTCCGATGCTGCAAAATATGTTCTTGATGAAAACTATGCTTTGCCTTCGTCGGTTGATTCAAGGAGCATTATGATTGCTTCCGATAAGGAAATGTTCGGAGTTCCCGTTGTTGCATCAGACGGTGAAAACGGAACCGAATTCTCCGCTTACATGATTTTTGATGCATCCGAGGGAAAAATTGAACCCGTCGGTTTATGCCGCCATGATAATTTCTATGTCGGGGATGCGGCGGTAAGAGCGGTCTATAATAACGGAACGGTTTATACCGTTTCAGGCGGAAAAATTTCAGCGTTTTCCGTTGATGATTGCGAAAGAATTTCACAATGCGAAATCAGATAACTTATGCCGGAGTTTCACCACACAACCTTTTGGATGGATGGGGATGGTGAATTCTCATAAAGAGCCGTGTTCTTTGGGGAAAGAGCACGGCTGAGGGACAAAAGATGCAGTAGAGACGGAGCACATCGGCACAATGTGCTCCGTCGGCATCTTATAAATCGTCGGCGTCCTGAATCGGGCGCAAATCATCGTAAGGCGTGCCTGTGTAGCTCCCCAGAATATCGTTGTGGATATTCTCGTCATCGGGGTCGTAACTGCGGTTTATTCTTTCTTTGGGGAAATGCCATTGCGCCTTGTTTTCTTTTCTTTTGTCAGGAAAAATAAAGGACATTTCATCTGCTCCTTTCATATATATTGCTTCTGTAGTTTTACCGTTATTTTGCCGTAAATACAATAAAACACCAAACACATTATGTTCACCCTAAAGTTATTGGTAAATATAGAGGGTTGACAAAAGGCGGTTTTGTGTGTAAAATTATAACGTATCAGAAGGCACAAATTAAAACACAATTTATTTAAAGGATGGTAATTAAAATGAAAAAGACAGTTTCGATGCTGCTCGCAATTCTTGTTGCAGCAATCACAGTTTGCACATTTGCAACAACAGCTTTTGCAAATCCCGTAATCACAGAACCTTCAGACGACAGATTTGATGTAACAACAGCTGCCCCCACAACAACAGCTGCTCCCACAACAACAGCTGCCCCCACAACAACAGCTGCTCCCACAACAACAGTTGCTCCTACAACAACTGAAGCTCCCACAACAACAGAAGCTGCTCCTACAACAGCTGCTCCCACAACTGAAGATGTGCCTGTAACACGTGATCCTAACTACACAGTTATTGACGAAGGCACAACAAAGGCTCCCACAACAACAAAGAAGCCTGCAACGACAAAGAAGCCCGCTGCTAATGTTTCAACAGTTCCCAACACAGGCAGCAGCGTAGCAGCTCCCGTTATCGCTCTCCTTGCTCTTGCAGCAGGTGCAGTTGCAGTTGTTAAAACAAAGAAAGATAACTGATTAATCAAATAATCAAACCCAAAGCCCTCTTTCTGAGGGCTTTTTCTTTTTGCAAAATTACACCAGTAATTAAATATATATTAATTACAATATAAAACATAGCCTCCGAAGGG
Source organism: Acutalibacteraceae bacterium (assembly GCA_045631105.1). Taxonomy (GTDB): domain Bacteria; phylum Bacillota; class Clostridia; order Oscillospirales; family Acutalibacteraceae; genus CAG-177. The sequence goes on from JAZQTZ010000024.1 coordinate 35,186, forward strand.
TCACCAAACCGAAACACACGGAGCGGTTGACAAGAGTAATAAAAAGTTGTGAAAAAAAGTGTTGACAAAGTGGAATGGTTGTGATATATTATTCAAGCACTCCGCAAGAACGGTGTGCAACGCACCTTGAAAATTAAACAACGATTGATAG
>JAZQTZ010000025.1:0-36557 GCA_045631105.1 Acutalibacteraceae bacterium
TCGGCGATACCGTAAGCGCCGCTACAATAAACCGTTCCGGTTATATCAAATGCGAAGCTACGAAAGTAGGAGAAAACACAACGCTTTCACAAATCATCAAATTGATTGGCGAAGCTGCAGCAACCAAGGCACCCATAGCTACAATTCCAGATAAAGTTTCGGGTGTTTTTGTTCCTATCGTCATAACGATTGCCATCGCTGTATTTATTATTTGGCTCATTCTCGGAGAATCCGCAGGCTTTGCATTGGCAAGGGCTGTTTCCGTGCTTGTAATCAGTTGTCCTTGTGCGCTTGGACTTGCAACTCCTGTTGCAATTATGGTTGGCAACGGCAAAGGAGCAAAAAACGGTATTCTTTTCAAAACAGCCGCATCGCTTGAAACAACAGGAAAAACTCAGATTGTTGCTCTTGATAAAACAGGAACAATCACTAAAGGTGAACCCGAAGTTACAGATATTATCGGAGATAAAGAACTGCTCAGAACAGCTTACAGCCTTGAAATCAAAAGCGAGCATCCTCTCGCAAAAGCTATTGTCAGATTCGGAGATAAATCTGAAATTACCGCAATCGAATCAACGGATTTCAAAGCATTTCCCGGTGGAGGATTATCCGCAATTATCGAAGAAAAAACTGTATTCGGAGGCAATTCGGATTTTATCGGAAAACACGCAGTCATACCGAATGAAATGCTCAAAAAAGCAAATCAACTTTCATCGGAAGGCAAAACCGCAATGTTTTTTGCAAAAGAAGAAAATGTTCTCGGTGTAATTGCTGTTGCTGATATGATAAAATCTGACAGCGCCTATGCCGTTTCTGAACTCAAAGATATGGGTATCCGCGTTGTTATGCTCACGGGTGACAATAAAGCAACCGCAGAAGCAATCGGAAAACAGATTGGCGCAGACGAGGTTATTTCACAGGTTAAACCCAACGAAAAAGATGCGGTCATACAAAGACTTCAAAAAGGCGGAAAAGTTACAATGGTCGGTGACGGCATCAACGATGCACCCGCTTTGACACGTGCAGATACAGGGATTGCAATCGGTGCAGGAACAGATGTTGCAATTGATGCAGCAGACATCGTTCTCATGAACAGCAATTTATCTGATGTTTCGGCGGCAATTCGTCTCAGCCGTGCAACTCTGAGAACAATTCATCAGAATCTTTTCTGGGCGTTCGTTTACAATGCAATATGCATCCCTGTTGCCGCAGGAGCATTTGTATGGGCAGGTCTCACGCTGAATCCGATGATTGGAGCGGCAGCAATGAGTCTTTCAAGTTTTTGCGTTGTAACAAATGCTCTCCGCTTGAATTTATTCAATATACGTTCAGCAAAAAAAGATAAGAAAATCAAACACAAAAAGAGAAATGAGGAAAATATAATGAACAAAACCATTAAAATTGAAGGCATGATGTGTCCCCATTGCGAAGCAAGAGTCAAAAAGATTCTTGAAGAAACAGAAGGCATTTCATCAGCTGTTGTTAGCCACTCAGACGGCACGGCAATTATAACAATGTCTTCGCCTGTTTCGGACGATTTTATTATTAATCTAATCGCAGAAAACGGATATCGTGTTATTGAAATAGCATAACATTAAAAAATGAGCCGTAACCCATTGGATTTCTTGGGTATACGGCTCATAGTTTTATATTCAGAGAATAAATTTATCGGTTTCTTTAAGACAGAGCTGAGTAATTACATCCTCAAAATTTTCTTTGGCACAGGCAAGAGCACTCGCTTTATGAGAATCGCTTCCGAGATAAAATTTGCATCCGCATTCTTTTGCAATAAGATAAGGTCGAAGAAATATTTCTTTTTGTTCGTTAGTCATATTAATAGTTTTAACATTAAGTTCAATTCCTGCGCCCTTTTTCGAACATTCATTGAAAATAGAATACATAGTCGCATCGGGAATCAAGGATAAGACTTCAGCTGTTCTGTTTTTCAGGATATGCCCGGTAGTCAGATGAGCTATTCCGATTTTACCGAACGGTAAATCCTTGAGAAGAAGATTTTCCAATTTATCAATCCAATGATATGCCGCTTCTTCGGGAGTTGTGATTTTTGTTCTGACGGTGTTACCGTCGAGATGGAGATGAGTTGTTGCAACGATTATAAAATCAAACATTCCGAATCTTTCTTCGCTTACACCGAGAAGATTGTTGAAATCCATATCCGTTTCACAACCGAAGAGGAATTTAACATTATCCGATTCAGGCAACGGTAAAACTGATGAAACATGCAAAAAATCATGTTCATCTATCCACTCTGCATCACTCTTGACATTCTCATCCCAAAAATGATTTGTTAGGCAAATTTTTTTGAAACCGTTTTCAACGGCAAACTTCAGGATTGCTTCAGGAGTCTGATTTTCATCATGACAACAACGGGAAACTGTTGAATGGATATGAAAATCATGGTCTGCAATATATCTCATTCCGACTCTCTCTTTCTGGTTTAATATAATAATTATAACCATGGAAAAAGATTATGTCAAATAAGCGGATATTTATTATGGAAATTTTAATTTGTGTGTGTTATAATTCTTTATAATACATAAAATTGCGGTGATAAATATGTTATACAACAAAAAACCGAAAATGATTCTTTTCGATGTAGGCGGAACACTTTTTGAAGATGGCAAATGCAATCCTGCCGACGGCTTTGAAAAGCTTCGTCTTTCCGCTGTCAACCCCGAAACAACAAACAGTTCAGAACTTGCAAATTATTGGAATGAATATCTTGATGATGCTTTCGGAATCAAATCAAAATCAGGAATAACGCTCGATATTCCTTTGTCATCTGTTATCAGATATGCATCTATGAATACAGGTTTGATTCTGAACTTTCCGATGGCTGAACAAGAAGAAATTTTTGACAGATACAATTCGTCAAGACATGTTATTGACGGCGTGCCTGAACTTCTCGCCGAGCTTGACTCATTCGGAATACGTTCAGCTGTTATCAGCAACAATATGATGAGCGGCGAAAGTCTTTCACTTGCAATAAAGAGGTGGGTTCCGTCAGCAAATTTCGAATTCTGCCTTACAAGTGCAGATATTCTTTTTGCAAAACCCTCAAAGAATATTTTTGCTACGGCATTAAAATATGCTCAGCTTGATCCGTCCGAATGCTGGTATTGCGGTGACAGCATAATCCCCGATGTTTACGGTTCATCATCATACGGCATGACACCTGTATTACTTGACGTAAAATCATCTGTTCCGCTTGAATTCCGAAGTGATGAAAACTGCGATAAATATCTGACAGTGAACAACTGGAATGTTTTGAAGGATTATTTAAAAAACATCTGAAATATAAAACCACATTAATTTGCAACTGATTGACGGAGGAAAAATGTATTTTGATATAAAAAATTTCAAGTATAAAGTAATATGCGAAAACGAACATAAAGATACTGTTGTCGAAACATCGATCAACGGTGAAACTCTTGATTTAAGTGTTACAGCAAATGAAGACAGAGTTAAATTTATAGAGCTTGAATGGAAATTTGAAAGTAACGGCGATATCTATGTTCTCGGCGATGCATGGGAACGCAGTTACGGCGATATCGGATTAAAAAAAATATCCGAAAGTTCCCGTTATATGCCTTGGTATTTTATCGCAACTGACAAAACAAAGTCGTTCTGCTTCGGTGTTAAAACACAGCCGAACGCTTTTGTAAGCTTCAGTTATACAACAGACGGAATAAAAGCGTTAGTTGACTGCAGAAACGGCGGACGCGGTGTTCAATTAAACGGAAGAAAGCTTCATCTTGCAACATTTGTTTATAAAAAATATGATTCGGATGATGTATATGCCAGTCTTTGCGATTACTGCAAAACCATTTGCGACAACCCCATTCTCCCCAAAGAAAGAGTTTACGGAGGCAACAACTGGTATTACGCTTACGGAAAAAGCAGTTATGATGAAATTCTTTCCGATGCAAAATTCCAGTCAGAACTTGCAAACGGAATTGAAAACAGACCGTTTGAGGTTATCGATGATTGCTGGCAGATTAATTCATGTGAAGGTCCGTGGATATCAAACGAAAAATTCGGCGACATGAAAAAACTCGCCGACGAAATAAAGAAAGCCGGAGCAAGACCGGGCATATGGGTCAGACTTCTCCATAACAGAGATGAAACCATAACAGACGAAATGAGAATTCTCAGAAGCGGAAAAAGACAATATCTTGATCCGACCCATCCTGATGTGAAAGCATATATAAAAGCTGATATTGAAAGAATTAAGAACTGGGGTTATGAGCTTCTCAAACATGATTTCACAACTTTTGATCTTTTCGGAGATTGGGGACCGGATCTTAATGAAATGATACCCAAAATTGACGACTGGAATTTTTATGATAAAACAAAAACAAATGCAGAAATTGTGCTTGACCTATACAGGCTAATAAAAGATACTGCAGGAGATATGTATATTATCGGTTGCAATACGGTTTCGCATCTTTGCGCAGGGCTTGTTGAAATCAACAGAACGGGTAATGACACAAGCGGCAGAGAATGGGAAGCAACAAAGAAAAACGGCGTCAACACACTTGCATTCCGCCTTGCTCAAAACGAAGCATTTTATATGTGTGATGCTGATTGTGTTGGTATTCTTGAAGATAAAATTCCCTGGGAAAAGAATAAGCAATGGCTTCATCTTCTTTCTTACAGCAACACTCCCCTTTTCGTTTCCTGCACGAATGCTCTTACAGGTGAACAGAAAAACGACCTTGCAGAAGCATACAGAATTTTCCAGAATGTTCACACTTTCAGACCGATTGATATTTATGATAATCTCACACCCTCAAAATGGGAAATTGATGGCAATATATTTGAATACCAATGGTAACATCTCATTGCAAACAGAATTGTAATTAAGGAATGATCATATGAAAAAAAGCAAAAAAATTCTTATCTCAATCTTAAGTGTAATACTGGTGCTTGTTCTTTTGCTCAGCACGGTCGGACCATATCTTGTACTCAATGCAGCCCGTCAACCCGAGGTTGAAGCTGAATATGCATACAGCGAATATTTCTACAACAGTTATGATGAAATCCGCTCACATCTTAAAGAGAGAGTTGCCATACTTCGAGAAAACGGTATAGCTGTTGAAGTGAGTGAACACGCTGTTGATGAAAATGATAATCTCTACATAGACAACATTTATTTGCCTGCCAAAAGCGAAAAAGAAAACCTTGTTGTTCTGACTACGGGCGTTCACGGCATGGAAGGCTATATCGGTTCTGTTATGCTCGATGTTTTCTTTGAAGAAATTTATCCTGAAATTGACACAAACAAAACAGGCATTCTTGTTGTTGCAAACGTTAATCCTTACGGCATGAAATATATGCGCAGATATAATGAAAACAATGTTGATCTGAATCGAAACTTTATTCTTGACTGGAATAACTTTGACAAGTCATCCAACAAAGATTATCCCGAAGTCAAGGAGTTTCTTCAGCCTGAAGGAAAAATCGGCAATGCATTATGGCATGAGGCAGGATTTTATCTCAATCTTGCAAAAGAAGCTCTCACCAAAGGCGCCGACAAAGTTTCGGACGCTCTTCTTACAGGTCAGTATGAATATCCTCAGGGTGTTTATTACGGCGGAAACGGCGACGAAATATCAACGGCATATCTTAAGGGTGTATTCAACGACTGCCTTGACGGTGAATATAAAAACATTGTTCATATAGACATTCACTCAGGATACGGTCCCCGCTACAACATGGTCATATTCAATTCCGTTTATGAAACAATGACAGAAGCTGAAACTAAAAAAGCCTTCGGTTATGACTATGTTATTTCACACGATTCAGAATCATTCTACGCCACAACAGGCGACACCACAGATTATTTTTACCGTCTTGCAGAAAGCAAGAACACCGAAAAAGATCTTTTCTCAACATGCTTTGAATTCGGTACAATCGGAGACAGCTTTATAGACTCCATTCTTTCTCTCAAATATACTGTTGATGAAAACAGACAGCATTGGTTCCCTTCGGACAATAAGATTTCAAGCGAAATTGTTCGTGAAAACTATTATGAACTTTTCTATCCCACAGAAACTCAATGGCGAGAAAAAACGGTTGCTGACTTCAAAACTGCAACAGAAGGCGTTCTGAAAGCAAAGCTTAAATAATTACAGATAAAATAAGGCAGGGCTTATACCCTGCCTTATTTGTCAATTAATTCATCAATATTATAAAATTCGCCTTCATATCTGTTATGAAGGTTTTTTTCCTTGCTTTGATTAACTGCAAAAACCTGATTTTTCGAATAAAGAATTGCAATCTTAATGTTTTTATCTATATTTTCAATAAAATATTTTTTAATCCTTTTATAAAGCGGGTCTTTGTTTTTTAAAACATCGGGAATTTGTATTGCTGAAGAACAACAGAGCAAATCACAAATAATTTTTTCCCTCAATATTTGCTTATCGCATTTGTTACAAAAGAAATTATAGAGGTTTTCTGCATAATCACTAAGACGCATTTTGTTGCCGTTAACAAAATTTCCGAATTCATTGAAAATATCAAACGCAGAAAACCCGACTTCATTTGTCAGATACTCAAGAGTAAATAAAAACCGACCGCTGTTATATAACCTGTCAACCGCATCTTCGCAGTCCTTAAGCATTGCTATCTCATCGGAAGAAAGCCACGGAGTTGATGTGACCTCATAAGGAGGTTCATCGATAAATGTGCAGGGATATTTCTCGCTGTTTTCACGCATATCAGCTCCGTGAAGAAGCTTTAAGAATCCCATCTGGAGCATATGAGCTTTGAGTGAATATCCGACATTGAAACTGTTTTTGAAGCTTTCGAGGTCCTCGCCCGTAAGACCGGCAATAAGGTCAATATGGATATGCATATTGCCAAAGCTTATGAGCTTTTTTATGTTTTCAATAAGCTTTTCTGTGTTGGTTTTACGGTTTATTTTCTTTAACGTTTTCTCATTAAAAGACTGCATACCGATTTCAAGCTGAACAGAACCATGCGGCAATGAAGATAAGATTTCAAGCGTGCTTTCCTTTAAAATATCGCCTGCAATCTCAAAATGGAAACAAACATCACGAGGAATTTCTTTGCCGTAATTTTCTTTGATAAAAAGCAAAATTTCATTTGCTCTTTCTGCATTCGCATTAAATGTACGGTCAACAAATTTCACAGTCTGTGTTCCGCTGTTTGAAAGTCTGACGATATCATTTTTCATTCTATCGATGTCAAAGAAACGAAGCGGTGAACATCTTCCCGAAAGACAAAATGCACAGCGATACGGACAGCCTCTAGAAGTTTCAATATAAGAAATTCTGCCGTTAAGATTTTCGAAAAATTCTTCGCTGAACGGTGACGGCGGAGTTTCTTTATATTCCTTTTCGGGAATTGTAATTATTTCGTCGTTTTTTCTGTAGGTAAGTCCTGATACCTGAGTCAAATTGCCGTTAATATTATCAAGAAAATCAGGAAAGGTCCATTCTCCTTCTCCCGAAAGCACATAATCCGCAAATTCATGTTTTTCAAGAATATCTTTCGGTCTGTATGCAACTTCGGGACCTCCGAGAACGATTTTGCAATCATGATTTATTTTTATGATTCTGCATATTTCAAGAGTTTGTGTTATGTTCCAGATATAACATGAAAAAGCAACAACATCAGGTTTCTCGCTTATTATTTTATTGGCAAACACCTCTATGTCACCGTTAATTGTGCTTTCCAAGACCAATGTTTCATATTCATTTTTTGAAAACTCACGAACTCCCGCAAGCAAACACCAAGGAGAAAGTGATGCATGAACATATTTTGAATTAAGACAAGAAATAATAACCTTCATAAATTCTCCTTTGGCGGTATTCTGATCATATATTTGTTTCCGTTTGCATTCAGCCAGGCATGGCAGCGCTTATAATCGGGGAAAAACTTTTCAATTTCAGCATAAAAATTTGCGGAATGATTCATATATTTTCTATGACAAAGCTCATGAACAATAATGCTGTCCATTATTTCATCAGGCAACAAAATCAGCAAACAATTAAAATTCAGATTGCCTTTTGATGAGCAACTCCCCCAGCGTGTTCGCTGACAGCGGATTTTAACTTTGTTATATGTTACTCCTAATTTTTCAGCATAAATTTCAACCTTTTGCGGAATTATTTCTTTTGCTTTTTTCATAAACATTTTAATTTCTTCTTCGGAATAAGGTTCAATATTCCGAAGAATTTTTTGTTTTTCCGAAACAGAATTCAGATTTTTTTCAATCCAATTCTTTTTTGACTCTACGAATTTTTCAATCTCTTTTTCTTTCATTCGGGTCGGAACTCTGATGATAACTTCATTCGATTTAACCTGAATCGAAATCGTTTTTCTGCTGCTTCTGATAACATAAACTTCTGCATTTTCAAAAACCATCCGCTCACACCCTTTCAGAAAATCATGCATCAAGAATAACACATAATTATAAATAAATCAAATTCTTATGTATATAAACTTTTTCAAGAATATCGTAGCAGTTGAACAACGGATTATTTTATGATATTATTTAATAAATCGAACAAAATTCTGTGCGGATATTATTGCTGAAACACATTATAAATCAACAACAAAAATGCTTGGCGGATTTCCGAAAATCAGCATCTGAGATTTTCGGATAAAGCCGTTCTTCTCAGAAGCACCGAACGCAAACCGATAACAAGATATCTTCTCGCTTCTTATTCTGAACCCGATTGGGGCGAATATAGCGGCACACACGATGTTGTTATTTCGGGTGCAAACATTGACGGCAACATTAATACCGACGAAAAATCAACACTTCTGAATACCGTTCACTGCAGAAACATCAAAATTGAAAACTGCCGTTTTCTCCATTGTTCTCAGTGGCATTTCATTGAAATCAACTCAACGGAAAATGCCGTTATTCAGAATTGCATTTTTGACGGTCCGACAGGCAGAGAATGAAAATACAGAGAATATATTATTTTCAGACCGATGGTATATGATGTTAATATCAGAGAAAAAGTTTTCATCGGGAAAATTGATTATCAAATTGTAAACGAACTTCATAATGTTTGAAGTTCTAATAAATCAGAAGGGAAATTAAATATGGCTTGGTATGACGAGGCAATATTTTATCATATATATCCGTTAGGCATGACGGGTGCACCGAAACAAAATTCTTACGGTGAACCTGTTCACAGACTGAATTCACTCTTGCCGTGGATTTCTCATATCAGAGAAATAGGATGCAATGCCATTTATATCGGACCTCTTTTTGAATCTGTCGGTCACGGATATGAAACAACTGATTACAAAAAATTAGACAGCCGACTGGGAACAAATGAAGATCTTACTAACTTCGTGGCAGAATGCCATAAACAAGGTCTTCGTGTAATTCTTGACGGCGTATTCAACCATACCGGCAGAGATTTTTTTGCTTTTAAAGATATAAAACAAAACAGAGAAAATTCCGCCTATAAAGATTGGTATTGCAATGTGAATTTTTGGAGCAACAACTCTTTTAATGACGGCTTTTCTTATGAAAATTGGAATGGCTATGACCTTCTTGCGAAACTTAATCAGCACAATCCTGCTGTCAAAGATTATATCTGCGATGTGATTCGGTTCTGGGTAAACGAATTCGATATTGACGGAATCCGACTTGATGCGGCAGATGTTATGGATTTCGAATATATGAAATTGCTCCGTCAGGTTGCAAATGAAATTAAGACTGATTTTTGGCTTATGGGCGAGGTTATCCACGGCAATTATTCACGCTGGGCAAATGACGGAATTCTTCATTCCGTTACAAACTACATGCTTCATAAAGCTCTCTATTCCGCACACAACGACCACAACTATTTTGAAGTTGCCCACACAATCAAATACGTCAGCGATATGACGGGAGACCGCCTGAAACTTTATACATTTGTTGATAATCATGATGTTGAACGAATTTATTCAAAGCTCAATAACAAGTCTCATTTTGCACCTGTTCATATTATGCTTTATACCCTGCCCGGAATTCCGTCAATTTATTACGGCTCCGAATTTGGAATTGAAGGCAAAAAAGAATGCGGTTCAGATGATTCTTTAAGACCTGCATTGAATTTTGAAGATTATAAAGATGAGGTTAAAACAAATCCACTCACACAGCTTATTGCTTCTCTCGGCAAGATTCGACGCAACACACCCGCTCTTTGCTTTGGTGATTACAAGGAACTGCTGCTTCAGACAACTCATTTTGCTTATGAGAGAACTCTTAACGGAAAGTCTGTAATCGTTACAGTCAACAACTCCGACGGAGATGTTTACATGAATCTTTCTTGCGGAAACAGCGAGATATATGTCGGTGCTCTGTCAGGCGAAAAGATATGCGTAAATAACGGACAAATTCAAGTTAAAGTATCAGCAAACTACGGTGAAATGTGGATCCCTGAAGAGCTTTGCGGTGAAAGCTTCAAACCATTAAAAATTCATCAAATAAATAAAGAACCTCTTCCCGTTAAAATTGAACAGGAGCTTCAAAAAGAAGAGATTATTAAATCATCAAGAGAAAAAGAAAGTGAACCAAAAGTCTATGATTTGAATAAACCTTACGAAGAAATGTCCGTCGAAGAGCTTCAGGAGGCAATCCTTGAAAAAATGAGACATAACGGTCCCGTAACCGAGTATATGCTCGGCACCGTCAGAGAAAACACGCATCACGGTTCATTAGTGACTTGGGTAAGAAGCTTTAACTGAACAAAATTACAATTAAAAGATTTATATAGACGAAAATCAATTTGATTGAGTTTACAAAACAAAAATTAAAACCACTTCATTTCTCTGCCTGTAACGGCATCGGATGAGGTGGTTTTAAAATATTAAATTATATATCTGCAAATGTTCTCTCAATAACATTGTTTTGAAGTTCATTATTAAGATTAACGAAATAATCGCTGTAGCCACCAACACGAACAATGAGATTCCGATGATTTTCGGGATGCACTTTTGCATCAAGAAGATCCTCGGGAGAAACAACCGTAACTGTATATTGCTGACCGCCGCCTGCAAAATACGCCTTTGCAAGAGCGATAAAAGAAGCTTTGCCTTTTTCGGTTTCAAAAATCTTCTTTTCAAACTTATTTTGGAACACAAATCCACTGCAAGCATCGGTCTGATTATATCTGAGAACGGATTTAATTTGTGCAGTCGGTCCGTTTCTGTCACGTCCGGGTGTTGCGGCGATGCTGTCTGCAAGGAGCGGTTCTCCTTTGAGTTTTCCGTTAGGAAGCGCTGCTGTTTGCTGCCCGTATCCTGCGGCACGGTTAAATGTACTGCATCCGCCCGTGAACACTCCGCCTCGGTAGGTATTGTTACGCTTGAGAACCGTGAAAAATCGGTTGAGCACTCGTGCGGTTATTTCATCTACATCATCAATATCGTTACCGAACTTTTCACAATTCTTAAAATCATGATGCAGTTGCTCATATCCCTCAAAGTTTACATTGAGAGCATCAATAAGTTCTGACATCGTATATTTCTTTTCATCGTAAACCAGTTTCTTGACAGCGTACAGACTGTCGCCCGTATCTGCAATTCCTTCAGCCAAAATCTGTCCGTGATTATAAAGCGGTCCTCCGTTTCTGTAGTCACGTCCTTTTTCAAGACATCCTTCGATAAGACAAGAGCGCAAGGGATGAGGCTCAAATACAGCACGAAGGTGTTGCCATGCATTTGAACTGCTGCAAGAATTATAAGTTACAAACTCCAGCTGATCCATAAACGCACGTTCAAATCTCTCATAGCTCATAAAACTTCTCGGGTTGCCCGTTTCAATGGAAACCTGCTCACCAGTCATAGCATCAACGCCGTTATGCAGAGCAAACTCAAGGCATTTTGCGAAAACAACCTCGCCGTCTTCAAGTCCCATATGGCTCTTTCCGAGAATATCTATCTGATTGCAACCGTTCATACAGTAATCATGACTGTCTTTGGATGGAATTCCTATCTTTTCAAGTGCGGCACATACAACGTCATCATTATAAAGTGCAGGAAGTCCCGTTCCCGTTGCAAGGGTATCAGTAACAGCGCTCCAGAGTTTATCGGGTGTGTTTCTGTGAACACGGCAAGTAAGATTGGGAGTCTGATAACCTTTCTTTCTCACCATAGCAAGAATTTCATATGTAAGCTCATTGCTTTCATCGTTCCAATTTTCATCACTTCCCGATATACAAAGATTCCATGAGCGGTGATCATGAAAATAGTCCCAAAGTCTGTCAAGAAGATCAGTTATATCTTCCTTATTCTCCGTTTTGCAATATGCAGGATACATATATTGGTCAAAGCGACCGGGAGAATCACTTCCGTCAAGAGCAAAAACAAGCATAAATGAACACATAGCTGATGTAAAATCATACGCAGGTTTCTTCGGCACAGTTTCAAACGCCTTTGCCATACGATGCAAAAATTCCTTATCATCGGTGTTCTCACATTTTTCAGCATTTTCAAGAGCGGATTCGCGGTATCTTTCACCCAAAACATCCATAGCATCAAGCACATAAGAGCACGAACGGTAAAACCAGGCTTCATCGGGATATTTATTACGGTTTTCGGAGATTATTTTTCTGATATATTCGGTGCCGAAATTGACTATCCTGCCGTAATCGGGATTGGAATGACCTCCCCATCCCCCACCCCATTCAGCACCTGAACGGTTGAGAACTTCCGTTGACTCCGAAAAAAGTCTTTGAGCCTTATTCTCGAACAAGTTCAACTCATCAACATGACGACGAAGTGTTTCTTTATACTCGGGAAACTCTTTGGCAAGTTTTAAAATGTTATCAACGAAAAAACGAAGTCCGTCGGAAGGTGTGTAGCTTGAAGTGCCGTATTTTGTTTCGAATGACGTTTCAGGAAGCAAACGGCGTGAAAATTTGATTTCGATATTCTTTGCGGCGTGAAGCAGAGCGAGCCCCACTCTCTCACCGTGTTCAAGGGTCTCATCTGAAAAATAGCCGTAAAGGAAAGGGTCGATTTGAGCTAAATTTGTCATAGTTAAACCTCTTTTATTTTGATACTCTGACATTTGTTCCGTGAGAAGCGAAAATTGAGCACCAACGGGTTATTTCCGCATCAGTTGCACTCTCATGAGCATAAGAAACCGTTACACCCGTTTTTTCAGATTTCCCGATACCGAGTGTGTGATAAGGCATAATCTCCGCATATCTGTATCGTCCCGTATTTTCATTCAGAAAATCAGCAAGCAGAGCAATATCCTCATCGCTGTCGTTACAATCGGGAACGAGGGGAAGCCTGATAATAATATCCGCACCTCTGTCCATGAGATATTGAAGATTTGACATAATATGAGTATTATCCGCACCAGTAAGCTCATGATGACGTGCAGGATCAATGCACTTTACGTCATAAAGAAACATAGTTCCGAGGTCTGCAGCCTTTTTGTAGAAATCACGTGAACCGATACCGCAGGTTTCCATAGCGAACGAAATCCCTGCATCCTTTGAAAGGCGGAGAAGCTCCAACGTAAAATCAGACTGATATGACGGTTCGCCTCCCGTAACGGTAAGTCCTCCTCCGGACGTGTCATAAAAGATCTTGTCTTTCATAACCTCATCAAAAACTTCCGATGCCGTCATTTCCTTCCCGATAATCTCGTTTGCATCATTAAGACATGCCTCAGAACATTTTCCGCACATCACACACTTTTCACGGTCAATTCTTATAATACCGTTTTCAATTCTGCGTCCTGAACAAACTGCAAGACATCTGCCGCATGACGAACACTTTGATTTGTTAAAGGAAAGAATCGGTGTTTTTTCAAAGCTTTCGGGATTGTGACACCAAATGCATCTGAGTGGGCAACCCTTAAGAAAAACACAAGTACGAATACCGTCGCCATCATGTATACAAAATTTTTGGATGTTAAATATAATTCCCGTTTTCATTCCGTGTTTTTTCCTTTATATCTTTTGGTTGATAATTTATATATCAGATATTATAAGCATACCACGAACTTCATGTTTATTCAATCGGTATTATTAAAAAATCAAATCCGCATTACGCTGTAAGCCAACGGTATTCAGGTATTGCAAAAACGTTAAAATAGAATTATAATCAATGAAAGGAACATTTGAATCGACAACTTAAAAATAATTTTATTATAAAAGAGAAGATAAATATGGTTGATAAATTTAAACTTCACACCGATGTTCTTGTTCTCGGAAGCGGTCCTGCTGGATTTGCGGCAGCATACACCGCCGCAAAAAGCGGTGCAAAAGTCATTCTTATTGAACAAAGCGGTGACGTTGGCGGAATCTCAACTTCGGGTCTTATGAGCCATTGGACAGGCAGCTGCGGAAGTCCGCTTTATTACGAAATTTTAAGAAGAAGTGCTAAAAATAACGAAGGTGAGTTCAAAAGCAAAATCGTCAATCTTATTGACCCGGAAAAGCTGAAAACACTTTATCTCGAAATGCTTTATGAAGTCGGCTGCAAGCTGATGCTGTATACCTTTGCGGAGGATGCAATCTGCGACGGAGATAAAGTTCTTGGTGCAACAGTTATCAACAAATCGGGCAAAACAGATATCTTTGCCAAAATCACGATTGATGCAACAGGTGACGGTGATATTGCTGCAAAAGCAGGTGCCGAATTCATTCTCGGCAGAGAAAGCGACAACAAAATGCAGCCTGCAACTCTGATGTTCAAAGTCGGCGGAGTTGACTATGACCGTGCTGTGTTTTTAGGCTCATTTGAATCAACATACGAAACACCAAACGGCGAGCTTCAGGCTCTTGCCAAAGAACATATCCCCTATCCTGCCGGACATATTCTCACTTATGAATCAACTCTTCCCGGAGTTGTTACCTGTAACATGACGAATGCCGTCGATGTTGACGGCACTTGTGCAGACGATCTGACAAAAGCAACTCTTACCTGTCGCAGACAGATGGATGACATCATAAAATATCTGCGTAAGTTTGTACCGGGTTATGAAAATTGTTATATCATCAGCTCCGCTTCACTTATAGGTATCCGTGAAACAAGACATTTCAAAGGAAAATACACTCTCAATGAGCAAGATATCCTCGAAGCAAAAGTGTTTGACGATTATGTTGTAAAAGATGCTTACTTCAATTTTGATGTTCATAATATCTCAGGCGCAGGACTTGACAAAACGGGTGTTCAGAAACATTTCAAACAGACAAAAGGTTATACAATTCCTTACCGCTGTCTTATTCCCGAAATCAAAGAAAATCTTCTGCTTTGCGGAAGAAACATCTCCGGAACACATATGGCTCATTCTAATTTCAGAGTAATGCCGATTTGCGTCGGTATCGGCGAAGCTGCAGGTGCAGCGGCATATCTCTCCGTTTCGCAAAACCGCAATCTGAATGAAATTGATGCAAAGGAAATCAGAAAACTTATCGAAATATAAAAATGAAGCAAAAGAAAAACGTTTACACATAAAATTAAGGCAGGGAGAAATCCCTGCCTTTGCTTGTAACTCTTTAGTTTTAATGTTTATTCATAAATATATCTTCATCGTAAGATATGAATGAATTTAGGGATAAGTGACCATTAATCAAACGGATATGAATTGGGCTTAAATGGAGTTTCGTTGCAATTCATTGCCTCGCGTGAAATCGGATATCTGTCTTCATATAAACAGAATCCGATGCCATACTCGTCTTTGCGATTTCTTGTAATAAATTCCTCTCTCTTTGCAACGTTGATTTCGCCAACTAAATACAGATACTGAATTTCAGCCCATTTTGCCATTCCTTCATAAACGAGCAATCGTTTGCTTTCTGGAATTTTCTGAAGACTTTTGTTATTATCCCAATGTGTGTATTGCCAAATATGAGTCAGTTCATGAGCAAAAGTTGCAATCAATGAAATTCTTGGGGCTCCGTTTTCCAAAATAATGCTGTACTTATTATTTTTGTTTATTGCTACGCCAAGAACCAATATACTTTGGGAATCATCCGCATCCAAAGGAATTCCTGTTTTCTTTTTAAGTTTTCGCTCGTTTACAATCTCGATAGAAATTTGAACATCGATATTTGCACCAAAGAAACTGTCCATATTGGTGATAACTCTGTTGCACAATTCCTCTGCTTCGGCTTTGGTTTTGATAACAGTGTTACTGCAAGTATTACAACGCATACGGCCATCAGGCAAACGATAAAATTCCACACCGGAAATTTCTGAACCGCAATAAGAACAATGTATCTGATTATTCTTATCTTTTTCTGAATTACGCAAATCATCTGCTCTTCTCTTGCCCTCTCGAGCCTGCTTCAATTCGCCGCCATCAAAACCTATCGCCTGCAAGAGTGATTTTGTGCCTTCGAGGTCAAGAGCAGAACTACAACTGCTGTTACAATATCTGAGATAATATCGCTCATGATAAGGAAGCTTATCTGTCAGCGAAAGAGACGATGAATCTGTTTCGCATTCTGTTACTGATTCTTCTTGAACATTTTCTGATTCATTCGTATTTTCTTTATCGACATCATCAGTTTGTTCTTTATCTTCTTCAAGAATTTTTGTTTCATCATTCATCTTCGCCCACCTCCTTTTCACTTTTGGAAGAATCATCGGCATTGGTATCTTCTTCTACAGATACTTCATCAACTTCGACATCTTCTTCGTTCACGGAACCAACTGTTTCCGATTCGATTTCCTGTGAAATATCATCGGTATTCTCAAGAACAGGTCCTGAGATTCTTGACTCTTCTTCAGGCTTATTATCTGAATTTATTGAATCTTCCGAATACAGGTCAAAAGAATCAGAAATTCTTTCAGGTGCGGGAGCATTCTGGTTTTTGATACTTTCGGCAATCTGCTCATCGTTCCAAATAAGATAATCAGCAATTATCTGAAGAATACGATTCACATTTCGTTCGACAGCAACCAACAATCCTATATCAAGCTGGCTGTCTTCAATGATAAAAATACATTTTTCTGAATTTTCAATATTTTCAGACAATTCAAGGCTATAAGTTAAAGGAGAATCGAAATCTCCGGGCGTTATGGCTGAAATGAATGCCTGATTTTCAGCAAACAATGTTGCAAAAACCTCATTCAGAAGATTTGTGAGAGTCATTCTGACAGAATCTGTGAACAAATCACCCAATTTTGAAAAATCAAATTTTAATATTTGTTTATGGTGGTACTCGCGAACGGGCACCCCGTTAACCAACACCAAATCACCGTTATCAAAGTCATTGCCGACATTAAGTTTCCAATAACCCGATGTTTCAACAGAAAAATCAGCATACTGATAATGAATATCAATGTTGTTTACCGATTTTAATGCACCCATGGAATCAGAGCCTTCAATATTACTGAACTTATATTTGCGAACCTGACGGTAAGTAGGTCTGCCTCCAATATGCTCGGATGCACGGCGAACCAAGATTCGGTTATCAGAAGTTGTGGACACCATCTCATAATATTTTCCGTTCAATGTGAAAAACTGACCAGGTAAATATTTCTGATAAATATGACCTTTCAATTCTGAGCCGATATAATTATCCGCACTTTCTTGTTCAGCAATATAGCCAGCATTTTGCAAATCATCCAAAACAATCTTCGACAAATCTGCATTGATGATGGTATAAACACTTTCGTATTTTCCGCTTTCAATGCTGTATGCACGTTTATAATGAATTGTTGAATTCTTTTCAAATGTCACTGTTTTTCCTTCACTGTTTTTAACAACAAGTAACGGATTGCCCATTCTGTCACAAACATTCTCGTTACTGAATATGGTGCAGATTTCTTTCCACACAACAGTTAAAGGATCTTTGGCATCAATATTGAGCATTGTCAATTGTCTGATCAAAGTTTCTTCTCTGACTGAATCAATACACAGTAATAAACATAAAGAAAGAATAACATTTCTTTTTGTGCGTGCGTAGTCGGCGGTAATATACGGAATTGCCTTGGGGTCCGCAGTGAAAATCTCAATGTTTTCCGACATATACTCTCGCAACATATATTCAGAAGAAATTACATTTACAAATCCTTGTTGCTCGGCTATAGTCGCAAAATTTCTGCGGGTTTCAAACAAATTATTTCTGTCATCCTCAACAGTGATAAACGAATAATCGCTCACACGTTCATTACTCATATTGAATGACGCCTGAAAACAATTGTCAAATGTTTCCTGATTAGCGGGAATCTGTGCATAATCAAGCAAATCATAATAATACTGCTTGGCTATCCAATGTGCATCAAGAACAGGATATGCTTCACCGCCATACCAAACTGTTTTGTTCACTTGGTTCTTTAGTGCAACAATTGAAAGTTCCGTACCAATACCCAAGCATCTCGAAATACCGGGCAAAATACGATGTTGCAAATAATCATCATCAGCAGTCCAATACATATATGAACTCATGCCGTGAGGATATTCCGTAGCAGAAACCTCAGTAATATTTGTCATTAATATATGAGAAAGAGCATCAACCAAACCGTCACAGTTACGATCAACAGAACAGAATGTGATTGAGCGGTCTTTTCCGCAACATTTAATTAACAAATTAAGACCAATCTGAGCTGTTGTGACAAGTCGTGAAGGTTCAACCACAACAACCAATGAAACTTTATGCAAAAACGGCAGATTATTCTTATGAATATCAAGGTCATGAACACCTGAGCAAGATATGATACCTATATCAGGCAACAATTCTTCCTTAACTTTTTTGTTCGTAAGAACATCTATCTTCCACAAATCAGGAACGTTGGACACAGCCTTCATTCCATTTTCGCTCCATTGAATCAAGTCCTTTTCGGTTCCGTGACGTCCGAGAACTATCAGCACCTTTCCTCCGGTAAGCAATTCTCGGTTCATGGCATAGAAAATATAAGGATTCAACTTATCATAAAACGGTGTATTAAACAACAAGCTTTTACCTGTTGCAAGATCATAACCGCAACGAACATAATCAACGTTCGGTTTAAGACCTGTTTCCATTTTTTTGCGGATAAAAGCAGAATAATTTCTGCCGATATGACCACCGTTTCTTTCAAGGCCGACTAAAATATCCTCTATTGTTCCGCCGGAAATTATGCTGTTGTTTACGGTAGTACCTTCTGCGGAAAGCTTATCGCCGAACAAGGCTTTCAGAGGTTTTCTTAACAAAGGATACATAGCAATTCGTTTTGAATTATCTGCCTGCACCTCAAGATTATTATTCTTATCATTTTCTGATCCGTCAATAAAAAATGCGATTTCGCCAAGAATAATAACAGCAAAAATCGGATGAAACGGCGATACAAGGAGATTGTTCATGCATAAAATACACGATGCCAATAAAACCAAACCTGAAATAAAAGATCCTCCGTAATAAGCTGTCTTGATAAATGTACAAGCCTGTCCGAAATGTTCCTTAATATACCAATGATGATCCGATTCATCATATGAATAACACATTTCAACAATCGTACCGACAAATGAATTTTTATCAATCTCAATTTTGCTGAAAATCGTTATCAAGACTTTTTTGATAATTATATAAAGCAATAACGACAACGTATTAAAAAGAATTAATGCAAAATATACACTGCCTGCGGACATCGTTGTTTCATCACTCGTATCAATGTGATTAGAAACCAATTCCGTGCATAATGCAGTCAAAGGCTTAAGAAAAACAAGAAGAACTGCGCTGTAAATTGTTGCAACAACAGGCATAAAATATTGTTTGCATCTGTTTTCTTTTTTTATATTTACTTTGCTGTTTAAGAAAGCAAACCCCACGAACGGAAGGCATGACAAAATCAATTCAATGAAAAACAAAAGATTACTTTTCATATATACCCTCCATTCTAACAAGGATACGTGTAATATAGCTTGACGGAACAGTTACAAAATTACCGTTGGATATAAATTCTATCTGACGATAATCACCCGCAAGGAACGGTGCGGGATATGCATATTCCGTTGTCTGATCAAAATCATAATCATAAGGACGAGACATTGTTTCGTCGCAATAGGAGCGGTCTCTCAGATAATCACCGTAATTCTCTGCAAGATGTGCCCTTCTTCTTCTGATATCCTCCTGATGCTTTTTGCGGACACGAAGATTCTTGGTGTACTCATCAATATTTTTCTGAGCGTAATTTTGCACCGCATGACCTCTGCGCACATTATAAGATGCACTGAGATATTCAGAAAACTGTTTCATCGCAGCATGAATATCCGCTATAACAGAACGCGCTGTATTGTTATATTCTCTTACGGAGTTCAATATTGATGAACGCATTGAAAACAATGAAATCAACAGTACAACCGCTAAAACACCAATTGATACCAGACTTATGATTGCAGATGTAGTTACCGCTTCAGAAACTTCTCTGTTAGCAAAAATAAACGGTAAGAAGCAAATAATATACAAGCCCAAGCAGACAGCACTCAACACAGCAACTGTCTTGCGAGTCATTCTTCGGCCGATAGCCTTCTTAACCTTTTCAGAAGCTGCGGATATACGGTCGATATATTCACTTGAATCTGTAAGGTCTGCAGGAATAGAGGAAATCATCGTATCTTCAGCGGCATCAGTATAATCACGGATGTCGTCAATTTGAAATTGTGTTAAACGGCTGATGTTAACATCTGCAATCTCACTCGAAAGATTCATCTGATTAACGCCTTTTCTGACCGCACGAGACTGTTGTTTTGCAATAAAATCCAAAGCCTTTTTCGAAGCGTCATAATCTCTGTTCCATTTATGATGCTCATCTTCAGGGCTATCATAAAACAGGCCGTAGTCATTTTCAACAATTACCTTTTCAAAATCGCATGAATCGTCAAGCAACACCGGTATATCCTTCGATGTGCAAAACAATTCACCTGCATTCTTATCGTTTAATTTAGTCGGGGTTTCGCATTTGATTTTTTCAATTTCATTAGAAACAACATCAAAAGTGGCCGACAGTTTTTTGTCATACGAAGTTACAAGGGTGCAAAGCGGTTCATCATCTGATTCAACATTCAACTGATACAAGCGTCTTGATTTCATCGCACTGCTCGGAATGGGGTTGGAGATAAAAACCAATACAGATGCAAGAAATCGAATATAATCAGAACGAAAATCAATATGTGTATGCGACAACATATCGAAGACCATAAAACGCATTCTGTCAAAATACATATTACGATCG
Source organism: Acutalibacteraceae bacterium (assembly GCA_045631105.1). Taxonomy (GTDB): domain Bacteria; phylum Bacillota; class Clostridia; order Oscillospirales; family Acutalibacteraceae; genus CAG-177. Next base: position 21,181 of record JAZQTZ010000025.1, read on the forward strand.
GCAAATGCAGAATACTGACTGTCCTGTCTGATATTCCAATATGCATCAGGATCAAAATAATTGTTTTCTGATGTGCGCGTCGAGATACAGTATACCTCTGACGGATAATTGATATTCAGATACTTCTCACCAATAAACTCCCTGCGCAATTTTTCTTTCAGACGCAACTCACATTTATATTGATCGCATTCCATCATTTCCAGCTTCGCGCCGGCCTTCACGTCGTCTCTGCCAAGCTTTTCCATGGCCCATTCATGAACATCTTTCTTTTCCTGAACTTCATTGAGGATGTAGTCTTCAGGTCTGAAGCAAAGCCATGTAGCCAATTTCTGCAGAGGATATTCCAATGCACTTTTATAAACTGCTTCTTTCTCAATAGTGAGAGCTTCATAATATTTTTTCCACTCAGATTCCCATTCGTCAAGCCTGTCATCTTGCTGAGGCTGACGAGCAGGTTCTTCCAAAGAATCAAGAACGCTGTGATCTACAACATCAAAGGGATTTCGCATTTTCGATGAATCTATACTGCAATTGTTAATAATTACTGCACGCCATTCCTTTCGGCGTCCGATAGCATCAAGAAGCCCCGGGACAGAATCGATTAAATTCTGCCCCATAGGATTCCAATAACATAATGCAATATCTTTGCTTTCAAGAAACGGTTCGAAAAACAGCTTGTTTTCCCGGCGAATGGCATCAATATGTTCTTTTTCAGCTATTAAAACTGTGAACAAATCGCTCACCTCCGTTTCTTTTAACTATTTTCGCTATCCTTAAATTCTTTAGCTACCTTATCCAATAATGCTTCATAATCTTCGGGTTCGGGAGCAGATAAAATAACATCTCGAATCTTTCTCTGAATAATATCAATAACAGGATTCTCTGATGCAACAGGTGCACGAAGATTGTCAACATAGTATTGATAATTACGTTTGAGAAGAGTTAATTCATCGGTCAAGCGAGTGCAAAGAACAAACTTAACATCTTGTTCTTTTTCCCATTTTGTATATTCTTCGCGGAAGACATCAATAACCGCATCAACCATAGCGGTGATTTCTGATATATATCTGCCTGAATTGGGAAGTGTACAGTAGAACATCAAAGGAATAGCAAACAAGCTGGTCGCATTCTCAATATAACGCTTGCCGTCATCTGCATTATCATCCATATCCCAGCTGTTGTTTTGTGATTTATAACGAGCTTCATTATTGATTCTTAATTCTTCTTTCAATTCATCAAGACCCTTTTGGGTTCCGTCGAATGAATCGTGGCTGCATGCATCATCAATTCCAAGTAAATACAACAAATTGAATTTAGCCATATCGCGGAAGAATTCGGTGCTTTCATAATTGCAATTCTTTGCTTCGCTCATTGCTCTCTTACGGTTCTTGATAAGATTGATATCTTCAACAACCTTTGAGTTGATATACAATGCATCAAGAACTTCATAGAATTCATCGCAAAGTGTACCGTTTGATACCTGGAGTTCAACATCACGGTTGTCTGAATCACGATACAAGAATACTTTCTTACCGTTAGCAACAGCAGAAAGAGGACGCTGCTGAATAGCGTGGTGAATCAAGCCGTAAACAAATGCTTTGTGCACTTTCTTAATAACCTGCTGCTGATAATCGAAATCGAGTTCAGGCATACTCTTGATTGAATCCCAAGACTTATCAATATGAGTGGAAATCGCAGCATTCTTGGTTGAATCAGGCCCGATAAGACGTGAATATTCGGTATATGCTTTATGGTAAGTACCAGAAGCTTTCTTACCTGTTTCTGTTTCAAAGGGTGCTGCAAACTTTTTAAGTTTATTGGGAGTAAGGTTATAGAGAGCATTGTAGAAATGAATCTCATATTTCGAAACTGTGTCAACAGCTTCACCGTTGGGCATCAAATCCTTGACTCTGAACTTGCGATTATCAAGAAGAATCTTGTTATAAGCACAAACCTTGATTTCTCTGGGTTCTTCATTTGTTGCACGCTGAACTGAGGGTGCAGCAATTCGTGCGCCCATTGCAACAACTTCAAGAATGTGTCGTTTTGCATCTTCGATCGAAACCTGTTCAAATACCTGTGTGTCTCCGTCGCTTTCACTACGAAGGCGGATTCGTTCTTTGAGACGCTGTTCCAATTCAATCGCACCGATAATATCTCGGTCTATATCATCGCATTTCTCACGTACGCTGTTTCTGAAATATCCCATAAGGATATCATCAAAGATGTTTACTCGACGGTCTTCCTCAATATAACCGCCGCCTGCCTTATCAATTTCCATCTTGAATACAGCATTATTTTTAACTGCATCAAAAATACCGCCGTTGATATCGGAGTTGAGCATATTTGTTTCTTTCTGTGCCTTCTGCAAGGAATACTTGCTCAATTCCTTAAGAAGTTCTTCAGTTGCACAAATATTAACAAAGGAATCACCTTTTTTATACTGAAGTTCATCAATAAGATCAATCTTGTTGCGGCTGAGATCCTTAACTTTGTAAACAAATGTGTTGAAGAACTGCTCAAACTGTTCAGCAAATGCTTTAACATAAGTGTAGGCTTTTACATAAGCGGCATGAACTGCTGTTTTCTTGCAATAATCTTCCAAAGCCATAAAGTAACCGGGAATATCCTGATTTGCTTCTTCGTTAAGCTTTTTATAACCCTTCATTTTATCGATAATGGTGGGTTCTTTTTCAAGATCGCCAAGGCTTTCAATACCGATAACTTTTTCTTTGGTGAATTTGAATTCATATTCCTTATTTTTGAACATTTCAATGGTATCTTCAGCTCGGATATGACTTGTTGAGCGCACATCCTTGTCAAATTCTTCCATCAAACGATAAAGAACATAACGTGCTGCGCAGGGATGGAAAATTTCACCCTGAGCATTCTTGATCAGGCTTTCGATGCTGTATGTATCATTAATAACAACGGTTTTCTGTTCATTTGTATAGAGAGCCTCAACCCAACGGCTGACGATACCTTCAACAATAGGTGCGCCATCCTTGCTGCGAGCCTCAACAACGCCGCGATACGCACTCAATGAATCAACTGCATCAGCAATCTTGTTATCGCTTTCGCCAAACGAAGGACTGGTTTCCCACTGCTTTGCTGAATTATAGAGTGAATTGAAACGTTTGTCATTCAGAACAACACGATAAGCCTGGTCTTCAAAGCTCTTCTTGAAGCGCTTGATTTTTGAATCAAGAGCATCCAATTCAAAGGTATTATTAAGATCGCGTGAGAACGGATCCTTTGCATTATGCATGGTATCGCAATAAACTTTACCGTCAGGATCCCATGTTGACATAGGCACACCGCGTTTTTTCTGCTCTGCTTTATAAGACTGAACTGCATTGTCATACTTGGTCCACTTTGTGGCTTCACCTTCTCCACCGATGCAGTCAATTGCTAAATCATATGATACATAATCTGCGATTTTTTCATAAGGATAACGAATAACACCAGCACCGATACCGCCGAAACGATTGCGGCCATAGTTACCGGGTTTTGTCATTTCCTTAATGATATTATCTTCAACAGAGAATGCCTTTTTCTGCATGGGACCGATGTTCTGCTCATAAAGAGCTTGTGCAGCCTGCTCAATGTACTGTCCGATACTGATCATGGTGCTGTCTTCGGCATCCTGACCATCCATCAAGAAACAGAAATCCATGGGCAGCAATGACAATGACTTCTGCTTATCCGAACCTGCGATTGAAACGTTAACATGAAGATCGCTGAACTGTCTCAAGTCATCATCAAGATCAATGAAACCTGATCCCTTCATCATGAATGCATTAAGTTCCTTAACAGTTGCATATGCATTACGAGCCTGGCTGTCACGCTCTGTCTGAGAGTCGATAACGCTATCCAATGTTTCAGGTAAAAGAATCAAAGAACGGACAATCAAACTAGTATTGGGATATTTTTCTTTAACATAATCGCGGATAAACATGCAAAGAGGAAGAATTATACCAGAACCGGTACCGCCCGATGCGGTTGATGCAATAACAACTCTCATTGCCTGCTTCATATCCTTACCGGTCTTGCGGAAAAGATCATCAATGGAATCATACAAAGGACGTATACGTCCTGTTTTAATAGTTGAATTCAAAGCCAATCTTGAAATAGCACGAACCTGACCGGCACCCTCGGAAACAGTCTTATCATACATAACTGCATTTTTGGGGAACCATTTTTTTCTTGCTTCTTCATCGTAATCGAGATAACTTCCTACAGTCTGAGTATTGGATGTCTGAACCCAATATATTTTCGATTTGCCGTTTGCAACATCAGAAAGATCATTAACATTTGTGTCCAAGCATAAGAAGTTAATATTTTCTTTTTCTTCGGGAGCACACAAATCTGCAACTTTCTTCACAATTTTGCAACCGGTACCACCTACGCCAACAAACAAGGTTGGTGCTGCAACTTCATTCGGTTTTAAATTTTCTTTTTTGGTTTCCATAGCAATTACGCCTCCACATTATTTCTTTTTGAAATTCAGTTTTGATGTTACCTCAAAGTCTTTATCTATACCGGCATCTTGTATCGTACCGGAATATTTAACTACCATTCCATTTGTTAATGTAAATGGTTTTTGATTAGGCAATGCCGGAACTAATTTTCCGGTGTTTTCATCTGCAACATATTTCGCACTGCCAATCATTGCTTCCTGAATTTTTGCAGGGCCGAATTTTTTCACAGAAGCAACTTTAACCTCTGCGCTTCTTCGCTTTTGAGGTTTATATAAATAACTTTCCTTGCCGGGAGTTACATCCATTGAAATGCCGAATTTTCTGCCGGCATATTGTCCTTGCATCTTTGCACCTTTCTTTTTAATATCAGCCGAGAAATTGGTGGATTTGGTTACGTCATCTCCATCAAAATTCATCGAACTTAATTTTTTGGTTGTATGCATACTCTTGGGTAAAACCTTGATATGCAGTATTATCCAAATCATAATAAGTAATATTAAAAGGAAAAGAATAATTAAGAGTCGTTTTAACCATAACGGTGTGTGGCTCAGAGTTAATTTAACACTGTCTTCTGCCTGAGCCGTTCTGTCAGCTTCATCAGAATAATTCGCCTTTACATTAATATTATAATTGCCTTCTTTAATATCTGACGCGTTTTTGAGCTGAATTTTATAATTCAACTCAGTTTCATCAACAATTACATCATAATCAATTCCGTCACTCTCAATCTGAACATCAACCGCCTCAAATTCTTTGGCTGTTAATTTGTTTCCGTCAAGCAACAAATCAACTACAATAGGTTTTGTGGTTTCAATCTCGTCAATTAATATGTAGTCCTGAGCTGCTGTAATCTTAACTTCAAATTTACCTAACGGCGGAGCAAGAACCCGTACACCGCCTTCGGGCCAGCCGAAATCAGAAGAATTTTTGGTTATTGTGTATCCGCTTAAATAAGTAACAGTTAAGTCGGCCTCAAAGTTGTCATTCATTTTAAGCGTAATGGGAACTTCACCGCTGTAACCATCGTGGCTGAAAGATGTTTTCTCACCATTTATAGTGTAAGTTCCTTCATAATGAGGGTTTCCTAACAAATCAGAAGAAATCAACTCTCCAGTTTTTGCATCCTTCATGCCGAAACTAACTTTATATTCGCCCTCATAAAGTGAATTCAAATCAACATTATTCCCTTCGGAATCAGTAAATACAAATTCAAGATCGGCATCGGGTTCATAATAAACCTCAACACTCGTTGCGTTTCCGCTATAATCCACAGTATAATTTCCTGCTGCACAATCTTCATAGGTAACCATCATACCTTGTAAAGATGTGTCGGGAACACTTTTATAATCCGCAGCGCCCTTTGTGGAAAACTTGGTTTGTTGAGAGCTTACAGGTTTACCGAGAGCATCAATCTTTAAATTTGAAATGTTCTCGCCCTGAACAAAAACAATCAGTTTGCTCATTGATATGTCAAAATCAATATTATTACCGGATATTCTGTTCTTCGGTAAAGTATCTCTGCCAAAAATGAGATTGCACATTTGTGTTAAAGTGGATAATACATCGGCAGTATTTACCGCTTGTTTTTTCACAAAATAATCTGATTGATTTGTGGTTGGTATACAAGCATCAGAACCGATACCAAGATACATAACCGTCATATCTTTACCGGCCTGAGCCTGAATGCGTTTGTCCAATTCAACCTTAGTTCGTTCTTTTGATAAACCATTATTATTTTTTGAAAATGTTCCGCCATCAGTTAAAACAATCAGATATTTCTTGCCGTTCTGAATACCCTTTAATCCGTCAATTGCACAGTCTATACTTTCAATAGGAGTACCGCCTGCATCATTTGTTATAATATCTCTGATTAACGACGCTTGGGTTGAATCCGAAATCTGAAACGGATTTTGCATGGTATATTCTTTGTCACCGACATTAATCGGATGCATCGGATAGATTTGCAAAATATCTCCGGTGTTCAACATAGAAGCAAAAACTTCCATAGCATAAGTTGCGCGGCACCATGCCTGATCACCTTCATCATACATCGAGCCTGAATTATCAAAAACAATTGCAATCGTTCTTGTCTCTTCTTTTTTGGTCGATGCGTAACCTGACGGCGTAGCAATCATAACACTCAAAAAAAGCATGGTAATCATAAGAAATACACTTGTAACTTTTTTCATAATCTGACCTCTCTATAATAAATCAATTTGACTATAACACATATTGTATATTTTTGCAAGTTTTTTATTGATTTGTGAATTTTTTGTAGTAAAAGATACATTTTTACTACGATTTAATACCAAAAAATGATTTTATATTTATTCACTAAAACAAAAAACACACCTGCATTTTTGAGGTGTGTTTTTTGTTTTATGTATTATTATCAATACTTTAAATATCAGATTTATTTGTATTTTTCCGTTGCAAGTAAATTCTTAACTCGTTCCAACTGCTGTTCCAAATTCTGAATTTCTTTCAGCATGTCAGCGTTATCGATTTCATTTTCCGTAATCGTTGAATCCTTGCTCTGAGAGTTTTTCTTGATTTCTGATACGGAGTCTACCACGATACCAACGATTACGTTAAGCACAAGAATTGTGGAAAGTGCAACAAACGAAACGAAGTAAATAACAGCGCCTGAGCTGTATTCCATAATCGGTCTGGATACCTCACCAAGATCATCCGCCATAGTAATCTGGAACAAGGTGTAAAAACTCTTCCAGAGTGTGCCGAAATATTCCGGTGAAACGGACGAATAAAGATTTGTACCAATAACAGCAAAAACATAGTAAATGATACCCAACAGCACAACTACCCATGCCACACTAGGCAATGCACTAAGCAAAGCCTGAACAATCACGCGCAATTTTTCAAGACGTTTCATCATTCGCAATGCACGCAAAGCTCGGAACATTCGGAAAATACGAAGTGCACGCATAGATGAAAGAAAAGATATCATCGGCATAATAGATGTTAACACAATAACTGTATCAAATATATTCCATGGATCTTTGAAAAAAGAAGCGCCGTAAGCAAACAACTTTAGAAGAATTTCCAGAACAAAAACACAAATGCAAAAAGTGTTGAATGTGCTGAGAATCTGAGTCAAATCGGGAGACAATTTAAAAGTTTCAATTCCTAATACAATTGTATTCAGCAAGATAAGCACGAAAACTGATGTAGTAAAAAATTTGCCATCAACAAAAGCTTTGATTTTTTCTCTCATTTCAAATGTTCCTCTCTATCTGATTTGGGTAAAAAGACTGTTTGAATATAGAAAATTTGAGCGGTTATGTTTACATAACATCTACATATATCGTGAAGATTATAGTACAACCATCAAAAAAAATCAAGATAAAAGAAATTTTTCTCTCAAATCTTTTTTTGAAATTCATTACAAGTAATATACACTTTTTCGCCTATTTGATGGGTGAAAGATTTTTTCGATTTCCATATAGAATTTTATGGTATAATTAAAATGGATGTGATATAATCAATTCGACAAATAAGAATTCACAAACCAATTATGATAATATCAGGGAGAATCCTATGAACATTTTACAGACAATTATTTCTTATCTTGCAATAGCAGCAGCTTTTATTTCTTCAATATTTTCGTTTGGTGATTCGGCAATGATACCCTATACAAATGATTACAAGATTCCCGAAAGTATCCCCGAATATAATGTGATTTCTACCGAAGAGAAAAACGATTGGAAGGCCAAATGGATTTGGGATAAGGAAAACCTGACGGAGAAAAATGTCTGGATGTGCTTTACTAAAAAGGTAAGTCTTGAAAGAAAGCCCGAAGAACTTATTGCAGACATCTCAGCCGACTCGAAATATTGGCTTTACATAAACGGAGAAACCGTTGTTTTTGAGGGAAGCGTGAAACGAGGTCCCGATAAAAACAGCGGCTATTATGACAGTATAGATATTGCACCTTATCTCAAAGAGGGTGAAAACTCAATTTGTGCTTTGGTGTGGTTCTGGGATAATGAAACAAGCTATTCCTATTGCAGCAGCGGTCAGGGCGGGTTCATTTTTGAAGCCATTGGCGACGGCGTCACCATAATTTCCGACAAAAGCTGGAAGGTAAAAAGGAACAGTGCTTATGTTGACAGCTCTCTTTATCCGCCAAATTACAGACTTCCCGAATACAGTATTTATTTCGATGCAAGGAAAGAGATTGGCGATTGGATAAACGAAGCTTATGATATTTCCTCATGGAAAAATGCAACCGAATATGCCGTCGGCGGCGAGGGTGCTTACGGCAAGCTTTATCCGAGAGGAATACCTTTTTTGAAGGATTACGGTCTTAAAAATTATGAGAATTCAAAGGATTATGAAAACTATACCGTAAAAAAGCTTTTCGGCGAAAAAATCACCGTAGATATTCCCTATAACGCACAGCTTACTCCCTATTTTAAAATCATAGCACCTGCAGGCAAGAAAATTCGTATAACAACGGAAAACACTTTAATCGGCGCAGTTTCAACTACCTATATAACTAAAGAGGGAGAGCAGGAGTTTGAGGCTTTGGGCTGGTTTAACGGAGAGCATATTACTTATAAAATACCGAAAGGCGTTACAGTTGTTTCTTTGATGTACCGTGAAACGGGATATGACAGCTCATTCTGCGGCAACTTCAAGTGCGATGATGAATTCCTGAATTCTCTGTGGCAAAAATCTCTGCGAACTCTCTATGTTACCATGCGTGACAATTTTATGGATTGTCCAGACAGAGAAAGAGCTCAATGGTGGGGCGATGTCACAAGCGAAATGATTATGACAATGTACTCTATGGACAGTAATTCCTACCTGCTGTATCAAAAAGGTGTTGAGGCGATGCTTTCTCACGTTGACGACACAAAAGTGCTTCAGACTGTTGTACCTATAAGCGGCGACTATTTTGAGCTTCCCGTTCAGCAACTTGCAGGAATCGTTGGTTTCCTTACTTACTATGAATATACAGGCGACAAAGCTTTTATCGAAAAAGTTTACGACGCTACCCTTGACTACCTGAAGCTTTGGGAAATCGGTGAAAATAATCTTGTTGTTCATCGCGGCGGCTCATGGGATTGGGCTGATTGGGGCAAAAAGGCTGATATGACAGCCATCGAAAATGCATGGGTTTACTATGCTCTTTCCGCCACAGAGGAAATGGCTGAGCTTTTAGGAAAAAACGAGGACATCTCATTTATTACCGAAAGAAAAGATACTATCGCAAAAGGCTATAAGACTTTTTGGACTGAAGAAGGTTTCAAAAGTAAAGATGCAAGAAAACCCGATGACAGAGCCAATGCCCTTGCAGTTTTGGCGGGACTTGCAGAAAAAGAGCAGTATGATACAATTACAAATGTACTCACAACCACCAAAAATTCAAGCCCGTATATGGAATACTATGTTCTTGAAGCCCTTTGCAAAATGGGGAAATATGAAGTTGCAAAAGATAGAATTAAGGACAGATATGAGGGTATGATGAGTGAGGATTACTCTACTCTCTGGGAATTCTGGGACTCCTGGCGAGGCACTAAAAATCACGCATGGAGCGGCGGACCTCTTGTTATAATGAGCAAGCATTTTGCAGGTATCACACCACTTGAAGAAGGCTATGAAAAAGTTAAAATTGAGCCTCAATACAGTCTGTCTGACACTATAAACTGTACCGTTCCGAGCGTAAAAGGGTTAATCACTCTGAACTGCAAGAAAGTTTCTGATGATTATATTATCGACCTTACTCTCCCACAAGGCATGAAAGCTGTTTTATATGCGCCGACAAACGCTGTTATAAATATCAATTCAGAGGTTTACTATCAAAACGGCGAGTATATAAACGGTGATGAAATCGGTGATGTGGAGATTATAGAAAAAACATTCGATAACTGATAAGGTAATTTTTATTTATCTGAACAAAGTCTGACTCCTTCGGTATATACCGAGGGAGTTTTTCATGCAAAACCCCAGGAAATTACCACAGAACTGAAGAAAAAGGTTATGAAGTGTCTGAACGAGCTTGTAATCAAGGAAAAATAATTGATGTATACCTTGACCAATGAAGAAGATAAAGAACTGTTTGCTGATTATTGGTATACATATATCAAAATCTTAAACATTTGAAACGCAGACAGTTTTATAGCCGGGTTCAGGCTCGGAGCAAGATTCACATACGACACTTTTGTTGAAACGGAGATTATTATATCCCTAACGCAATCGAAGAAATCATTTTCAACGTAATAGTTTACGCATAAAATTAAGGCAGGGAGAAATCCCTGCCTTTATCATATCTCAAATTTGTTCAAGACACAAATTGAATGCTTTTATAAAATCTGCATCATTCTGTCCTGTTCTCTTTTTTTGGTCCTTTTGTCCTGTTGCCTGCCATACGCTCTTTCTTGCCGATGTAACGGGTAAATAACAAGTTTTCAATGTTGGTATAATACAACACACAAACACACCAAACAGGGTACAAATTTCCAGAAATTTTTTACTTTTACATTTCAATTGTAATTCATAACGCATTTGAATACAAGCACATAAGGTTTCATACTAAACATTCGATATGATATAAAAATCAGCAGGCAACTTTGTAGTTGCCTGCTTTTTCCTTTTTAGGTTCAATTGTTAAGGTTATATAATCATATCAATGGCAGTTTTTGTTATGCCAAACATTTGCTTGATAAAATGAAGAATTATCCACCATAGGCTTACTTCAGAACTGATGCCTTCTCTGTCGTAAATTCTGTTGCCTTTTTCATTGACAATGGTGTTGCCATATTTATTTACGGCATAACAAAGGGATTATTACATACGCAGAGCCTGAAAAATAATATTATTATCCGCATCCGTTAAAAATCGGATGTTGATATATATGATGAAATTCAGAAATGATTTCATCAATCTGAGGATACGGGTAAGATTTGATTCGCCCGTTACTAATTGTAAAAGAAGAATGAAAACAAAAATAGCTCTCCACGGAGTTCAGAATATCAATCCTCAAAAAATACTTATGGAGGTATAGATCATGTATGAAGGAAAAGAATTCCTCTCTGTGAAAGAATTCTGTGAATACTTCGGTTTTGAAAAACACACAATTTACAGATATATCAGAGACAAGAAAATCTTTGCTGTAAAAATAGGCAAAAAATTTTTTATACCTATGAGCAAGATCTACGACTTGGAATATTAAGGTTAATATTCCAATGTTTACAAAAAGTACGCAATTCGCACCCGACAAGAGGCGGAGTTGCGCGCTAAAATCAGATCAATTCACCCAGATAGAAATAATCGCAATGATTATGGAAAGGAGTAATTTCTTATGAAAATTAATTCAAGTAAGAAAAACTATATATCAAGTCTTGACGGCTTACCATATATGCTTAATTTAGAGATGGTTGCAGGTCTTACAGGACTTAACTATGAAACCGTTAAAAAGCACTGCCAGAAAGGCATTATCAAAGCCCAGAAAATAGGAAGAGAATGGCGCATAAGTCAGGATGACTTTCTTAATATGGGCATCAGCAACACCAATCAAAATTAAATATTCAGAAAGGATCAATTAATTTGTCAAAATACTATATTGAAAACGGAAGCTATACTCACGGAGACAATGATTTGAAAGTTGCAGCTGCAAGCCTTCAAAATGAGTATTTGAACAATTTTCTAAAAGCTGAAAAACAACCCTCAAAAAGCTGATTTAACATCAGAAAAAGCACAAAATTGCACATAAAAGAAAAGACAGCAGTTGGGAATCCCTTCTGCTGTCTGGGTTTTTGGGTGTTTTTAACCTACAAAAAAGGGGCACATAAAGGGGCACATAGTCCTCGAAAATGTGCGATATTTTGCGGTAATGATGCTAATTTAGAAAAATAATAATTTCTGAAAAAAGCAAAAGAAAAATCCTGAAACCCTTATATATCAACGGTTTCGGGACTTGAATGGCAGGGGCAGAAGGACTTGAACCCTCGGCACGCGGTTTTGGAGTTCATCTGGAGGTTTAATTTTTGGTACTTATTGCTGTTATTTAGTGTTATACAGTTTGCTCATTTGTTTATTATTAACAATAATCTACCAATTTTTCATCAAAAACATTTTTCTCGTGCAGAAATTTTGCACAAATGTTAGAAAGATGTTAGAAGCGGTGTTAGAAGAATGACAATTTCTGCCACTTCTCAAAATTTTCCGACCACATCATTCTGAAAAATTCAATTTTTTCTTTTATGTTTTTTGTTCAAAAAACCGCGTGCATTAAGTTTAAACAATCTAATTTTTTAACGATTATTCAGTCAATCATTCCGTAAAATATTGAATTGGAGAATAACAATGTCAGACTTTATTGAAGAATTTTATTACGGAAATATCGAACCTCAGGAATGTACAACCGAACTTAAACCGAAAGTTATGAATTGTCTGAACGAACTCGCTCAAAAAGAAAAGCATCTGTTTGACACTCTGAACGATGAAGATAAAGAACTGTTTAACGATTACGTTGATACATACATCAGATTCTTAAGCATCTGCAACGCAGACAGCTTCATTGCAGGCTTCAGACTCGGTGCAAGGTTCGCATACGACACTTTTGTTGAAAGAAAGGATAATTGAAATGACTGAAATAACATACACAAGAAACGGAGATTATTTCATCCCCGACATCGTACTCAAGAAGAAAGAATACAAACAACTCGGAAAATACGGCAGAATGAGAAAAGATTATCTCAAAAATCACCGACCCGCACTCTGGAACAGATTCCTTTTAAGAGACACACTCGATGACCATCTTCATGAAATTGATTCCGAAGCACAGATTCGCTTTGATACTCTTCTTTCCCTCTACTGTGAAAGATACAGTGTGACAGAAGAACTCAAAGCAACCGACCAGATGGAATGGGTAAGAAGAATGAATAATATCATCAGCGCCATCGATGAAATAATCCTAAACGAAATAGTTTACAGATAATATCATAGAAAAGCCGACGGGGTTTATTCCGTCGGCTTTGGTGATTATCTGATTATCAGAACATTGCTATTATCCAATTAAAGATAAATACAATGTGAGATGAGAGCCAGTGAAGAGCATCCCATACAAAGTGGAACAGACGCATTGAGAAATAGTCGCAGGGATTATTGATAATCTCAATGAGTTTTTCGCACTGTGCTTTGTACTCTTCGAGCTTTGTCTTTTCAGCTTCGCCCATATTGGTGTCTGCAAGAAGTTCTTCAATCTTTGCTTTGAGAGCTTCGATTTCATCTTCCCAGAAGATTGTTACTCTTTCTTCATCGAACATTTCAAGCTCTGCACCAATAGCGTCAACTTCTGAACCTGCCTTTTCGATTTCTTCAAGGAGAGCTTCAAAGCCAGCCTTGATTTCATCGTATTCAGCCTTCTGTTCTTCGGTGAGGTTATCGGGATTTACAGCTTCGATTTTGGCAATCTTTTCTTCGATAGCTGCCTTATCGTCGCTTGAAACATTTTCGGGATTGAAGTTGTTTTCAATACCCTTGATTTCTTCAAGCTTTTCTTCTGTTTCGGAAATCTTATCAAGGAGAGCATTGACCTTTTCAAGCATTTCACCAAAAGCAGTCTTTTCGTTTTCGGTTGTGTTTGTGCTGTCGATAAGAGCCTGAATATCTTCTTTGAGCTGTTCAAGGTCTGCCTTGTCGGTTGACTTTACTGTTGCTTCGTCATAGGACTTAACTGTTTCATCAACTCTCTTGATTTCTTCTGCAACTTCGGTGAGCTTTGCAACAAGTTCGTCGATTGATTCATCGTTTGCTTCAAGAACTGCCTTTTCATCATCAGTGAGATTGCCGCCGTCTGTAAGAGCCTTGATATCATCAATGAGTTTGCCGAGTTCGGGAATATCAGCTGATGTTACTGTTTCCTTGTCATAGCCGTTTACAGCTTCATTGATACGATCAATTTCAGCCTTGGTATCATCAATCTTCTTGATGAGTGCATCAAGCTTTGCATCAAGTTCGCCGAGCTTTGTTCTTTCATCTTCGGTGATGTTCTGCGTATCTGTAAGAGCCTTGATATCCGCTTTGAGCTGTTCAAGGTCAGCCTTATCGGTTGACTTGACGGATTCTTCGTCATAGCCGTTTACGGCTTCTTCGATTCTTGCGATTTCTTCTGCTGTTGCATTGATTTTTGCAAGAAGTGCATCAAGAGTTTCATCATCAGCAACGAGTTGTTCTCTTTCTGCATCTGTGATATTATCGCCGTCTGTGAGTGCTTTGATATCTGCAATAAGCTGTTCAACAGCTTCCTTATCGGCACTTGTTACGGTTGCTTCGTCATAAGCGTTTGTTGCATTGTTGATGCGCTTGATTTCCGCAACTGTTTCGTCAATCTTTGCAATGAGCTTGTCACAGGTTTCGTCCGCAGTTTCGAGAAGCGTTCTTTCGTCTGCGGTAAGATTCTGTGTATCAAGAAGAGCCTTGATATCTGCAATAAGCTGCTGAATATCAGCCTTATCGCTTGACTTAACGCTTTCGAATACGTATGCATCAACTTTTTCGGTGATGCGCTTGATTTCATCGCTGATACCAACGAGTTTATCAATCAGAGCGAACACCTTATCGTGAGCCGCCTGAAGATTTTCTTTTTCTTCTGCGGTAACATTTTCGGTAAGAGCGAGAGCATAAATATCTTCGTTGAGCTGAACAAGAGCATCCTTGTCGGCACTTGTTACGGTTGCTTCGTCATAGCCGTTTGCAGCAGCGATAAGTCTTTCGTATTCAGACTTTGTTTTTGCGATTCTTTCACGGAGATATGCGATTTCAACCCATGCATTGTCAATTATATCGAGTTCTTCTTCGGTCATATTATCGCCGTAATCACGCACACACAGATATATTTCTGCTTCAAGAGCTTCCAGTGCTTCATCA
>JAZQTZ010000026.1:0-18643 GCA_045631105.1 Acutalibacteraceae bacterium
TTCACACCGCTGATTTTTTCGATATATGTCTGCAATTCATCGACGGCGGTCAGTATGCATTCATCGGGATTTTCTTCGGTTACGATAACATAATCTGATTTGCCGTTTTCGACGATATACATCGGAGTGGTGATTTCGGGAACTTGATATTTATCTCCGCCGTAGTTGATGTTTGTGTTAAGCGGAATGATACCCAGGACAAAAAGAATAACCTCAAAGAGAGAAAAAATCGCTTTTATTGTTGCCATATGCTCAGCCTCCTTGTGTTTTAAATATAGATTATAGAAAATAAAAAGTCAAGCATAATGGATTTTTCTTGAAAAGTAAATATTTATATGGTAATATCAAAATATAAGGAGGCGGTTTTATGTGGAAAATAATCAGAATTTTTGTTTCCGTATTCGTTGCGTTTGAAACGCTGTTTACGGGTATCATCGGCGGTGTTATGCCGAAAGATATTGATATGCCTGAGGCGAAAACAGGGGAATACACCAAATATGTTGACCCGTTTATCGGTACAGGCGGAACTCCCTGGACCTGCGGCATGCTCAGCCCTGCTGCAACTGTTCCTTTCGGTGCAGTCAGACTCGGACCCGACACAACTTTCCTCGGCGGTATTTATATCACCAAAATGAATACTTCAGGTTATTACTACGAGCAGGCACATATTAAGGGCTTCAGCCATTCAAGACTTTCGGGTACGGGCGCTGAAGACTACAATCATTTCAGAGTTACTCCTGCTATCGGAGATAACAAGCCTGCGGTAATGACATATTCTCATTCAAACGAAACCGCAACTCCCGGTTATTATGCGGTTTATCTTCCCACAGTCGGCTGTCTTGCCGAAATGACGGCTGATATTCATACGGGTATTCACCGCTACACTTTTGATACGGATAAAGACGCAAGACTTTATATTGATGTGACAAGCGCTTCCTCAAACAAAACCTCAAAAGATGGCAAAGTTTCCTATGATGAAGAAACGGGAATAATTACGGGCAGCTGCATAATCGACGGTCAGTTTTCGGGCAGATTTGACGGTCTCCCCGCATATTTTGCCGCAGTTGCGGATAAACCCGTAAAATCATTTGAGATAAAGGAAGAAGACGGCAAGATCGGTATTGACCTCAATTTCGGTTCGCTTGAAAATGAAAGCGTTGAGCTTAAAATGGGCATCAGCTATGTAAGCTGTGAAAATGCGCTTCTTAACCTCAAAGCAGAAGCAGATAATTCTGATTTTGATGCGATAAGAGAAAAAGCGGTCAAGTCATGGGATGAAAGACTTTCTTCAATCAAAATCGCTTCAGATGATGACGAAATAAAAACCGTTTTCTATACCGCACTCTATCACGCAATGATTATGCCGACGGATTTCACCGATGTCAACGGCGAATATCTCGGCTTTGATAAAAAAGCGCACACAGCAGAGGGCTATACCTACAGAACGGATATGTCGCTCTGGGATACTTGCAGAACAACTCATCCGCTTTATACCCTTATCGCTCAGGATATCCAGACCGACTGCCTTAACAGTCTTGTTAATATGGCCCAGCAGGGCGGCGGAAATCTTCCCCGATGGCCCATGGGCGCAGGATATTCGGGCTCGATGTTCGGCGATTCTGCAAGCATAGTTGTTGCTGAAAGCTATCTCAAGGGCATAACCGATTTCGATATTGAAGCGGCTTATGAGGCGATGAAATATTCATCGGAAAACGAAGTGAGCAGAGCGGGCAGAGAAAACGTTGATTTATATAATCAGTACGGATACATCCCCAATGATGCTGAGGGAGTCAGAAAATCTGTTGCATGCACGCTTGAATATGCATGGCAGGATGCGGCAATCGCTTCTCTTGCAAAGGCGCTCGGCAAGGAAGAGGATTATCAGCGTTACACCGAAAAATCCATGTACTACAAGAATGTTTTCAATCCTGAAACAAAGTATTTTCAGGCAAGAAATGCCGACGGCTCTTTCGTATGGAATTTCAGTCCGTATATAACCGAATTCTATGATGCGGTTATGATAAAGAAATTCGCAAACTGTTATTCCGAGGGAAGCGCAAGACATTGGAGATGGGCGGCACAGCACGATATCGAAGGAATGATTGAGCTTTTTGGTTCGGAAGAATATTTTGTCAGCGAGCTTGAAGACTTTATGGAAGATGCATCGCTCACAAGAGCCGCAATCGACCCCGGTCACGGATATTGGATAGGCAACCAGCACGATATCCATACGCCATATCTTTTCAACAACGCAGGCAGACCCGACCTTACTCAGAAATGGGTGCGCTGGACTCTCAAAAACCGTTTCAGCGACGATATAAACGGTCTTGACGGTAACGATGATGGCGGAACAACAAGCACATGGTATGTTTTCTCCGCGCTCGGATTCTATCCCCTTGCAGGCACGGATAAATATTGGATTGGTTCACCGAATGTTGATTCGGCAGAGATTACTCTTTCAAACGGAAATGTTCTTAAGATAACAGCAAACAATCAGAGCGAAAAGAATGTTTATGTCAGTGGCGTAACCTTTAACGGCGAAGTTCTTGACGGATTCTATGTTACTCACGAACAGCTCATGAACGGCGGCGAGCTTGTTTTCAACATGAGCGATACCCCGAACAAATAAGATAAAAAGCAACCGCCCGAGTCGTATGATTCGGGCGGTATTTTCAATTATTGAGAATTTCTTTCAGCGTTGCAACGTCTTTTGAAAACTGCAACGGGCTGTCGCCTTTTACAAATTCAAGGATATAATCCGTGTTTCTGCTTTCTTTTTTCAGAAGAGCGATATATTCGTTCCATTCATCGGCGCCTTTTGAGAGGGGATGCCTGATTCCGAGCTTGCCCCAATGGAAAACGTGAACGCCGTCAACATGGGAAGCAACAGCTTTCAGATTATCGTAATCGGATTTGACTCTTAAAGGCTGCCAATAGGTTGCGAGATTCTCACGGTTTACCGCCGAAAGAAATTCAAGCGACGAATTGCCGTTGTCGTTGAATGTTCCTTCGTGGAATTCAAAAGAAAGAGTTATATTCTTTTCCTTTGCCATATCGCAGAGTTTCTGCGTTTCTTCAACAAGGGAATCAAAAAGATTTTTATCGGTCTTATCGCTTGAAACCGTTCCGAGCCAGAGGCGGATTCTTCTGCATCCGATTTTTTCGGCAACGGAAAGAATCTTTTCGAAAAGCTCATAATCCCTCTGACCGATTCTGTAGTAACTGCCGTAGGAAAGAGCCTTTATGCCGTATTTTTTCTGCAAGGAAACAACTTCGGCAAGAGCGTTTTCATCATCGGGAGGAAGGTGGATATCTCCGCCCCATTCGATATATTCAACGCCGTTTTCCTTAGCGATAATGCAGATTTCTTCTCTTGAAAGCTTGCGGAAGGTGACGCTTGTGAATCCGAGTTTTAACATATTACTGTCTTTCCGCCGAATAGGCAACATCTATATTCTTCTTGAAAAGCATGAAGTCATATTGCGGTTTCCAGCTGTCACCCGTTTCGACGGATGATTTGAATTCTTCTTCGGAAAGTGCAACATTAATAACTGAAACGCCCTTGAGCTCATCGCCTTCTTTATATACGGTGTCCCAGAATGCATGGTGTCCGATAAAGGTTACGCTTTCGGGAATATAAACATAGGTCATTGCCTGGTTATAGCTGAATGCGTCCGAGCCGATATATTCAAGACCCTCGGGGAGTGAATTATAAACAACGCCGAGTGCAGTTTCATCGGCGAAATGAGTGTCAGCAACTTCTCCTTTATAGCTGTAAACTCCTTCAAGAAGAGGGATTTCAAAGAAACCGAGAGTTTCGATGGTTTTCAGACCTTCGGGAAGATAAACATTCTTCATGTTTGCATAGTTGAAGCAAAGCTGACCGATTTTTTCAACCGACGAAGGAACAACATATGTAAGAACATCCTTGACATACTGTTCATAGTTTGCGTCTTCGGGTGCGGGTTCGATTCTGAAACCGTTTTCATCATATTTTGCATGGCCGTATTTTTCTGCAAGATATGTATCATGGTCGCAGGGACGGCAGATGATTTCGGTTTTGTCCTTATTATAAAGAACGCCTTCGATATCGCAGTAGTTGGGATTATTTTCGTCAACTCTGATTTCCTGCAATGCCCAGCATGAATAGAATGCCTTCGGGTCAACAAAATCAACATCTGCGCCGATGTTGATAACTTTGACTTTTTCATCGCAGTTGAGCGCATATGCACCGACGGAGGTCACCTTTTTGGATTCATCCTTGGAGATGATGAAGTTTGTGTTGACATCGGGGTTTTCGCGGTCGTATTCAATGCTTGAAACGAAATCGATATCAAGAGTTGTTATATAACCCGTGTTGCTGAATTTTTCAAGTTCAATGCCTGCTTCGGTCTGATTATATTCAAAAGTATCTTTCTGAACGGTTCTTACGCTGAAATAGCAGGAAATTGAAACTGCGATGATGATAATGATTGCAAAAATTGCTTTTTTGATGCCGTAGTGTTTATAAGGCTTATTTATGTGGGGAGCCGAAAGCCCCTCAACCTGATAGGTCCATATTTCATCCTCGGGGATATTGAGAACGATAGGTTCTTCAACAACAATTTTCTTTTCTTTCTTGCTCATAATATCCCCTCCTTAACCTAAGTATCCGCCGGAAGCGGTTGTGCCTTCTTCGGCGGCTTTCTTTTCCGTAACTTCCGCACGGCGTTTGAGAACTTCCATAACCATGTTCTGCTTCTTGCTGTCATAATCCCAGAAGAAATAGGGAATTGTCATGAGTGCGAAGCCTATAACGTCAACGATAATCGGGATAACGATAATGCTTCTTCTTGAAGCATCGATAAAGAGAACGTCCCAGTTGGAGTTGAAGCCGTATTTGAGAAGCATAAGAGGAATGATAAGACCTACGAATGAGGTTATCGGACCCGTGAACCAGCCGAAAACGCCTGCAAAGCTTTCAAGGCGTTCGCCTGAAAGATACATCTGATAGTCGCCGATACGCACGTTCATATCGTGACCCGCAGTTGTGGGAACGGTCTTTGTCATTTCCATGAAGAAAAGAACAACAACGCAGATTGTTCCGCAGAGAGTAAGATTATCGCCGCAGAACCACATTGCGCAGGCGATAAGTGCGTTGCCGATTGCTCTCGTGAGCTGATAGAAAATCATAATCTGCTTATATGAAAATCTCTTGAGGAAATAGGGAGAGAGCAAATCGGGCGGTGTTCCGGCAAAGGAAATGAGCATAACGATGAGGCTGTAGGGGAGACCGCTCAGGCGGAAGGTATAGAAATAGAGAATGGTAACAAACGGAAGCATACCGTTTCCGAGAGAGTCGATAAGACCGACTATTGTGTTGATAAGCAGATATTTGTTGCGCAGAACGCCGAACATACCGTCCCAGAACTTAATCTGAACTTTCTTTTCAACGGGAGGCTGAGGAATTCTTTCCTTGACCTTGCCTGCGAAAATCATTGTGAATGCGGCAAGAACGCAGAAGGTGATGGGGATAACATATCTGTAAACATTGATATCTGCCCATTCATATCTGAGCATACCGATAGCTGCGGGCATGATTATGCCGACGATGGTGTTGAAGAAATGCGAGAGCTTGACGGGATAGCTGCGAACAAGAATTCTTTCCTGAAGATTGGGGCTGATGCTCTTGGTGCAGGTTTCCATGTTGTTTGCAAATCCGAAAACATTATAGGTTGCGAAAAGAAGGTTTGCAACCCAGACTCTTGTTGCAACATCGGGAATGTTATAAACGGGAAGCCAGCCGATGAGGATAACCATTATGCATTTGGGAATAACATCGCAATAGAGCGAATACTTATATCTTCCGAATTTGGGAAGAAGCTTCTTTCGCCAGAAGATATTTCTTGCGCCGACCCAACCTGTATAGAGAAAATGGGTTCCGAATGTTTTGAAACACGCCGTTGCGTTCAGACCTTCAAGACCGTTGAGATATGTAATGAACGGACTTGTCGGGTTGAACAGCCGTGAGTAGTCGAACAGAATCGTTGATATGCCGAATAACATCATCAGGGCATATACGAAATAGAATTTCTTCTCGGTTTTCTTGGGAAGGAAGCCGAGGTTGTCGCAGACGAACCACCACATCAGCGCTGAAATATAGCCGAGAGGCATATTCAGAATGCCGATAACAGAGAAGGTGAGATAGGGGAGCTTATAATGGTGCATAATGAGATAGCATGAGGAGAAAAATCCTATGTATTCAAGCACCTTTGAGCCTGCATAGTTGCTTCCGACGGCAAAAAGAACGTCCCTGTATTCTTTGTAAGGAACATATTTGCCTTCGGCGGGAGTGTTCCAATGGGTTTTGATTTCGGTAAACAGCCATTTGGCTTTGCCGAGCAATGCGTTCATTAAATCAATCCTCCTTTTATTTTACCTGTAAAGTTCCATAATCTCTTTGATGGGTTCTGCGAATTCTTTTGAAACAGAGGGGAGTGACTTTCCTTTTTTGATAAAGGAATTATAAATCATGCCCTTCTTATCGGTTGACATCTGGAATTTAGAGATAACTTTTGTGAGCTCCTGCTTTTCGTTTTTGTTTTCAAGATAAACGCAGTTGCAGAGAGCGATTTTTATATCGGAAACAGCTTTTGCAGTGACGGTGATTCTGATTGTGTCGCAGTCTTTTTCGGTTTTTGCATCATAATCCGAACCGTCAACGGTAATTTTTGCGTCAGCCGAAACGATATCCTTGAACTTAATAACAAAGGTTCTGTTTTCGGGTGCAACGGATGAAACGCCGTCTGCTTTTGAAACGGAGAAATCAATCTTATCTGCATTTTCGGAAACGGTGAATGCGGTTTTGAGATATTCGCCGTTCTGATATGAAAGAGTATCGCCGTCATCCTCATAGAGAGTGAAGGTGTTGTTGCCTCTGTAAACAAGAAGCTCAAGGGTTTCGGGGTTTGAGCAGTCGTTTGTTCTGTCGTTTGCGCTCATGGGAATGATTGCGCCCTCTTTTGCAAGAACGGGGATATAGTCAATATCACGGAACATCTTAACGAATTTGTTGCCTTTATAAATTCTGCCCGTGAAGATATCTGTGTATCTGCCTTCGGGAAGCCATACGTTAACGCCTGCAAAATTTGTTTTGAGCGAGGTGTGTTCGGTGATGGGTGCAACGATGAGTTCTGTTCCGAAGAAGAATTCGTTTCTGCATTCATATGCGCTCTTATCTTCGGGATAAGCATAATACATAGGCTCGCATATTGCTCTGCACTCGGTGTGAGTGCGTTAGTTCATCGTGTAGATATAGGGGAGAAGCTTGTGTCTTAAGCGGAGAGCGTCGGTTGCGATTCTCTGAACGGGTCCGCTGAAATTCCAGGGCTCTTTGCCTGCGAATTCGTTGTTTGTTGAGTGAAGTCGCATAACAGGGCTGAAAACGCCGAGTTGAACCCAACGGAGATAGAGTTCGTCATCTTTTTTGCCCATGCAGTGACCGCCGATATCGTGGCTCCACCAGGGATAGGCGATGTTTGAAGCCGTTGCCGTGAATCCCGGCTGGAAATCGAGGCTTTTCCAGGTCTGGGTTGTGTCACCGCTGAATCCGAGGGGATATCTCTGACTTCCTGCACCGCAGAAACGGGAGAGAATGAGAGGTCTGTGATTATCCTTTGCGTTGTCGAGGAAATGATAATGGTTGAGTGCCCAGAGGGGGTCAAGACCCTTGACTGCGGTGTTTTTGCCCTGCTGCCAGTCAATCCACCAGAAGTCAACGCCTGCTTTTTCAAACGGATGATGAAGAATGTCGAAATAGTTTTCGGTGAACTTCTTATCGGTTATATCAAAAGGTACGGGTTTCTTTTCGGCAGGATTCTGTCCCATAGCCTTGCACATATCTTCGTATTGGTCTTCAAACCAGCGCACACCCATTGAGGGATGAAGATTGAAAGTTACATGATAGTTATCGTCTTTGAGCTTTTTAAGGAATGCATAGGGGTCGGGGAAAAGCTCGGTGTTGAAGCTGTAACCCGTCCAGCCGACTGACCATACATCATAGACATATTCCATGAAGTTTCTGTGATTTGTAACCTTGTGAGCGTCTTTGCCGAATTTTTCTTTGATTTTAACCCAATGCCAGTCCATGTCAACAGTTGCAACGGTGATGGGGATCTCTTCCTCCTTGAACTTATCCATGAGGGTTAAATATTCTTCCTGAGAATAATCCTTGTATCTGCTCCACCAGTTGGAAAGAGCATATCTCGGAATGAGAGGCACTTTGCCTGTGAGTTTATAAAGGTCGGTTGTTGCGCCGATATAGTCATTGCCGTAAGCGAAATAATATTCGTCTTTTTCTTTGTTTTCACGGGGGAGAATAAGACCGTCGGGCTTTATGGCAAGAGTTTTGCTGTCGTCAAGAATTGCAACGCCGTTTCTTGAACATACGCCATCGGAAAGCTTGATTATTCCTGCTGTGATATCAAGTGTACGGCAGGTTCCCTTGAGATTTCCCGATTTATAGTTTTTAACTGTTCTGCCGTCAGAAAGCTTTATCGAAAGCATCTTTTTTGACGAAAGCGAATATGTGAAAATTGCTTTTTCGGTTTTGATTTCGATTTTATTTCCCGATTCCTTAACCTCGAAATTCACATCGCCGAGATTTCTGAACCACACGCTCTGAGTCGGTTCGTCGCAGAACTTACCGTCGTTCTGAACTTCAACACGAAGAAGGCAGGGGGTGATAACCATAAATCTTACGGATTTATATGTAAGAGTCTGTTTTTTGTCTGCAACGGGTGAGCAGTCAATTTTAAATCTTTTTTCGAATTTTTCCATAACTATCTCCCAAATAATTAATATATTTATTATATATTGTTTAGCTTGTAAAGTCAATTAATGCTTTATTTTATATTTAATCTGTGTTATTATATATGCATAATAAAGCAGAGGAGAATAAAAAATGACATTCATGGCATTCAAACGCATACTTATGGCGGCGGTGATGGTACCGTATTTTCTTTTCAATTATATTTTCAATGATTATGCATATCCTGCAGTCAGCACTTCGGGTGCATATGTTTTCTGCTATTTCGTTGGAAATGAAGTTGATGAGCAGAGAATCCATCTTGCAGTCAGCACAGACGGCTATAATTTTGAAGCGCTCAACAACAACGAGCCGATAATCAAGCAGACAAAAGGCACGGGATGCGTCCGTGACCCGTATATGCTTAAGGGTGTTGATGAAAACGGTAAGGATTGTTATTTTATAATTGCAACCGATATGAATGCTCTTGAAGGCTGGACATCAAATCATGCTCTTATCACTTGGAAATCATATGACATGATAAACTGGATTGACGAAACCGTTATTGATATCCGTCAGTTTGAGGGCTTTGAAACAACAAACAGAGCATGGGCGCCTCAGGCAATCTGGGATAATGACAAGGGTATGTATATGGTTTACTGGGCAAATTCAACTGCTGAAAATGACACTGCAGGTCATTATTATGCATACACAAAGGATTTCAAAACCTTTGAAACAGAGCCGAAAGTTCTTTACGGCAGATGGAATGAGGTTGACCCCGAAACGGGAGAAACAAGAAACATTCAATGCATCGACGGCGACATCATTTATAACGAAAAAGACGGCTATTACTATCTCTATTTCAAAGAAGATATCACACAGAAAATCGCCTATGTAAAATCAAAGAATCTGACAGGCCCTTATAATACAGACTACACAATTTGTTCGCTCAACTGGCACGGAGTTGAGGGAAGCTCAATGTACCGCATAACGGGCACAGACGCATGGATGATGATTATGGATGAATATTCCCAAGGCACATTCTTTGCACAGATGACGAGAGATTTCAAGAATTTCAGACGTGTGCAGAGGTCAACCTATTCAATGGATCATCTCAGACCGCGCCACGGTTCTGTTGTTGCGGTTTCGGAAGAAGAATATCATGCGCTTGTAGAAGCTTTTAACTAAAAGAAAACACGGTGACGGAAATCCGCCACCGTGAATTTTTTTATTCTGTTTTTGGGAGTGAGAGCGTAACTTTGAACAAGTCGCCGTCAACCTCAACTCTGAATTTACCTTTTTGCAATTCGCAGAGATTCTGCGCTATCGAAAGTCCGAGACCGCTTCCTTCGCCCGAACGGGAAGAATCGCCTCTGACAAATCGCTGGGTTAATTCGTCTGCGGAAACATCAAGGGGATATTTTGAAATATTCTTGAAAATTATCGATGCATAGTCTGCGCCGTCGGCAACCTCAACATAAACTCTTGTGCCTTCCATGGCGTATTTTCTGATGTTTGAGAAGAGATTTTCGACTATTCTTGATGTTTTCTGCGAATCAGCAGTTACCGTGACGGGAACGGGAGGAGTTTTCAGAACAAGACCGATGTTATAGTTTTTGAGTTCATCCTCATGCTCGCCGACTGCCTGTGCGGCAAATTCGCAGAGATTAACCTTTACGGGATGAATTTCAATTGCGCCCGAAGATGCTTTTGAAGCTTCAACCAAGTCCTCGATAAGTTTTTTCATTTTTGCAGCCTTTTCGTCGAGAACATCGATATATCTCTGTGCAACTTCGTCCTCAACATCGCATTTTTTGAGAAGATCAACGTAGTTGACAATCGAGGTGAGGGGAGTTTTTAGGTCGTGCGAAACGTTTGTTATAAGCTCTGCTTTCATCCGTTGGTCTCTGACTGCGCTTTCAACCGCATTCTGAAGTCCGTCCTGCATGGAGAGAATATCCTCCGCAAAGCGGCGCATGAACGGGGGCATGAATTTCATGTCGATTTTTCCGTCGAGCTTGCCTTCTCTTGCATGCGAAACGCAAGCCATTATTCTGTCAAGGGAAACGATTATTAGAATAACAAAACTCAGAATTGCAAGATCACCGAGAATACCGATAAAATATATGAGAAAAGCGAGGAATTCTTCATGGTCGGCAATCATACCGCCGATTGAATAATAGAGAATTGTTGCAACGACAAATCCAACGACAGAGATATAAGCAATCGTTCTGAATTTTTTGCCGTCGCCTTTTGAATAATCGCAGGCAAGGATATATTTGATTTTGTCAATTTGCTTTTTAAAGAAAGCGCAGATTTTTCTGAACACCTTATCAAAAGGTTTGAGGATGAACTTAAGCAATTTCCAGATATTCTTAAGAAGCCATCCTGCAAATCGGAGAAGATGATAACAGAGAGTATGCTTCCAGAATGATTTGTTGCGGATGTTTCTTGCAAGGCTTGCAATAAGTCCCGTGATTATCATGAAGAACAAGCTTACAAAAATTCCGACAATCGCATCGGTTGATTTACTTACAAACTGTAAAATTGCTGTTGTAAAACCGTAGTCAAGCATTCCCGAGTATGCAATTTCCATGGGACAGGCTTCAAAATAAACAACAGTTATTGCACCCGCCGCCGCAAACGCCGCAACTGCCAAGCCAAATAACCAGTTAATTTCCGTGGGAACCTTATCAAAGAAATTGATTTTCGTTCCGTCTGCTGTTTTTCCCGCAACAGAAAGAAGATAAATGCACACCGCACAAGCAACAAGGAATGACAATACAAACATAGCAAGGCAGATTGTGGGATTTTTTATCGGAGCGGTAAGGAAATCGCTGAACGCTCCGTATGAAAGCATGAACGGGTCTGCTGTTTCCAAATCAACATCAAACGAGAAATATGCAACCGTATTTTTGGTATCTGAAAAATAACCCTGCTCCAGAACACTTGAAACGTTGCCCAAAAGCCAACTGTTGAATTCATCATAAAAATTCGGAACGCTTTCATATGCGGAGCTTTTCAAAACTTTGTATGTTCCGTTTACGCTTGCTTCAATAAAATCTCCGCCGAGTTTTTCGATAATCTGCGCTTCGGTATCGGCTTCGGTAACTCCGCAGTTGGTTTTGAGTTTGCCGTTGCCGATAATCGCATAATTAACGGTTTTGAAATGTTTAAGAATATAATCATAAGAATGATGCGGCATACTGTTGTTATAAATATCATGGAGATACTGAACTTTGTTTGCCTCAACTTCTTCAAGGAAACGGGCTTTTGTTGATTCGCCGTAGCAAGTGTAGCCGTTTATGGCGTTTATTGCCTGCAATGCCTGACCGATATCCTGAACCTCAAGAGGCGGCTGACCGTCGCCCGGGTTATGGAAGCGGAGTATCTGACCGTTGTTTTTCCGGTATCTGCCGTTACCGTCATCGCTGTCGGTCCAGACTTCTGAATCGGTTGAATTCACAGAAGCGGGTGATGTTGTTTCTTCGCTGACCGCGGCAGTATAAGAAACACCGTATTCATCTGTCATCTCAACAATTTTTTTGGTTGTCGGAATTTCGGATACGGTTGTTGATTCCGTTGGTTCATCGTGAGGATAGACTTTTTCGACATTATAAGAGAAGAAGGAATCTTCATGTATAAGATTGCCGCTGTAATCAAACAGATAAACAAAATTCTTATAGGGATAAAGGTATCTGTAACTGTTTTCGCTTGTTACATAAACCTCAGTTTCAGAGTTTTCAAGAAAATCATATGCTTCGGAAATTTTTTCAACAAGTGCATCATATTCAGCTGAAGCGGTTTTGAATCTTTCGCTTTTTTGAAAATCCTCAAAAGTGTCAAAAATCTGACCGTCAATTTCAAAGTCGCTGATATAATAGTTCTCAACCGAATTCATCAACGCACGGAATGCATCCGTATGAGTATAATGATATCTGCCCTTGTCATAGGCATTGTAGTCTGCAAAGCCTCTTATAAATAGATTTGCAAAGTATCCCGAGGAGAAAAACATGATGACCGCAATAAGCAATGCGGCGGTTTTTGTCCCCTTGGAGTATTTAATATTTTTCGATTTTGTAGCCAATTCCCCACACCACCTTTAAATATTTCGGGTCTTTGGGATTGATTTCAATTTTTTCGCGGATTCTTCTGATGTGTACCGTAACTGTTTTTTCCGTGTTATAGGCGGGTTCATCCCATACCGCCTCATAAATCTGACCCGTTGAAAGCACTCTTCCGAGATTTTCCATAAGTACGCTGATTATGCCGTATTCGGTGGCTGTCAGCTTCACCGTTTCACCGTCAAGAGTAAGCTCTTTTGCAAGAGTATCAAGCGAAAGTCCCCCTGTTGTTATAACGCCATCCTTTTTCTCCATTGAGCCGAGCGCCGTGAATCTTCTTATCTGTGATTTTACCCTCGCCATAAGCTCAAGAGGATTAAAGGGTTTTGTGACATAATCATCTGCGCCGAAAGAAAGTCCCATTATTTTGTCGGTATCTTCGCTTTTTGCGGAAAGGAGAATGATGGGTATGTTGTGTTTTTCGCGAAGTCTTAATGTTGCCTGCAAACCGTCAAGACCAGGCATCATTATGTCGAGAATAACGCAGTGCACCACGTTATCTCTGACCCTTTCAAGCGCCTGTCTGCCGTTTTCGGCACGGAGAACATTATAGCCTTCAAGCTTCAGATAAATTTCAACGGAATCGAGTATTGCGATATCGTCATCGCAGACTAAAACGGTATACATTTTTTCACCTCGAAAATAAGTAATCCCTCGGACAATTATCATTCTAATGGGTCGGAATTACAAAACAGTCATTAAAATTATTACAAATTTATTAAGATTATTTATAAACCAATATCTCGGGGTCATCTTCATTCCACGAGCCGTAAGCTTCGCTGAATTCGTCGCTCATGAACATGGGCAGATAATTCGCAAAATTCGATGAAAGTTTCATGCTTTTTATTTCATCATAAGTTGCAAAGAAAACCTTGCCCTCGTCTGTTTCGGGAAGCAGTTCACCGCTGTAATCCGATGTTTTATAAAGAAAAACAATATATCTGTTGAAATTGCGGTTATGCGACCAATGGATAACACCGCAGGGTTTAAGGTTGCGGATTTCAAGACCTGTTTCCTCTTTGATTTCCCTGATTGCAGAGTCAACAAAGCTTTCACCGGGCTCAACATGACCGCCGGGGAATGAGATTCCTTTCCAGCTTTTTATTCTTTCCTGAACAAGCATTTTACCGTCAGGGTCGGTAACCATGACCATGTTTGTCAGTTCAACCGTTCCTCTTTCTGTTGACATATCATACCTCGCAGAGTTTTATCAGTTTGTTTTTTGCAGTTCCGAAATCAAGGTCCTGCTCATGGATGATTTCAATCCCCATCGCCCTTGCACGTTCATATATCGGTGATTCTCTTTCAACCCGCTTTGTTGTTGCAAGCACGGCGCAGGCAAGTTCACCGCCGAAACGCTCACGGATTGCGTAAAGTTCATTTAAATCTTCGTTAATCGGCGCTCTTGTTTTGCATGAAATAAATATAGGTTTTATGCCCATGACCGCCATAACGTCAACCTCGTTTCTCGGAGTGTTGTCCGAAAGAAGGTCGGAAAGAGAATTTCCGCTTTCGGGGATATCCCATATGAATTTGACGCCCGTATCGGAATCGGTAAAGATATCGGTGTTTTTTACCGTGAAATAAACTATAAGTTCAAGCCATACGCCTTCGTTGACAAGAAGATTTGCAATTTCGGATGATTTATATCTGAATTCAAGCCTGTTTTCTTTTTGAGAGAAATGAAAATCGGATATTGCACTTGCTTTTTCAAGCTCCGATAAGATTTCACTGTTTGCCGAAAAAGTTTTTCCGTCGGTGTTCAATGTTGCAGGTGCTTCAATCCAGAGTCTTTCACCGACCTTTTCGCCGTCTTTCTTCGAGATGCGCTGAAGGTATTTTACGAATTTGTTCCAGTTTCCGCGGTTTTTATAATAGATGCTGATGATTTTTCTGAGCATTTCCTGTTCGTCGGAAGAGAAAGAAAAGCTGTGGGTGTTGCTGAAAATCGTGCCGCCTGCAACGGTGATGATATCTTCGCATGAAAGATTTATATCTGCATCGAAGGTTTCACCGCTTGCAAGAGAATGGAACTTTTTGATTTTTGGGTCGTATCTTATTATTTCCGTGCCGAGAGACATGAGATATCCAGCTGCAACAAGTGCAAGGTCACGGCCTCCCGTAACATCGATAACGCATTCGTTGCCGAGCTTTTTTTCGTCTTCGATTATTTCAGCAATTTTATTGCGCAGACTATAAAAATCATTAGGATTTATATATCTGTAAAAAAAATCGGTATTGAGTTTTTGAGTGCGGGCAAGCTGTTTTGCTTTTTTACGGCAATTTTCATCCATAATCTTGTTATCGCCGACAAAATAAACCTTTTCGGGTTTGAAAATGAGAGTCGCGAGATAGTTGAAAATCTGTTCGGTATCAAAAAGCTCAATCAAAACCTTCATGGCAAAACATCCTTAAATATAATACATTATTGATAATATTATAACACGGTTATGCCAAAGCTTCAACCTTGAAAAAACAGGCGATGTTTGGTATAATAAACGCAAAGGAAGTGAGAATATGGACAAATTTGATTTTATCGGTAGTGAAAAGATGAAAAAACAGATTGAATTTATAATAACGATTGATGAAATGAAGAATGTTCTCCGCAGAAACCTTGTTGTTGACGGTTCAAGGCGCGAAAATGATGCAGAGCATTCATGGCATCTTGCTGTTATGGCAATGATTCTTGAAGAATACAGCGCAGATAAGGTTGATATTTCAAAGGTTTTGAAAATCGCACTCGTGCATGACCTTGTTGAGGTTTATGCAGGAGATACTTTTGCCTACGATGTCAAAGGTAACGAGGATAAGCTTGACAGAGAGATTGCTTCTGCCGAAAAGCTTTTCGGAATGCTCAAAGACGGCCAGGGCGATGAAATCCGTGCGCTCTGGGATGAATTTGAAGCGAAGGAAACTCCAGAATCGAAATATGCAAATGCAATTGACCGCCTCCAGCCGCTTATTCTCAATTATCTCACAAACGGTCACACATGGAAACTCGGCGATGTTCATGCACCGCAGATTTATAAGCGCATGGATATTATCCGCACCGCAACCCCCGAACTCTGGAACATAGTCGAGGGGATTATTTCAACTTCAATTGAATCAGGATTGCTTAAACCATAAAAAATAACCCACTCACCGAAACAGTGAGTGGGTTTTGCATTATTTATTGATTTCGATTTTGCCGTAGAGCGATACGCCTGCAGAATCTGAACGGGGAGCTC
Organism: Acutalibacteraceae bacterium; assembly: GCA_045631105.1. Taxonomy (GTDB): domain Bacteria; phylum Bacillota; class Clostridia; order Oscillospirales; family Acutalibacteraceae; genus CAG-177. The sequence goes on from JAZQTZ010000026.1 coordinate 16,137, forward strand.
TTGCGGGAGCATCGGAAGTTTCAGCGCTGTCGTTATAACGTCTGCCGCCTCTGTTTCCTCTGTATCCGCCCTTGTTGTAACCGCCTCTGCCGCCTTTATTGTAGCCGCCGTTGGTGGGCTTTACGCCTTCTTCAAGAGTGATAACAACCTTTCTGTCGCCATCGCTGCCTACTGAATGGGAGGTAACGCCTTCGATTTCCTGAACGGTTGTGTGGATAATGCGTCTTTCATAGGGATTCATGGGTTCAAGAACAACGTTTCTGCCGTACTTACGAACCTTTGCAGCGTTCTTGCGTGCAAGTGAACGGAGAGTGTTTTCTCTCTTTTCACGGTAGTTGCCAACGTTGATTGAAACTCTTTTATAATCTTCAGAGCCTTTGTTGATAACAAGGCGTGTAAGATACTGGATAGCATCGAGGGTTTCGCCTCTTCTGCCGATTACAGAGCCGTAATCATCGCCGCATTCAATTGAGAAACGAACGTCTTCTTCGTCTGCTTCAACGCTGATTTCAGCCTCCTCGATACCGAGGTTTTTGAGAATATTAAGAATATAATCCTTTGCTTTTGCAAACGGGTCATCTTCATATTCGTAAAACGCCTTTACTTTTGCGGGTGAACCGCCGAAAATACCGAGAACCTTTGATTTGGGTCTTTCGAGAACTTCATATTTAACATCTGCCTCTTCGGGAGCGTTGAGCTCTTTAAGGGCAGCCTCTTTTGCTTCTTCAAGAGTAGCACCTGTGCCGATAGCCTCTTTTATCAAGATTTACACCACCTGATATTACTGATTTTTGTTTGCCGCAATCTGCTTTGCGTTGATTTCTTTTGAGCGGCGGGCAACAGTTTCGTCAACCATAAGTCTTGCAATGGTCTTGTTGGGGCTGTAGAAATGACCGACAATAACAGTAATGATAAAGCTGAAAATACTGGATGCAATCCAGTAGATGCCGATGCCTGCAGGGTAGCTTACAACAAAGTAAAGCGACATAAGAGGCATACCGAACATCATGCAGCCCATCATGGGGTTGTTTGCCATTGCGGGGTTGTTTTTCTTCTGCTTTATCTGAGAATAAAGCGATGTTGCCATTGATGAAAGGAAAGAAAGTACGGGTATTGCCCAGATAATATGCAAACCGTAGTCTTTGGGTACATCGCCGAGTGAAAAGAGTCCGAAGAAATCGAAGTTGATTGCAGCGATTGCATTGTATGTTGCTTCGCTTACACCGGGGATGCCCTGAAGCTGGTCAATATTCTGGATTATGAGCAGCTCTGCAAGATGTGAACTGCTTGCGAATTTTGATGTGCTGATTTTTGCAACAGCATCGGAAAGAAGTTTGATTTCCGCATCTGTAATGCCTGTGAGGAAATTGCTCAGAGGATAATAAATCGCACCGATAAGACCGAAAAGAATAACAAACTGGAAGAGCATGGGAGTACAACCCGCATTCATCGGATTATAACCTTCTCTCTGATAGAGAGCGGTGGTTTCCTCCTGAATTTTCTGCTGGTTGCCTGCATATTTTGCTTGTATTTTGCGTATCTTTGCCTGAATTCGCTGAGTTTTAGCCATTCCCTTCTGCTGGCTGATTGTTGAAGGGATGGTCAGCAATCTTGTGAGAAGAGTAAGTAAAACAATTGAAATAGCATAGCTTTCAAAGCCAATGCTGTTATAAATCAATCTCAGAACAGCGCCGAAAGGTACGCCGAGAAATTCATAAAGAGCGGTCATTTTTTATCCTCCGGGTGTGAATGTTTCTTTGGCGGAACAGGGTCGTAGCCGCCGCGGAACAGTGGGTTGCATCTCAATAGTCTGAAAACAGTAAGAAGGGTTCCCCGGAATGCACCGTGAACCTTGATTGCCTCTATTGCATAATTTGAGCAGGTCGGATAAAACCTGCACATAGGTGGAAATAACGGTGAGATGCGTTTTTGGTAAAAACGAATAGCGGCAAGCAGAAATTTTTTCATCAAAAATCCGCCTCCGCAGCTTTTCTGATAACCCCGAGCTCCGTGAGATGGTTTTTCATAACAGGAACGAGGTCACAGCTTTTCAGTTTTTTGGTTTTGAATCTTGCAACGAAAACGATATCGTAGTTTCCGCTGCAAAACGGAGAAATTGAGGAGAATGCCGCCCTGATGATGCGGCGGCATCTGTTTCTCTCAACTGCACTGCCGAGTTTCTTTGCGGCAGTAATGCCTATACGGCATCCAAGCCCTCTGTTTTTAACAACATAGGTTACGAGAAAAGGGGAGGTCTTTACCTTGCCCCTGCCGTAGGCACGGTGAAATTCCGTGTTTTGCTTAAGGGTAACTGCTCGTGACATTTCAATCAATCCTTATTCGGGGATTAATATGTGAGCTGCTTTCTGCCCTTTGCTCTTCTGCGAGCAAGAACCTTGCGGCCGTTTCTGTCAGCCATTCTCTTGCGGAAGCCGTGTTCCATCTTGCGATGACGCTTCTTGGGCTGGTAAGTTCTTTTCATTGTGCAAACCTCCGTTTCAAATTTT
>JAZQTZ010000027.1:0-18342 GCA_045631105.1 Acutalibacteraceae bacterium
AACAGGAGCTTCAAATCCGGGAACAAGTCTCTTGAATGAGTTTGTGCTGGGATTTGTGAGAGCGCAGAGTGCACCGATATGCTTAAGGAGACCGCCCATGAAATAATGAGCTGTTTCGCTCAGATGTGAATAACCGTTATCATCCGAGAATACAGGTTCGCCGTCCTTGAAAAGGAGCATATGAACGTGCATACCGCTGCCTGCTTCGCCGTAAATGGGCTTGGGCATGAATGTTGCGGTCTTGCCGTATTTGAGAGCTGTGTTGTGGATGATGTATTTAATCATCATTGAAGCGTCTGCCATATGAACAACTTCGCCGAGCTGGGGTTCGATTTCATACTGACCTGAAGCTGCAACTTCGGGATGATGATAGTTGATTTCGATGCCTGCATCCTTCATGTGGAGGCACATTTCGCTGCGGCACTCATAAGAAGTATCAAAGGGTTTTGCGATATGATAGTTCTTCTGCTTTGCAACAACAACGCCGAGACCGTCATTATTGGAATTCCAATATGACTGGCTTGCATCAACAGTTGCACCGATATGTTTTCCGTCAACATTCCATCTTACATCGTCGAAAAGATAGAATTCAAACTCGGGAAGAATCTTCATTTCATCAGCAATACCGCTGTCTTTCATGTATTCAACAGCTGCCTTGATGATATTTCTGGGATACTGAGCAAGAGGACGGTTTTCGGGAGAATCGATAATCATAGCGTTACCTGTCATTGACAGAGTAGCGATATCGCAGAAAGGATCGATAACCGCTGTATCGGGGTCGGGAATAAATACCATGTCGCTCTTTTCAACAACAGCATAGCCGTAGTTTGAAGCGTCAAAACCGATACCGCTCTTCATTGTATCCTCGGAGAAGTTTTCTGCGGGAATTGTAACATGACGGTACTGGCCATTAATGTCAACCATCTTGAAGTCAACCATTTTAATGTCTTTTTCTTTGATAAGGTTCAGGATATCCTGAATGCTCTTTGCCATTGGAATCACTCCTTGCAAAATTTTTTCGGATAAATTATAACAATTATTTACTTTTTCGTCAATAGATGACGCCAATAAAATCACACCTGATTTATGTGTTCGATTGTTCTGTCAACAGCTTTTTCGATATCAATCGTGCCTACGCCGAAAATCGAGGTATGGATTTTTCCGTTAATCGGTTTTTTCCAGTATTCATCGATGCCGTCAATTGTGTTTCTCATACCGAGAACAGAGCCGACTGTTGCACCGTTGCAATCTGTATCAAAAGCCATGCCGACTGCAAGACAAATTGATTTTCCGAAGTCACCCTCACCGTAAAGAAGAGCAGCAACAACTATCATCGCATTGGAAATTGTGTGGCACCAGCCGTGGTCTGTATGTTCATCATATGCGGCATGGATAATATCAAAGCACTCATCGATTGTGACGCCGTTTTTATAGCCGTCATATATCTTCATAACAGCTTCATAAAGACGTGAGGTTTCGGGAATCTGCGAAAGACCGCCGAGAATAATGTCTTCGATATTATCGGTTACTGCGGCGCATGAAATCATCGCTGCGGCAAACAATTCGCCGTAAATTCCGTTTTTGACATGGGATATTCTTGCATCGGTAAACGCCATTTCTGCGGCATCCTCGGGTTCACCGGGATTGATATAACCGAAATAATCCCCTCTTATCTGCGCACCTATCCATTCACGGCAAACGTTTTTATACATAGCCGATGCGGGAGGTTCAATGCAGTTTATAAAATTGACATAAGCAATTCTTTCGGCAGTAAAACAAGAATAAATCGACTGATATTTCATCCATGCGTTTGCAACATCATCGGAATCAAAATCTCTTCCGCAATCATCAATTATTTTCTGCGCAAGAACAACATAATTTGTGTCATCATCAACGGGCATACCGTCAACGGTATCGGCATAGGGCTTATTCTTCAGAAAGAATTTATAATGAGAACAAACCTCATCGGTAATATCCGTGCTGAGAATATATCTGTGCATGGGATAGTTGCGTGTTTCTTTTAAAAGAGGAATAAGTTCATCGCTTCTTATGCATTCAATGGGTTTACCGAGAAGGCATCCGACTGCTCTTCCCGTCCAGGCGCCGAGAAGTTTTTTGCGAAGAGTTGCTTCATCGGGCATAACCATATCAAAATCATGGGGTTTTCTGAGCTTTTTGATTTCTCTCCATTCGCTCGGCTCGTTATATTTATAGTCTTTCTGCATTTTTGCGTTGATAATCATTTCATATATAACATCGCTCATACGGGTTTTATATTCACCGTTATCAAGCTCTGAAACCGCTTCAAAAAGAGGCTTATATTTTTCGATATCAAGACCTTCCTCCATTGACTGAACATATTCAGCCATAATATCGGAAGGATATCTGTTGAAGCCATCAACATTGTTATAATCAATTTTGATTTCTTTATTATATATTTTTGCGAACATCTGATCACCTCAAAAAAACAATACAGCAAAAAAATTCAAAGTCAAGAAAAACAGCCTTGTTCACGAAAAACAAGGCTGATATTTTTATGCAACAAGGAATTTATATTTTTCTACGCTGTAAAGAGGAATAAAAAGAAGAAGAATAGGTGTTGTTTTCACATATTTCTGATATTCAGGGTCGCTTCCGTAGTTTTTATTCTGACGGATTTCAAGACGGCGTGCGCCGCTGAACATAACAAAAATTATTCCTATGTAACCGATAAGAGCAAGAACCCACTGTCCGACGCCTTCAAGAACGTTAACGCCTGAAACAAGAACACCTGTCCAGAAAATCATTTCGCCGAGATAGTTCGGGCAACGAACGATTTTATAAAGACCTGTATCACAGAATCTCTTGGGATTCTTCTTTTTGGAATTGTTTTTCTGCATATCGGCAATTGATTCAAAAATGATACCGAAAGCCATGATTATTACACCTGCAATGCAGAAACCGTCTGTTTTTTCTCCGTTGAGCAAACGATAGAAAACGGGAAGAACCTGAGTAACATAAAGTGCGCCGCAAGTAATCCAGATTGCAAACTTTACGCCGAGACCGATTGCTGAACCGTCTTTGATTTCGGTTTTCATGGTGTTGCGGTATGCGGAACTTTTAAGCTCTCTGACAAGAAGATAACCGCCGAGACGGATACCGTAAATGATGAAGAGAACACAAGCAAGAACCGTTCCGATTGAGAGATTATCTCTGAACATAAAGAGCATTATTGCGCCGAGTCCAGCAATTGAAAAGCCGTAACCAAGCGAAATAAAGTAAACATACTTATAAAATCCGATTGAGCTTATAAGCATTGCTGCGCCGAAAAGAATCCAAAATGTAAGGGGTATTACTGTTGCCATTTCACAACCTCCTGAATATTATAATAAACCATTATAAAGTAATATTAAATTTTTACAATACCTTAACAGAAAATAGACTGCAGAAAACAAATTCTGCAGTCCTGATTTTAATTATATAAACTTTTTTTAGTTGAAACAAGCCTTGCAACGAGGGCTGCAACTGCGAAATAAAGAAAACCTTCGATACCGAAAAGCTCAATGCTTATCACAGCAGAGGCAAGAGGACAGTTGGTAACGCCGCTGAAAAATGCAATCATACCCGTTGCTGCACCGAATTCGGTAGGCAAACCCAAAATCGGCGACAAAGTGCCTCCGAGGGTTGAACCGATAAAAAGAGAAGGCACGATTTCTCCGCCTCGGTAACCCGATGAAATGGTCACTACCGTAAATATTATTTTCAGCAAAAACGCCTCAGATTTAACAATCCCCTCTTCAAAAATGCGTTCTATAATCGCCATTCCGCTGCCGTTATATTCTGTTCCGAAAACAAGGGTCAGAACAATAACAATACATCCGCCGACAAAAATTCTTATAAAAGGATTTTTAAAGAGCTTTTCAAAAAGCTTTTCTCCGCCGTGAAGAAGATAGCAAAAAATCGCACTCACAAGCGCAACAACCGCTGATATAAGCAATGTTTTGCCGAAAACAGCAAAATTGATTTCAGGTATTGCGTGCACCTCAAATTTTTCGGGACTGACACCGATTGCAACAGAAATAATATTTGCAATTATACTTGAAATCAAAGCGGGAACAGCAGAACTTATAACCGCCTTTTTAAGCCAAACAACCTCAAGCGCAAAAATCCATGCGCCGAAAGGAGTTCCGAAAACAGCTGAAAACAAAGCTGCCATGCCACAAATCATATATACCGAATGTTTTTCTTCGTTGGCACGGGTTATTTTGGAAACCGCTTCCGAAATTGTGCCGCCAAGCTGAAGTGTAGCCCCTTCTTTACCTGCAGAACCGCCGAAAAGATGGGTTATAACCGATGCGGTAAAAATAACCGGCATAAGCAAAACGGGGACTTTTTCACCTCCCCTTGCGCTTTTAAGCACACTTATCGTACCAAGGCCTTCACATTTGGCAAGTTTATATAAACCAACCGAAACAAGACCGCCTATGGGAAGAATATAAACAAGAAAACTGTTTTTTTCTCTTAAATCCGTTGCAAACCTGATGCTTTTCGCAAAAAGTGCTCCGACAATTCCGCACAATATACCGATAATTACTGCTGATATTAATACAACAGCTATATCTGCAGCTTTTTTTCGGATAGCAGATATCTTTTCTGAACTTATACTCAAAATTTCACCTTATTTTTTAATCATCAATTGCAACCATCTGATGAATATCAACTTTGGGAACGATAAATTCCGCAATACCGTTGTTATATTCAAAATCGAGCTCATCACCCGAAGGTACAAGCGAAATCTTCGAGGGTTTTGAAGCGAATCTCACACCGCATTTAACATTATAAAGAGGAACGGTATCTTCAATAACCTCTGTTTTTTCGCCCCTGACGGTTGTATGCGCATACAGGAGATGGAGAATGTTTCTCTTATTATTTTCCTGGCGCATATATGTAACAACTGCTCTGTCGGGAATTTCTGCAGAAACGGTCAATTCATCACCAACCATTTTCTTCAACAAATGAGTGAAAATCTCCTTGAAGCAAAGATGTCCGTGACGGGCATATGCTGTGAAAATATCCCATCCGATATAGGCAACATTGCCTTTTATTGCAACTGCAGGGAAACTTTCTTCTGGATTATTGGGAGCGTGAGCGTGAGAGCAGAAATGCTCAAGTGTTCTGTTGAAATAGGGGTTCTGCATATATGCTTCAATTTCGCAATCAACAGCATCGAATTCATAAGAGTTGCAGAGCATGATATATTCGGTTTTACCGTTGACTGTATCAAAACAGGGAACAAAATAAGTGGGATTAAATTGATTTTCGCCCTTATATTTTGCACCGGTATCAAGGAAGAATTCACCGTTCTTAACAAGCGATTCGCCGCTTGCAATAATCTTGCCGCCGTTCTTGACATAGTTTCTGATTTTATCGATTGTTGTTTCGGATTCAACTGAAACATCGGGAAGTATCAGAAGCTTGTATTTCGAGAAATCCATTGTTTCGTCAACAAAATTATAAAGACAATTGTTTTCGAGAAGCATTCTGTTCGCACCGACATCAGCTTTCACATTACTATCTCCCGTAACCGCTTCCGCGCTCAGAACAGCTATATCCGCAATATTAACGGCACCGTCAAGCCAGGGTTCTTTTTCTTCAACAAGAGAATATGCCTTTCCTATAAGGCCGTAAGTTGCCTCGTTCATTTCTCCGAGAGGATGCATCTGGTCGCCGATTGAACAACCTGCACCGTTAGCAATACTCAATGATGTTTCATAGATAAGAGCGTTGGGATGCTTAAAGCCGCCGAATTCTCCCCAACTGTGGTGGAATTTTCCCGTCATACCGAGGAAATCGGTGTTTTCAAGAGTGCGCACATAAGCGGCAGAAAGCGGAAAATGGTCATAACCCCAACCGCCTGTGGGAAGGCTTTCAAGTTCAAGATGTGTGTTGGCTTTGATGAAGCTATAGTTACCCTTTGGAATATGTCCGCTGTTATGGAATATTGTTGCTGTGTCGCTGTGTTTTCTGACTGCGGCATTGGTTGCTTCGATATATTTATTAAGAGTCATGACCGCAAATTTATTAAGGTCAGCTTCATTTTCGATATCAAGACCAAGAGCTTTCATATCAGCAACGCATTTTTCGCAGAAGCACACCTTGGGATAGACTATATCAAGGAAAATACCGCAAGGATTATATTTGACCATAACCTCTTCAATCTGATTGCAAAGATAATCAAGATAATTCGTATTGAAGCAAAGAAGATGAAAATGAACTTCGTTCTCATATTCCATACAATCAGAATCATCTAAAGAACGGCGCCAATGCCATTCGGGGTGTTTCAAAAATTCCTTTTCGTCAAAACCTGCCGAAATATATACGGGAGCATTAACATCGATTTCCTTGCAAGCTTCAAGCTGAGCGCCGAGCAAATCGAAGTCAAGTTCGGGATGCATTTCGTTTGCTTCGGTAGGATGATACGCCCATCCGTGATGACACTTTGAGAAAACAGTTATGGAATTAACGTGACCGAGTTTCAATGCTTTCTGAAACTGCTCTTTTGAAAAGTTTTTACCAACGGGCAAAGTACCGTTTGTATGAAAATCAAGATGAACCTGTCTTTTTTTGAACATAGCTTTCACTTCTCCTATAAAAAATACAATAACATTATAATACAAGTTTTTCAAAAAGTAAATCACATAAAAAAAAATAAACCCCGAACACTATTGCATTCGGGATTTCTGGAGGTGCCACCCAGATTTGAACTGGGGAATCGAGGTTTTGCAGACCTCTGCCTTACCACTTGGCTATGGCACCATATTAAAAATAAATGGAGCGGATGACGAGGCTCGAACTCGCTACCTCCACCTTGGCAAGGTGGCGCTCTACCAGATGAGCTACATCCGCACCTATTGGTGCCTCCGGTCGGAATTGAACCAACGACACGTGGATTTTCAGTCCACTGCTCTACCAACTGAGCTACAGAGGCATAGAAATGACCTGTAATCAAATTACAGGCCACTTGTTAATGGCGACCCGGAACGGGCTCGAACCGTCGACCTCTAGCGTGACAGGCTAGCGTTCTAACCAACTGAACTACCGGGCCAAATGGTGGGAACAACAGGGCTCGAACCTGTGACCCTCTGCTTGTAAGGCAGATGCTCTCCCAGCTGAGCTATGCTCCCACATCGGCGTCGCTTTGGTCAAGCGACATGACGTATAATACACTACTTTTCCGAAAATGTCAACCCTTTTTTCAAAAAAATTTTAAATTTTTTCAAAAAATTTTTTAGTGCTGTAAAAGAATTATTTTTTGGTATTATATCAATCATAATTCTGCCCTGCTTTTTCAGCCGCAATCCCTTGTATATCTTCATTTTTCGCTTCGTTCTTGACAACAGTTACTATTAGTAATATAATCATTTATATATTATTCGTCGGATCGGAGATATTAAAGATTATGAAAAAAGTTATTTCATTATTACTGATTATGATTTTATTTTTGAGCGGTTGCAGCGGCACTCAAAAAGATTCGCTCGCAAACATCAGCTGGAATTTTTCCCGTATCGTTGATACTCAGACGGGCGTAACGGTTTTCAGTTCTGAAAAAGAAAACTCAAAATATAATACAGCAAAAGTAACAGACCTTTCATGCATGGCTGATGATAATAAAATAACAATTAAAGATAATGCAACCGGCAATGAATGGACTCTTGATTATTCAAAAAATACAACAGCAAAAACCAACAACACCGAAGGTGTCATTTATGACATCAGTTATACATCAGAAGAAAAAACTCTCACAGGCTATGCAACAACAGGACTTGCTAACCTTAACGATTATCTTATCATAACCATCGGCGGATATGAATTGCATTTCATTGAACAAACTCAGTTAATCTAAAATTATAAAGGGAATGTTTCGAAAATGAAACATTCCCTCTTTTTTATATTTCTGCATTATGAAGCCAGATATAGCTTTCATCTTCGTTGCGGGTTGTCTGAAGCCATGGGTCGCCGTCAAGATGTCTTATCATCCAACAGGTATACATCTGGAAACCGGGAGCAACCGACTGCGGATGGAGCGCTCCTCCGGGAATTGCGGAAAAGCTGTTGTCAACGCTCTTAAAAACTTCGTCACCGACAAAACTTGCACCGAAGCCTTCAGGTCTGTCAAATTTAAAATAATAGCATTCGGGCTGAGGATGTCTGTGAGGAAGATATCCCGACCAGTTACCCTTATCGTTCAACACCTCACCGAGAACCATGTTTGAATACGGCGCAATCTCTTTATCTATAATTGTATTAACACGGCGCTTTGCAACATTGCCGAATTTACCTACGCAGGAATATCCCCAGGGGGCATCCTCGGGTCTGTAAAGCTTTGCATCAAAAGTGCTGCCATTTTTTGTGCACTGAACAAGAATTTCAGAATTTTCTTCCGCCTTAACGGATATTTTGCTTTCGGTACATGAATGAAGCGCAAAAGGTCCTTCGGTGAAAACACTTTCACGGCTAACAGTTTCCGAAATATCCTCACAAGAGAATGTGAGTTTACCAGAAAGAAGGAGAACAGCAATTTCTTCACCCTTACGGCAGAAAGCTCTTGTTTCGCCCGCCTTCATGCGATAAACACGGACATCCATCATCATTTCGCTGTAGTCATTATCATAGGTACAAAGAATTTCTTCGCCGTTGATATCAAACTCAGGATAACCGAATAATTTACCCATAACTTTCCCCTTTCTTATTCAGCTAATTTTCTGATTTCAGCTGATGTGAAGCGGTATTTCTTTTCACAGAAATGGCAGTCAACCTCGGTAAACGGGTCTTTCTCTGCCATATCGATAAGATCTTCCCTTCCCATTGTCAGAAGAGCTTTTGACACTCTTTCTCTTGAGCAGTTACATCTGTACTCAGGTTTTGATGTGTCAAGAATTTCGAGATTAAATGTTTTGAGAACGCTTCTGCAGATTTCTTCGGGAGTCATGCCTTCAGTCAGCATCTGAGTAACGGAAGGAATACCTTTTATACACTCCTCAACCTGATCAATTGTATCGTCAAGAGCAGTCGGAAGGAGCTGGATAATGAATCCGCCTGCCGCCTGGATTGATAAATCGGGATTAACAAGAACGCCCAGTGCGCACACGCTCGGAAGCTGTTCACTGGTTGCAAAATAGCTGGTTATATCCTCAGCAATTTCACCCGAAATAATGGGAATCTGACCGATATAGGGCTCTTTCATGCCGAGATCTTTCATAACAGTCAATGTACCGTCGGTACCGACAGCGCCTGCAACATCAAGCTTTCCTTTGCTGTTGAGAGGAATTTCCACAACGGGGTTTGCAACATAGCCTCTTACGTTGCCCTCGCTGTCCGAAACAGCAATAAGAGAGCCTGCAGGGCCGTTGCCGTTAAGGCGCAGAGTAACGCTGTTATCCTTACCTTTAAGAACCGCACCCATCATCGATGCAGCGGTCAGAAGTCTGCCGAGAGCCGCAGAGGTTACGGCAGAAGTCATATGGATTTTTTCCATTTTGTTGATAATATCGGTGCTATCCACCGCTATGACGGTCAGAGTGCCGTCATCTGAAATCATTCTTACAAGTTCACTCATAATATCACTTCTTCTTTGCTAAAATTACTGCCCTTTCGCTGTCGGGCTTAACATTTTCGATTGTCATATCATCATAAATTCCGACAACCTCAAATCCCGATTCTTCAAGCCATGTTTTAATATCATCAAGCTCATAAGCTTTTTCGATAAAACTTTCGGATGAACGGTAATAAACGCCGTCTTCTTCCTCAAAGAAATCAAGGGAAATTTCAACGCTGTTATCATCGGGATTATAACTGTTCTGCCATGCGCAGAAAACTCCTTCGGGTTCAAAAACAAAAGCGTTATCCGCAAGAATATTTTTATGCTTATGGATTGTGTTCACATCAAATGCAAACGCTCCGCCCTTATTCATGAATAACGAAACTTTTTTAAATGTTTCTTTTACATCATCGCTGTTATCAAGATGATTGAGCCCGTCAAGAACACATACTGCGCAGTCAACCGTTCCATAAAGGTCGATTTCCTGCATATTCTGATTGAGCAGAAGAATATGCTTGCCGTTTTCAAACATCTTTTGCTGAGCGATGCCGAGCATTCCTATGCTGCTGTCAACACCGATAACATCAAAACCTTTATCGGCCATTTCAAACGATAAGCTTCCTGTTCCGCATCCGAGGTCAAGAAGAATACCGCCGTTTATACCGCACATGGAAAGAAGCCTGCAAAAATAATCTGCACGCTTCTTATACTCAACATTATCGGTCAGCAAGTCATAAAAACGTGAAAAATCATCGTATGACATTACTTTTCCATCCTTTTAAATACAACCTCATATCCGTTACAACCATACTGGAGAGAACGGTTAACACGGCTGATGGTTGCGGTGCTTGCACCTGTTTCAGAAACTATTTCATTATATACTTTTTTATCACGAAGCATCTTTGCAACAACTATTCTCTGCGAAATTGACTTAATTTCGGTAACTGTGCAAAGATCTTCAAAGAAATCGTAGCACTCCTCCATGGTTTCAAGATTGAGAATTGCTTCGAAAAGAAAATCAACGTTTGCATCCTTAAACTTTGCGCTCATTACAGAACCGCCTTTCATTCACTTTTATGCTTTAATATTTTAACACACGAAAACAAAAAAGTAAATACTATAAAACAAAAATTTTATAACAAAAAGATACAATTATTATACTCTGAATAACCATAAACGGAAAAACAGTTATAAAAGCTGTTTTTGTTATAACGTCAGTTGCTTTTTTACCCGTTCTCGGCGCTTTCCAAATAACACATATTAATTCGGTGATAAGATACGGAACTGTTCCGATTAATATAATATTGAAAGGTGAGCACAAATCGGGATAAAAACAACCGATAAACACAACGGAACAAACCGCCGTTAAAATCACTCCCGCAAGAGGAAGGAGTTTTGCTTCAGAGAAACGGTCAAAAAAGCATTTGACCGCAAGAGCGAATACGAGCATAAAAACGGTTGAATATATTGCTGCGAAACGGGAACCGAGAAGAACAAAAATCATCGGAAGAATATTATAGAAAATTCTTTCGTTAATGTCACACTTAAATGAATCGATGTCTTTGCCTTTTCTTTCGCATATCATCGCATAAAGATTGGTTCCTACAATTCCGAGCGCAAAAACACCGCATATAACAGGCATGAATTTTTCGATTGATTCGGGAAGAGTTCTTATTCCGTTCAAAGCAATTGCTTCATTATATTTTTCAACCAATTTAAATCTCACGCAGTAAGTCAGAGCAAGGCCGAAACCGCCGATTGCTCCGAGGGTGAATTCCATGATTTTCCAGCCGTCAACAAGATGTTTTTCGCTGAGTTTTCCAAGAATATATCTGCCGTTTTTCATAGGAAATTCAGAAAGCTCATAAAGTTTAATTGCAACGAACCAACCGATTGCGCCGAAGAAAAATCCGCCGGCAATCATGGCGAGAGTAAAATCATCGCCTTTTACAACAGCAAGCGCTGTCATGGCAATAAGAAGCGCAAGATTGCTTCCCCATTCTTCACGTCGGGTAAGAGAATAAAAAATTCTCGGATAAATTCCTCTTTCTTTATCATATGGTTGGTTAAATATTCTATATCCTATTCTTTGAACAGCAGGAACAAGAATCATAAAAATCAGCAAATCACAGGTTGAATAAATACTTTGGCTCATTGATGCAAGTGATACTGCGATAAATCCTCCGCAGATTGAAAACCAGAGCGCACCTTTGAAAGCTAGACCGAAACATCCTTTCACAGGATTATAATCAGGTCTGCCCCGATGAAGCACCATGCCGATTGTTTCGCCGTAAGGCTCAGTCCCGCCGAAGGTCATACCCATAAGACCTGCCGCCGCAGGAATCCAGAAATTTTCTCTTATTCCGCCGCCTGAAAACCAGGCAAGAATAAGTCCGATGAATGCACCCGGAAGCATTGCACCCTTTTCTCCGCCGACAACCGTACCTCTCATTCCCCATGCATAACTTGCAGCAAGAGTTGTGAACAAAACACATATAATAGTATCGGAAAAACTCATTATTTCTCATCTCCTTTCTTCAAATATAGCACATTCCATTTAAAAAATATACACTTTGATAACATTATTTTCATTTCCCACTTGCACAGTTGCGACGAAAAGTATATAATAGGGATAATATTCTATCGAAAGCGCGGTTTTTTTATGATTGATTCAAACATAAAAGCATTGATTTCGTATGCCGTAAAAAACGGTCTTATCGAAGAAAGCGACAAGGTTTACTGCACAAACGCAGTTATGTTTTTACTCAAAAAAGATGAATATGACGATTCCTGTGAAGAATCAAAGGGCGAAATAAATGTTATCCTTGATGCAATTTGTGATTATGCAGTTGAAAAGGGAATAATCGAGGATTCCATTGTTTACCGTGACCTTTTTGACACGGCAATAATGGGTGCGCTCACCCCCAGACCCTCTCAGGTTATCGAAAAATTCGGCAAGCTTTATTCGGAATCACCCGAAAAAGCAACCGATTACTATTACAAACTCAGCGGTGACACGAATTACATCCGCAGAGACAGAATTGCAAAAATCCTCAAATGGCAGCATGACGGTGATTACGGCACAATCGATATAACCGTTAATCTTTCAAAACCCGAAAAAGACCCCAAGGCGATTGCCGCCGAAAGAAATGCTCCTCAGGCAGGTTACCCCAAGTGTCAGCTTTGCCGTGAATGCGAGGGTTACGCAGGCAGAGTGAACTTCCCTGCAAGACAGAATCACAGAATCATTCCGATAACCATTGATAATTCGGATTGGTTCATGCAGTATTCTCCTTATGTGTATTATAACGAACATTGTATTGTTTTTAACAGCAAACATACTCCGATGAAAATAGACAAGGCGGCTTTTTCAAAGCTTCTTGAATTTGTCGGATTATTCCCCCATTATTTTGTCGGTTCAAACGCCGATTTACCCATAGTCGGCGGTTCAATTCTCAGCCACGAACATTTTCAGGGCGGCAGATATGAGTTCGCAATGGAAAGAGCGCCCATCGAGAAAAAGGTTGAATTCAAAGGGTTTGAGGATGTTGATGCAGGCATCGTAAAATGGCCTATGTCAACAATCCGTCTGCTTTCGGACTCACCCGAAAAGCTCGTTGAACTTTCAGATAAAATTCTTAATTCATGGCGTGAATATACCGACGAAAGTGCATTTGTTTATGCATATTCCGGAGACACTCCTCATAACACTATCACCCCCATTGCAAGACGCAGAGGCGATAAATATGAGCTCGATCTCGTTCTCCGCAACAACATAACAACAGATGAACATCCCATGGGTATTTACCATCCCCATGCAGAGCTTCATCATATAAAGAAAGAAAATATCGGTCTGATTGAAGTTATGGGTCTTGCCGTTCTTCCTCCCAGACTCAAAGACGAACTCGAAGCACTTGCCGACGCAATCGTTAACGGCAAGAACCTTCGTGAAAATCCGCTTACTGCAAGTCATGCAGAATGGGCAGAAGAATTCACAGCAAATTACCAGGATATCAATGCAGACAACATCACCGATATCATTCACGCAGAGGTCGGAAAGGTCTTTGCAACCGTTCTCGAGCACGCAGGCGTTTTCAAGCGTGACGAAAACGGATTTGCGGCATTCATGAGATTCATTGAATCCGTATAAACCAGGAATAAACACCGCAAGGTGTCAAATATGAAAGGAGTAATTCCCATGAAAAAAATTCTCGCACTCCTCCTCGCCGCTGCACTTCTTTTCAGCTTCGCAGCATGCGGTAAGGAAGAAACACCCGAAGAAACCACAACAACCACATCAGCAGAAGAAGTAGTTGACACAACAGCAGCTAATGTTGAAGAAGACACAACAGCAGCAGTTGAAGACACAACAGCAGCTCCCGTTGAGGGCGAAGAAACAACAGTTGCAGAAGAAACAACTGTCGCTGAAGAAACAACAGTTGCAGCAGCTCCCGCGACAACAGAAGAAATCATCACTTACTACAACAAGGCAATCAATAATGCTTATGCAGCAAAGGTTGGTTTCAACAAAGAACGTTACACAGATAACGAAACTCTTAATGCAGGCTTCCTTCTCAAGACATTCGGTGACCTTATTTATTCGTTTATGGGTATCGGCATTGAAAACAAGTATACAATGGATGTAACAAAGGGTCAGTGGGAAAGCGACGTTCCTCACCACTATCTCCGCAAGAGCACTCTTTCAGCAGCTGATGTTACAAAGGCAACATGCACAGAAAACAACGGCAAGTACACAATCACATTCAATGTTAAGCCCGGTAACAGCAAGGCTTCCAAAAACGAGACATACAACAATTCCCCCATCGACAAGTGCGGTATCTGCGTTGGCGATGCAGACAAGAGCTACTTCGACCACAAGACTGCTCCCGTTATCTACAGTGCAATCGGCGAAGTTCTCAGCGGTGCAGTTATTGAGGAAAGCTATAACAATGCAACAGTCGTTGCTGTTATCGATGCAGCAACAGGCAACCTTGTCAGCCTTACTGTCGAATACGACATCAGCGTTATTATCGATGCAGCAGGCGGCGGTAACGCAACAGGTACAACTCACATCTTCTATAAGAACTTCAAGTATTAATCAAATACACAAAACCACAGTCGGAGGCTCGTCCTCCGGCTGTTTTTTATTTTCCGTTTTAGACAAATAGATATCTTTTTCGTTGTGCAATTTATACATACATAATCAACATAAAAAATTCAAAGTTGTTTCAGTCTACGATTTTTCTTCTCATGCATTTTATAGCGATAATTCGGGTTGACTTTGCAGATGCTTTTATATATAATATAAAGAACTTATAGTGCATAAGTATATTTATCAGCAAGAAACCGCATATTCCGTCAAGGAATGCTGTTCAAAAAGGAGAGATTGGCATGAAAAAAATCACTATCACAGATGCAACACTCAGAGAGTGCGCACGCAAAGGCGATATCGCCCTGAGTTTCAAGGAAAAACTTGAAATTGCGAAGTTGCTCGATAAACTCAATATTGACGTTATCGAAGCAGCTCCCATTACCGATGAAAAAATCGATACTCTTGTTTTGCGCACTATAAGTCCCCTCCTAAAGAACAGCATCCTATCCTGTCCCGTCGGCAGTACGGTTGAAGAAGCAGACAGAGCGATGAAATCAATTTCAGGCGCAAAGAAGCCCAGACTCGTTGTTTCGCTTCCCGTGTCGGCAGTTCAGATGGAATATTTCTACCATAAAAAGCCTGCTCAGATGCTTGAGCTTATCGGCGCTCTGACAGCTCATTGCGCTTCAATCTGCGGCGATGTTGAATTTGCCGCCGTCGACGCAACAAGAGCTGAAAAAGAATATCTTTTCGAGGCAGTTAAAGTTGCAATCGAAAACGGCGCAAAAACCGTTACACTTTGTGACACCGCAGGCGCTTTCCTTCCCCGTGAATTCGTTTCACTTATAGATGAACTTTCCGAAACTGTTCCCTCTGTTGCAGATGTTGCTCTCGGTGTAGAATGCAGCGATGCTCTTGATATGGCAAACGCCTGCGTATTTGCTTGCATCGGTGCAGGTGCAACTCAGGTCAAAACCTGCGTCGGCAGCGAAACAATGGCAGACCTCGAAAAGGTTATGAAAGCTCTTCAGGTGAAAGGTCACACTCTTGACGTCAGCTACTCGGTCAATTCAATGGCAATTAACCATTCAGCAGGTCAGATTCTCCGCATGACAAGCGAGACTCACAAGAATCTTGCTGCTTCGGAAGGCATCGGCGAATACGGAAGCACTGTTCTTCTTGACGATACAGCCGATATCTCAAAGGTTAGCAACGCAATTGTTTCTCTCGGCTATGAGCTTTCGGAAGATGACACCGCAAAGGTTTTTGAGGCATTCAAAAACGTTTCGGTCAAAAAGCAGGTTGGTGCAAAAGAGCTTGATGCGATTATCGCAAACGTTGCTCATCAGGTGCCCCCCACATACAGACTCCAGAGCTATGTTATCAATGCAGGAAACGTTATTTCATCAACAGCTAACATCATCCTTGAAAAAGGCAACAGAACACTCAAAGCGGTGTGCATGGGCGACGGTCCGATTGATGCCGCATTCCATACAATCGAGCAGATTATAGGTCACCACTACGAGCTTGATGATTTCCAGATTCAGTCAGTCACCGAAGGCCGTGAGGCTATGGGTGAAGCTCTTGTAAAACTCCGTTCAAACGGCAAGCTTTATTCAGGTAAGGGCGTTTCAACAGACATCATCGGAGCAAGTATCGTTGCTTATATCAATGCTCTCAATAAAATTGTCTACGAGGAGAAAGCTATATGAAACTGTCATTTTCCACAAACGGATGGCAGGAGCTTTCATGGTCTGAATTTGTAAGCACTGCCAACGAGCTCGGTTTTTCGGGCATTGAAATCCACAACATAACAGACGACAGGTTCACCGGAAACGATGCACCTTTCAATAAACAGAATTCATCCGCTACTGTTCATAAGCTCCGCGAAAATTCTCTCACAGTCTCCTGCCTCGACACTTTCTGCAATATCGCAGATTCCGCATCGGCAGACGAAGGCTATGAGGAAATCGCAACGGCAATTGAAATCGCCGCAAGAATAAGATGTCCTTACGTCAGAATTCACGCTTATGCAACAGGCGAAGAAAAAGCAGTCGAGGACTCAACAGTTATTTCACTTATCGGCAGAGTTATCGAAAAGGCTGAGCAGGATAACGTTGCTCTTCTTATTGAAACAGTCGGTATTTATGCTGACACCTCAAGACTGCGTGACCTTCTCAATGTTTTCGCTTGTGACCATCTTGCCGCTCTCTGGGATATCAACCATCCTTACAGAGATTTCGGCGAAGAACCCGACACAACAATAACAAATCTCGGCGCATATATAAAACATGTTCACGTCAAGGATTCGGTTATCGAAGACGGCGAAATGAAATACCGTCTTATCGGTGAAGGCTCTCTTCCGATTCAGACAATGCTCAATGCTCTTGAATCGGTTAACTATGATGGCTTCCTTTCATATGAATGTCAGCCCGAAACAATGGAAGACTTCGGCATTGCGGATATTGTTTTCCCCCACTTCGTGAACTCAATCACAAATTACGACAAAAAGAAAAAGAGCGAAGAACTTCTTTTTGAAAACAGAAGCGGTACGGGCAAATTCGTCTGGGAAAAATATAAGCTCATCAACAAGACCTTCTCCGAAGTGCTCGACGTTATGGTTGAAAAGTTCCCCGACCAGATTGCTTATAAGTACACAACTCTCGATTACACAAGAACTTATTCACAGTTCCGTGACGACGTTGACAACTGCGCAAGAGCACTTATCGCTCTCGGAGTAAAACCCGGTGACAAGGTTGCTGTTTGGCTCACAAACCTTCCCCAATGGTTCATCACCTTCTGGGCAACAACCAAAATCGGGGCTGTTCTTGTTACCGTAAACACAGCTTATAAAATTCATGAGATTGAGTATCTTCTCAGACAGTCCGATACTCACACTCTTATCACTATCGAATCATGTCTTGATTCAAACTACGCTCAGTCCATCGCAGAGCTTTGCCCCGAACTTGAGGTTGCAGTGCCCGGCAAACCCCTCCACTGCAGAAAGCTCCCCTTCCTTCGTAACATTATCACGGTAGGTTACCGTCAGAAGGGTTGCCTCACATGGGAAGAAGCTATGGATATGGCGGTCAGAGTTCCGGTTGAGGAAGTTTACCGCAGAGCGGCCGCAGTTGACTGCCACGACGTTGCAAATATGCAGTATACTTCGGGCACAACAGGCTTCCCCAAGGGCGTTATGCTCACCCACTACAATATCGTTAACAACGGCAAGACTATCGGCGACAGAATGGACATGTCCACAGCCGACAGAATGATGATTCAGGTTCCGATGTTCCATTGCTTCGGCATGGTGCTTTCAATGACATCAATGATGACTCACGGCGGAACACTTTGTCCTCTTCCCTATTTCTCGGCTAAATCGTCACTTGCCTGCGTTCATCAGGAACATATCACCTGTTTTAACGGCGTTCCCACCATGTTTATTGCGATGTTCCAGCATGAAGACTTTGCAAAGACCGATTTCTCATATATGAGAACGGGCATCATGGCAGGCGCAAACTGTCCCCCCGACCTTATGAAGCGTGCCGCAGCAGAAATGAACATGACGGAAATTCTTTCGGTTTACGGCGAAACAGAAGCTTCTCCCGGTTGCACAATGGGCGAGGTCAACGAATCGCTTGAAGACAGAACAGAAACCGTCGGAAGCGCATTC
>JAZQTZ010000028.1:0-4613 GCA_045631105.1 Acutalibacteraceae bacterium
AAAACCCTTGCAGGGACTTTCTACGAGTGTAGCCGTTCTTTTAACATTCCCTCATGCCAACGCCGAAAGGCAGGCTTTGGCACTCAGTAGACAGATTATTCATGACGGGCTATCCGCCGTTACCCGTTCACGTTCACTGCTTGTCGACGCCTCTTATGCGGCCGCAGTCCTCCGCACAGAGACGGCTGCTTATTTAAGCAGCAAGAGCAACTTTATTGTTGTCGTTTAATTTTGAAAATTGCGGATTTTATAGCGGTCCCGCACCGCTACTCGCTTATCCGGGCTCAGATTCCCCGTCGAAATCCTTTCATCCCCGTATATATTCATCTTCGCATATTGCGTTCGATGTCTCTTTGAGCATCTTTCTTTGCGGCAACTTCACGCTTATCGTAAAGCTTTTTACCTTTACAAAGTCCGATTTCAACTTTCGCTCTGCCCTTTGAAAAGTAAACGCTGAGCGGTACTATTGCAAGACCGTCCTGCTTAACCATGGCGTAAAAACGGCGGATTTCTTTCTTATGGAGCAGAAGTCTCTTTGTTCGCAGAGGGTCTCTGTTAAAGATGTTTCCCTGCTCATAGGGACTTATATGCATTCCGTTGACAAACATTTCGCCTTCTTTGACAAAGCACCATGAATCCTTGAGATTTATCTTGCCCTGACGGATGGATTTGACCTCCGTTCCGAACAATTCAATGCCTGCCTCAAGCTTTTCGAGCACGAAATAGTCGTGGTATGCTTTTTTGTTGTTTGCCACAATTTTTATACCGCTGTTTTTATCCATTAGTCTTACCTTTCGTGGAGTGCGATTATATCACACATATATTAAGTGTGTCAATAGGTGATTTTTGTTGCAAAATTTTTAAAAATCCGCAAAATTATTTTTTAACGGCGCGCTTTTTTGCAAAGAAATCTCTTTTTCTCTTCTTTTCTTCCGCTTCACGCTTTGCCGCCAAAGCTCTTTTTGCTTTAACTTTTGAAAGGGGCTTGCCTTTCTTTGCAGGCTTCTTTTTCTTTTCTTCTTTATCTTTATCGGGATTTTCCTTATAAAGAACTATGCTTCCGCCGACAACCTGAACAACATCGCTTCCCGTTGCTTCGGCAAGCTTTTCTGCAAATTCTCGGGGAGTTTCGGGTGCGCTTTCAAGCAAAACTTTAAGCTTTATGAGTTCTCTTTTTCGAAGCGCATCAGCTGTTTGTTCAACAAGCGCATCGGACATTCCGCCCTTGCCTATCTGAAAAAGAGGCTCAAGGCTGTTTGCTTGCGCTCTGAGCGCCGCTCTTTCTTTACTGGTCATCAATTATTCTCTCCAATCTGTCCGGCAATCTCTCTGACTGCCTTACCTCTGTGGCTTATAGCATCTTTTTCATCAGCAGTAAGCTGCGCCATTGTTTTTTCTCCGTTATATTCAACGGGGAAGAAAAGGGGGTCATAACCGAAACCGCCGTTGCCGATTTCTTCATAACCGATAGTGCCTCTGCACTCACCTCTTGCCATCAGCTTTTTGCCGTCGGGATATACACAACAAACAACGCTCACATAAGCCGCGCCTCTGTCCTTGGGTTCAAGACCTTCAAGAGCATTGAGAAGCTTTTTGTTGTTTGCATCGTCATTACCGTGTTCGCCTGCATATCTTGCTGAATAAACACCGGGTGCCCCGTCAAGATAGTCAACTGCAAGACCCGAATCATCGGCGATGCAGGGCATTCCGCTTTCTTTGCAACCGCTGTCAGCCTTAAGAAATGCGTTTTCTTCGAATGTTGTGCCCGTTTCTTCAACATCGGTGAGCTCGATTCCTGCTTCCTCGGCAAGAAGAACTCTTATTCCGAGAGGCGCGAGAATTCGCTGAAGCTCATCTCGTTTTTTCATATTATGGGTAGCAATTATATAATCCATTATTTTGTTTCCTTATATATTATTAGTCGTCTTTCTCTTCTTCAAACAATCCGTCTGCAAAAGCTGTTGCATTGAAAGGTCTGAGATCGTCAATTCCTTCGCCGACACCGATAAATTTAACGGGAACTTTGAGGTCATTCTTGATTGCAAGAACAACGCCGCCCTTTGCCGTACCGTCAAGCTTTGTGAGGATAATACCTGTGATTTCGGCAACATCCTTGAATTCCTTTGCCTGATTTACTGCATTCTGACCTGTTGTTGCATCAAGAACAAGAAGTATTTCACGGTCAGCATAAGGAAGCTGACGGTCAATAACTCTGTAAATCTTAGCAAGCTCTTCCATAAGATTTTTCTTGTTATGGAGTCTACCTGCGGTATCGCAGATAATAATATCCGCATTTCTTGCTTTGCCTGCGGAGATTGTGTCAAAAACAACAGCTGCAGGGTCTGCACCCTCTTTGTGCTTTACGATATCAACGCCTGCACGGTCTGCCCAGATTTCAAGCTGGTCGATAGCTGCCGCTCTGAATGTGTCGGCTGCGCCGAGAATAACTTTCTTTCCTTCAGCTTTGAACATCGCCGCCATTTTACCGATTGAGGTTGTTTTACCAACACCGTTGACGCCGATAACAAGAATAACCGAGGGAACTGTTATCATATCGATTTCTTCGCCGCCGCTGAGAAGCTCCGCAACGATATTGCGGATTTCCTTTTTAACATCCTTTGCTCTGTGAAGATTCTTTTTGAATACGGAATCACGGAGCTTCTGAACAATTTCTATGGCGGTTGTTACACCGACATCAGACATAACAAGGATTTCTTCGAGTTCATCGTAAAAATCATCGTCGATTTCATTCTTGCCGTAAAGAGCCGCATTAATGGCTCCCGACATACTGTCACGGGTCTTTTTGAGTCCCTGATTTATTCTTTTGAAAAGTCCCATAGGTTACCTCATATATAAAATGTATTACTGTTCCTGAACGTTTTTCTTGATTATATCAATCGTTCTCTTGAGAGTTGAATCTTTTTCGCAATCCTTTGCGATTGTTTCAACGGAATAAAGAATGGTCGTTCTGTCTCTGCCGCCGAAATATTCGCTGATTTCCTTCTGCGTAAGGTCGGTCATCTCTCTGACGATATAAATCGCAATCTGTCTTGCCCTTGCTGTTTTAGCATCCTTCTTCTTTGAGATGATGTCGTTCTGAGGAACACCGAATGTTCTTGCGGTTTCGGAGATTATGTTGTTAACAACAGCAGAAATAGGTCTGCTGTCTGTCATTATATCCTTAATTGCGCTCTGTGCCATGGCAATATTGATTGATGAACCCTCAATATTGACAAGTGCATTGATTTTCTTGACTGCACCTTCAAGCTGACGGATGTTTGTCTTGATTTTTTCAGCAACAAACTGAATAACGTCATCAGGGAGTTCAAGACCGAGAATATCTGCTTTTCTTTTGATGATAGCCATTCTCGTTTCGATATCGGGAGCCTGAATATCTGCGATAAGTCCCCATTCAAAACGGTTTCTGAGTCTTTCGTCGAGAATTTCAATATCCTTGGGAGTACGGTCAGATGCAAGAACAATCTGCTTTCCTTCCTGAGTAAGAGCATTGAAAGTGTGGAAAAATTCCTCCTGAGTTGATGCTCTGCCAGCAATAAACTGGATATCATCAACGATAAGAACATCGCAGTTTCTGTATTTCTGATGGATTTCATTCATCTTATTCTTCTGAATACCGTCAACAATGAGGTTTACGAAATCCTCGCCTCTTGTGAAGATTATATCCATTTCAGGATTGTTTTTCTTGACTTCATTGCTGATAGCGCAGAGAAGATGGGTCTTTCCGAGACCGGCGTTTCCGTATATAAACAGCGGGTTATATGCCGCACCGGGCGTTGCCGCAACTGCCTGCGCCGCCGCGTGGGCAAATCTGTTTGATGAACCTACAACAAATGTTGAAAAGGTATTTTTTTCAATACTTAATGATGTTGCGTGGACTCCTGTTGATTCCTGTGCGGAATTTTTCTTGGCTATACTCTCCTCATTAATGAGCTCTACTTCAACGCCAAAACCCATAACCTGCCTGAAAGCTTCTCTCAGGTCGTTTCCGAATTGCTGTTCAATAATTTTTCTTTTAAATTCACTTGTGGCGATTTCTACTTTTGCCCCGTCAAAGCTGATGATTTCGAGCGGTCTGAACCATATTTCAAATATGACTTCACCGCAGCTTTTCTTTAATTGCTCACATACAAGCTGCCACATCTCTTTAAGCGATTCCATAGCTTAACATCCTCCTCTTTCTTATTTTATCGCACATTCCGGCATTCTACATAATGATACATAATAAAGTATATCACAGAAATATACTCTTTTCAAGCATAAAAAACAAGATTTTCAAAAAAGATTTTTCGCCGCAAACGAAAAAAGTTATTGACATTTTCGGTCATACTGTTATATAATGTGTATTCTGAGGGGTGTATTCACCTCATTTTGTCATGCTTAATAATCGGAATTGACGGCAATTTGCTTTTAATTTTGATTGTTTCAGACCTTGAAAGGGTCAAGACATACTAAAAATTTGAAACGGAGGTTTGCACAATGAAAAGAACTTACCAGCCCAAGAAGCGTCATCGCAAGATGGAACACGGCTTCCGCAAGAGAATGGCTGACAGAAACGGCCGCAAGGTTCTTGCTCGCAGAAGAGCAAAGGGCAG
>JAZQTZ010000029.1:0-26481 GCA_045631105.1 Acutalibacteraceae bacterium
CGCTTGCCCCATTCATCAACGCTCTCAAGAGTGCCGTTAGCTTCAATCATAGCCTTGAATTTCTCCATGAGAGGCTGAACAGCTTCTTCACCGTTGGCAACTGAAAAAACCATCATTGTCTCATAGCTGATGTTTGCTGACATTCTTAAAGCACCTCCTTCTGGTCTTTGGCCACGGTGCATCCGTGGCAAGGAATAAAATTTGTTTTAATCCTGCTATGTTTTCCACAGCAGTTTAGTATTTTAACAGAATAATCCTGAATTGTCAAGGCTTTTAAATCAACAAAAAACATCCTCCCGAAAATTCTTACTTGTTGCACTTGCACAAATCACATATTATAATGTATAATATAATTATAAAT
Source organism: Acutalibacteraceae bacterium (assembly GCA_045631105.1). Lineage (GTDB taxonomy): Bacteria > Bacillota > Clostridia > Oscillospirales > Acutalibacteraceae > CAG-177. The sequence goes on from JAZQTZ010000029.1 coordinate 362, forward strand.
ATAAAATGCAGGAGGTGACCCCGATGAACGAAAGACTGCCCTATCTTCGCAAAAAATCCATGAGTCTGCCCCTTACTCCCGGGGTATACCTCATGAAAAACAAAAAGGGCGAAATAATTTATGTCGGAAAGGCAAAGGCTCTCAAAAACAGAGTCAGCACCTATTTCGGCTCGCAGAATAACCATTCCGTCAAGGTTCGTAAAATGGTTGAAAACGTTGAAGATTTTGACTATATAATGTGCGACAGCGAGTTCGAAGCGCTTGTGCTTGAATGCTCGCTCATCAAACAGCACAGCCCCAAATACAACATTCTGCTCAAAGACGACAAAGGATATCATTATATAAAAATAACCTCAGACGGCTGGAAGAATATTCTTGCAGTCAAGCAAAGGCTCGACGACGGCGCAGAATATATCGGGCCTTATACAAACTCTTTCGGGATTACGAACGCTGTTGAAGAAGCAAAAAAAATCTTTCTTCTTCCGCAATGCTCAAAGGTTTTTCCGAGAGATTATAACAAGAGCCGTCCCTGTCTGAATTTTCATATCGGTCAATGCTCTGCGCCCTGTGCAGGTAAGACAACCGAAAAAGCCCATGCAGAAGCAATTGAACAAGCAATCGATTTCATTATCAACGGCTCGGGAAAAGCTGTTGATGCACTCACCGAAAAAATGCTTGAAGCTTCCGAAAACCTTGAGTTTGAAAAAGCGGCAAAAATAAGGGACAAAATCAACGCCATAAAAAAGATAACCGAAAAGCAGAAAGTTGTTGCTGCATCGGTCGAGGAGCAGGATGTTTTTGCAGTTGTATGTTCCGAAAACAAAGCCTGCCTTTCCGTTATCCGTTTCAGGGATTCACGCCTTTATGACACAGAGCATTTCATTTTTGACACCCCTGAAAATCTGCCCGAAGCAAGGCATGAGCTTATCAGAAGCTATTATTCAATGCGTGACTTTGTTCCGAGAAGAATAGCTGTTGACGGCGAAGTTTCCGACAGCGAGGTGCTTTGCGAATGGCTTTCGTCGCTTGCAAAACGCAAGGTGAATATCGCTCTGCCTCAAAGAGGAGAACAGCATTCACTAATGGAAATGTGCCGTTCAAATGCGGCTCAGAAACTCGGAATTTATCTGGGCAAAACAGGCAAATCAACCGCCGCTCTCGACGAACTCTCAACGCTTCTCGGTCTTAAATCAACGCCCGAATTCATTGAGTCATATGATATTTCTCATACCGCAGGCAGCGAAAATGTTGCAGGCATGGTTGTTTTCAAAGGCGGTGTTCCGTATAAAAAAGCATACCGACGTTTCGCGATAAAAGGCTTTTCGGGTCAGGATGACTACGCTTCAATGGCAGAGGTTATCGAGAGAAGAATTCTCCGTTATTTTGAAGAAAAGGAAACGGGCGAAGGCTTCGGAAAGCTCCCCGACCTCATTCTCCTTGACGGCGGAAGCGGTCAGGTCAATGCGGTTAAACCCGTTCTTGAAAAATATAATCTCGACATTCCTCTCTTCGGCATGGTCAAGGATTCCCACCATCGCACAAGGGCAATCGCATTCTCGGGAGATGAGCTTTCTCTCACTTCTAAAAGGGCGGCGTTCACCCTCGTTTCCACCATTCAGGAAGAGGTTCACCGCTATTCTGTTGAATACCACAGAAACCGCAGAAAGAAATCGTCTTTATCTTCAACATTGACATCGATTGAGGGCATCGGCGAAAGCAGATGCAAGGCTCTTTTGAAGCATTTCAAAACTGTAAAGGCGGTTTCTGAAGCAAGCATCGATGAGCTTTCCGCAGTTAAAGGAATGAACAAAAACGCTGCAAAAGCGGTTTTTGAGGCTTTTCACGGTCAAAATACAGACAAAGACAGTTAGTTTTACAACTTTTTTTCCATTTGTTAACATTTTTTCTTGACATTACATTATAATTAATGAGATAATAAGATGATAATATCCTCGGAGGAATATATGAGAGTTATAACAGGTTCGGCAAGAGGTATGTCCCTCAGAACACTTGAAGGAAACGATGTCAGACCGACAACGGATAAAGTCAAGGAAGCTGTTTTCAGCGCAATTCAATTTGAAATTGAAGGAAGACGAATTCTCGACTTGTTTGCAGGCTCGGGTCAGCTCGGAATTGAAGCACTCAGCAGAGGAGCTGAAAGCGCTGTTTTTGTTGATTCGGATAAAAATGCCGTCAAGATTATAAAAGAAAATCTTGCAAAAACAAAGCTGGACTCACTTGCTTCTGTTGCTCAGACAGATTCCATCGCTTATCTCACAATGACCAATCAGATTTTTGATGTTGCTTTTCTTGACCCGCCCTATGGCAAAGGTCTTTTGCAAAAAGCTCTTTCAAAAATCGGAGAGCATATTGCTGAAGGCGGCATCGTTATCTGCGAGCATCCCTTCGGAGAAGAACTTGAAGAAGAAACCGGCGGTCTTGTGAAACAGAAAGAATATAAATACAGCAAGGTTGCTGTAACTATTTACCGAAAGGTATGATTATATGAAAGTTGCAATTTGCCCCGGCAGTTTTGACCCCGTAACGATTGGTCATATCGACATTATCCACCGTGCGGCAAAGCTGTTTGACAAAGTGATTGTTGTTGTTATGTTCAACTACCATAAGCCCGACGGCTATTTCACCGTTGAAGAAAGAGTTGAGCTTCTCAAACGCAGCATCACGGATATCGATAACATTGAAATTGAAATGTACGGCGGTCTTCTTGCGGAATATGCAGACAGAAAAGGCGCTTGTGCAGTCGTCAAAGGTCTGAGAGCTGTTTCGGACTTCGAATATGAATTCCAGCAGGCCTTAACAAACAAAAAGCTCAATCCCGAGCTTGAAACGGTTTTCCTCACCGCAAATGCAGAAAATATGTATCTTTCATCCAGCGTAGTTAAGCAGGTCTGCGAATTCGGAGGAAACATCAGCGAATTCGTTCCCGCAGAAATATGCGATGACATTATAAAAAGAATAAAAGAAAGGAACAGGTTTTCAAAATGAATATTGAAAATTTACTCGACCAGATTGAAGATATTTTAGAGGCAGGTTCAAAAGTTCCCCTGTCAAATAAAACAGGCGTTGATGCAGGCGCACTCAGAGCCATCATTGAGGATATCAGACTCAATCTCCCCAGCGAAATCACTCAGGCAAGAGCTATCGTTGCTGACAGAAACAACATCCTTGTTAAGGCAAAGAACGAAGCTGTTTCTGCTGTTACAGGCGCTCAGGAAAAATCAAGAGCTCTCATTTCAACTGCAGAAGATAAGGTAAGAGCTCTCGTTCTCAAAACAGAAGATTATTCAAAGAATAAGGTTGCAGAAGCAGAAGTTCAGGCAAAACAGATTATCAACACCGCAAACGAAGATGCTAAAATCATCAGAGCAAACGCTCAGCTTGAAGCTGCAGCTATGGTTGACAGCAGCGAAATCGTTATCCAGTCCAAGGCAACTGCAGAAGCAATTTCCGCTTCCGCTCAGGAAGAAGCAGCTTCAACAATTGCAGGCGCAAAGGCTCAGGCAGAAAACATTGTTAAGGCTGCAACAGAGCAGGCTGAAAGAACAATCGAAGATGCAAGAAGTCGCTCCGATGAAGCTATCGACAAGGCAAACAAGTGGTCAGCTGAAATCAGAATGGCTGCAGGCGATTTTGTTGAAGACATCATGAAAACTGCTGACGATGCAGTTTCCGCAAGCCTCGAAAGAATTCAGGCAGCAAGAGGCAACATAAAGAACGTTATCGGAAGAGTTGACGCCGATACAGAATAAAAACAAAAAGCCCTCTGTTTCTGACAGAGGGCATTAATCAGCAATTATTCTTTTGTGTCTTTCACTATCTCGATATCTGCATTATATATTTCTTCAGCTGCCTTGATAATTTCCGATTTTCGGACGCTTGCGCGAAAATAATCAAGAAGGAGTTTTTCTGATTTCGTGATTAACTGCATTTCGTCAGAGCTCTGCTCCGCATTTGCAGATAAAACCGATTCCGTATTGTCAGAAAACGGGCTGAAGAAATCATCAATCGAGGTATTATAAAGGGCGGCAAGCTTGATTATAACATCTATATGAGGCGTTCTCATCATTGTTTCGTATTTGGCATAAGCCGACCTTGAAACGCCGAGATAATCGGCAACTCTTTTTTGAGTCATGCGGTTTGATTTTCTGTAAATTTTGAGAATATCACCGATAGCCTTGTCACTCGGTAAAGAGGTTTTTTCCATCACGCTTCACCCTTTCATGTTTAAATAATAAATAAAGTATACATTCATTCGGAAACGATTTGAGAGAATGTTCCGAATAGTCACAATTTTGTGAAGGAGTAATAAAATGGCAAACGGTATTTTTGAAAAAACAAAATATTTTATAATTGATATGGACGGCACTTTTTACCTTGACGGCAATATCATCGAAGGCTCAAAGGATTTCATTGAAAAGGTAAGAGAAAGCGGCAGAGATTTTTATTTCTTCACCAATAACTCATCAAACAATGTTGAGGTCTGCCGTGCAAAGCTTGAGAAAATGGGCTTCCCCGTTGACGAAAACAGAGTTGTTATTTCTTCTCATGTTGCCGCTGATTATCTCAATAAAAACTATGCAGGAAAGAAAGTTTTCCTTCTCGGCAATGAAAGACTGACGGGCGATTTTGAAAAGGCAGGAATCAATCTTGTTTCAGAAAATCCCGACATCGTTGTGCTTGGATTTGACACAACCCTCACCTATCAGAAAATGTGGGATGCAGTCCGCTATATCGACGGCGGTGCAGTTTATCTTGCAACTCATCCCGACCTCAACTGCCCCACAGCAGACGGCTATATGCCCGACACAGGCTCGATGATTGAGCTTTTCGCTGCTTCAACAGGCAAAAGACCTGTCGTGCTCGGCAAACCCATGACTGCAACGGTTGACTACATCACCGAAATGCTCGGATGCGAAAGAGAAGAGCTTGCATTCATCGGCGACAGACTCGCAACTGATATCGCAATCGGCGCAAACCACGGAATTCCCTGCGCCCTTGTTTACAGCGGCGTAACAACTCCCGAAGAATATGCAAATTCAGATATCAAAGCAAGCGTAGCTGTTGAAAACCTCAAGGCTCTTGCTGAATATCTTTAATATAAATTCTCAAAAACGTCAGTTCGAAACCATCCTGACGGGCATTTTCGAATGCCGAACAAAACTAAGGAGCTAAAAAATGAATAAGAAAAAAATCATCGTCATGGCGCACGGTGCCATGATAGCGGCAATCTACGCCGCGGCAACCTACCTCTGCGCAGTTTTCGCAATCGCTTACGGCAACATTCAGTTCCGTCTTTCCGAGGCGCTGACCATTCTTTCGGTATTCACCCCTGCGGCAATACCCGGTCTGACAATCGGATGCATAATTGGAAATCTTTCAAGTCCGTTCGGAGTATGGGACATCGTTTTCGGTTCGCTCGCAACTCTTCTTGCGGCTATAACCGCCCGTGCATTAAGAAACATTAAATTCAAAGGATTTCCGTGGCTCTCACTTATTATGCCCGTTATTTTCAACGCTCTGATTGTCGGTGCGGAATTAACATTTCTTCTGCCGACGGATAAGGCAAAGCTTGTGACATTCGCAATTTATGCGCTTGAGGTTGCGGCAGGCGAACTCGCAGTCTGCGTTGCAGGCGGAATTCCGCTTTATTATGCGGTGAGAAAAACAAAGATTTTTAATAATACATTGTGATTTGAAAAGAAAAATCCCCGATGTTCGTATGAACATCGGGGATTGATTATTTTATTCAGTTCTTTTCAACGCCCATGGTTACTTTTTCGCCGTTGATATCCCAATCCTTGGCATATGAACCGCCTGCGGAGATGATGATATCGGTTGCGAGAACGTCCTTCTTGATTCCGTCAGCGTTTGCATTGAAGATTGCTTCAATCTTTTCGTTACCGCTTACATAAATCTTGATGGTGTCCATAACCTCAAAACCTGCATCCTTACGCATGGTCTGAATCTTCGAAACAAGTTCTCTTACGAAGCCTTCTTCGATAAGTTCATCGGTAAGGTTTGTGTCAAGAACAACGGTAACTCCGTTGCCGCTTTCTGCATGATAGCCTTCCTTCTGAACGGTTTCAATAAGAAGGTCTTCAACAGCAAGAGCGATTTCGGTGCCGTCAACGGTGAAGCTGATTGCGCCCTTTTCGTCAAGCTCTTTCTTTGCAGCTGAACCGTCGAGAGAAGCAAGATGGTTTCTGATAGCGCCGAGAAGCTTGCCGTACTTGGGACCGAGTGTCTTGAGCTGAGGCTTGAAGCTGTAGGAAACATAACCTGATGAGTCGGTTACGAATTCAAGTGATTTAACGTTAAGCTCGTCTTCGATGATTTCGCAGAAATCCTTATCAAGTGCCTTTGCGGCAGTTGCATAAATCTTGCCGAGAGGCTGTCTGTTCTTGATGTTTGCGGTATTTCTTGCAGCACGTCCGAGAACAACAATGTTGAGAACTTCTTCCATTGAAGCTTCAAGGTCTGCGCTGATGAGCTTTGCATCCGAAACGGGATAATCGCAAAGGTGAACGCTGATGGGAGCATTCTTATCAACGTTGCAAACGAGATTGCGGTAGATATCTTCTGCCATGAAGGGAATCATGGGAGCAGCAAGCTTAACAACGGTTACAAGAGCTGTGTAAAGAGTCATGTAAGCATTAATCTTATCCTGCTCAAGACCCTGTGCCCAGAAACGTTCTCTGCCGCGGCGGACATACCAGTTACTCATATCGTCAACGAAGCTCTGAAGTGCCTTTGCAGCTTCGGGAATAGCGTAGTTATCGAGATAACCGTCAACGGTGTCGATGAGAGAATTGAGCTTTGAAAGAAGCCACTTATCCATGATGGAGAGCTTATCATAATCAAGCTCATGATCTGCGGGATTGAACTTGTCGATGTTCGCATAAAGAACATAGAAAGCATAGGTGTTCCAAAGAGTACCCATGAACTTACGCTTGCCTTCAACAACCGCATTATCATGGAAACGGTTGGGAAGCCAGGGAGCAGAGTTAGTGTAGAAATACCAACGGATAGCGTCTGCACCGTGCTTTGCAAGTGCATCGAACGGGTCAACTGCGTTACCCTTGGATTTTGACATCTTCTGACCGTTTTCGTCCTGAACAAGACCGAGAACAATAACGTTCTTATAAGGGGACTTGTCAAAGAGAAGAGTTGAGATTGCCATGAGTGAATAGAACCAGCCTCTTGTCTGGTCAACAGCCTCGGAGATGAATTCTGCGGGGAACTGCTGTTCGAAGAGGTCCTTGCTTTCAAACGGATAGTGATGCTGTGCGAAGGGCATTGCGCATGAATCATACCAGCAGTCGATAACTTCGGGAACTCTCTTCATTTCGCCGCCGCACTTTTCGCACTTGATTGTTACTTCGTCGATGAACGGACGGTGAAGTTCAATGTTTTCGGGGCAATTGCTGCTCATTGACTTAAGCTCTGCGATTGAACCGATTGAATGTCTGTGACCGCATTCGCATTCCCAGATGTTAAGCGGTGTGCCCCAATAACGGTTACGGCTGATGCCCCAGTCCTGAATGTTTTCAAGCCAGTCGCCGAATCTGCCCTTACCGATGCTTTCGGGAATCCAGTTAACGGTGTTGTTATTCTTAACAAGATTATCCTTAACAGCGGTCATCTTGATGAACCAGGATTCTCTTGCGTAGTAGATAAGCGGAGTGTCACATCTCCAGCAGAAGGGATAGTCATGCTCAAACTTGGGAGCTGAGAAGAGCTTTCCTTCGCTTTCAAGGTCAACAAGAACCTTGGGGTCTGCATCCTTAACGAACATTCCTGCATAGGGAGTTTCTTCGGTCATGTTACCCTTGCCGTCAACAAACTGAACGAAGGGAAGATCGTAGTTTCTGCCGACCTTTGCGTCATCTTCACCGAATGCGGGAGCGATATGAACGATACCTGTACCGTCGGACATTGTAACGTAGTTGTCAACGGTAACGAAATGAGCTTTCTTGTTCTGCTTCTTTGCTGTTTCGCCTGCGCATGCAAAGAGGGGTTCATATTCCTTATATTCAAGGTCTGTTCCCTTATATGTTTCAAGGATTTCATAAGCTTCAACGCCGTTTTCCTTGTCGCCGAGTGAACCGAGAACTTTATCAAGAAGAGCCTGTGCCATATAGTAAGTATAGCCGTCGGCAGCTTTAACCTTGCAGTATGTTTCATCGGGATTTACGCAGAGAGCGCAGTTTGAGGGAAGAGTCCAGGGAGTTGTTGTCCATGCAAGGAAATATGCATCTTCGCCGATAACCTTGAATCTTACAACTGCCGAACGTTCTTTGACTGCCTTATAGCCCTGTGCAACTTCGTGGGATGAAAGAGGAGTTCCGCAACGGGGGCAATAGGGAACAATCTTGAAGCCCTTATAAAGGAGACCCTTGTTCCAGATTTCCTTGAGTGACCACCAGATTGATTCGATATAGCTGTCATGATAAGTAACATAAGGGTCGTCCATGTCTGCCCAGAAGCCGACTGTGCCTGAGAAATCTTCCCACATGCCCTTATATTTCCAAACGCTTTCCTTACATCTTCCGATGAAAGGTTCAAGACCGTAGTTTTCAATCTGTTCCTTGCCGTTGATACCGAGTTCCTTTTCGATTTCAAGCTCAACGGGAAGACCGTGGGTATCCCAACCTGCTTTTCTGGGAACCATGTAACCCTTCATTGTACGGTATCTGGGAATCATATCCTTGATAACGCGGGTCAGAACGTGACCGATATGAGGCTTTCCGTTAGCGGTAGGGGGACCGTCATAGAAAGTATAGGTCGGACAGCCTTTTCTTTCTTCGATGCTCTTCTCGAAAATCTGATTTTCTTTCCAGAAATCAAGCACAGCTTTTTCTCTGGTGACGAAATCGAAATTCGATGAAACTTTTTCGTACATTTTCATTCCTCCGATTTATTTGAGAATCTGATTATTACCTTGATTTGGTGCGGTAAAAAAAGACCGCACGAACCGATTATATACTGAAAAAGTATATCACACCATTTATTCCTTGTCAACATTTATAAAGATTATAATTAATATATATATTCTTGCAATATCATGAAATTTATGATATTATGACTATATATGTTTAATGTGGGTGATTATATGAAAATTATCAAATCAATTCTTTTTTATCTTTGGCAGTTCACTTATGCGATTGTGCAGAATATCATCGGTCTTATTATGCTCGCAATCCATAAATCAAAGGGCGCAGAAAGCGAATGGTATCACAATGCGCTGATTACATATATCGACAAGAAAAATTTCGGCGGAGTTTCCCTCGGAATGTTCATTTTTATCAATAAAAACAGAGAAGGCGATGCTCTTCACGACACAAAGATTCATGAATACGGCCACACCGTGCAGTCGCTCATTCTCGGACCTCTTTGGCTTTTTGTTATCGCAATTCCCTCGGTTATCTGGTGCAACGTTCCCTATTTCGTTCATCTTCGCAAATCAAAGGGTGTTTCATATTACAGAGCATATTGCGAAGGCTGGTCAAATGAATGCGGTGCATGGGCAACCAAAGAACGCTTCCTGACTCCCGAACTCATCAACAGAGGCAAATACGGGAAACCCATGTATCCCAACAGAAGCAGCCGCAAAGATATCAAAGGAAGGAAAAGAAGCAAGTAATGGAAAAGAAATATCTTAAAACAAGCGAAATAGCCTCGTTTGCAACCTCGGCTTTCGGCAGAAGCATGATATACACTCTTATGTCAACATATCTGCTGATTTTCTATACGGATGCCGCCGGTATTCAGGCAACACATGCAGGCTGGATTATCTTTGGTGCAAGAATTTTTGATGCGGCAAACGACCCCGTAATGGGTATGATTGCCGACAGAACAAAAACCAAATTCGGCAAGCTCCGCCCCTATCTTCTTTTTTCTCCTTTCCTTATCATGGCTTCAACCATAGCTCTTTTCGCCGTTCCCGGTTTTCAGAGTTACGGCGCAAAACTTGCTTATGCCGCAATAACATATGTTCTCTGGGGCATTTGCTTTACGATTCAGGACGTTCCGTTCTGGGGACTGAGCGCTGTTGTTACTCCTCTTGAAAACGAACGCAACAAATTCCTTTCAATCGCAAGAATAGGCAGCACCATCGGCGGAATTCTTCCCACGGTTCTGATTCCCGTGCTCCGCACATCATCTCTCGGCATCACAAAGGGTTATTTTGTTGGCGGTCTCATTTTCGGCATTACCGGCTCCATGATTTCTCTCCTCGCCTTCTTCGGCACAAAGGAGAAGGTTGAACAGCCTCCCAAAGATAAGGTTACCGTAAAAGAAGTTGTTTCGGCATACACAAAGAATAAGCCTTTGCTTCTTCTTATTGCAGCAAGCGTTCTCGGCTCAGCAATGCTTATGGCACAGACCTCGGGGTCATATATCGCAACATATCTTATTCAGGATTCGGGCATCGTTCCTCACGGCTCGGTTCAGGTTGTTATGACCGTTGCAATCGGTGCAGGTATGATGATAGCAATGCTTGTTATGCCCATGCTCCGCAAAAAATTTTCATTAAAGCAGATTTATATCGGCTCTGCTCTTTTCGGAGCTGCTCTCCATGTTGTTCTTTATTTCATGGGCTACAGTAATTTCTATGCACTTCTTGCCGTGCTTGCAGTCGTAGGTCTTCCTCTGGGAATTTTCAATGTTATAACCTACGCAATGGTCGGCGACAGTGTTGATTATCTTGAATGGAAAACAGGCAGACGCTCGGAGGGCATCTGCTTTGCATCGCAGACTTTCATCAGCAAGCTTACTGCAGGCATTGCAACCCTTATAACCAGCTTTGTGCTCGAAATATATAATTATGTTGAACCTCTCAAGGCTAAAAATGATTTCGGTGTAACGGTTGAGCTCGCACAGGCTCAGTCTGATGAAACTCTCAGGGGCATGTTCATAATGATTTCAATCATTCCCGCAATCAGCCTTGCTCTTTGCGCAATTCCCATGATTTTCAACGATTACACAGGCAAAAAGAAAGAAAAAATCCAGAAAGAACTTCAGGAACGCAGGGAGAGTGCAAATGTCAATGCATAACGAATTTGATGCTTTTTCGCAGGGTGTTGAACCCGGCGGTCTGAGAAGCAAAACACAGATAAAGCTTCTTGTCAACTATCTTGTTGCAAACATAAGAGAGCCTATAAGCAGCTCGATTATTATAGAGGCTCTTCAGATTCACGGCCTCGCAAATTATTTTGAGGTTACTCAGGCAGTTGACGACCTCATCGAAAACGGAAATCTTTCTGAAGCGGACGAAATGCTTTATATAACACCGAAAGGTGTTGTTTCTCTCGGTGAACTTTCCGAAGAGCTTCCGAATTCCGTAAAAGAAACTGCGCTTGCCGATGCAATGAAGCTCATTCTTCTCGAAAAGCGTGAAAGCGAAAACACAGTTGATATCAAAAAGACAGAAAACGGATATTTCGTAACCTTCAGAGTCATGCACAAGGATTTACCCCTCATGGAACTGACGGTTTATGCCGCCGACATCGAACAGGCAGAACAGTTAAAAGGCAATTTCCTCAAAGATCCCGCTCATGTTTATTCAACCGTTGCGGCATCATTGTTTATTTAAGGAGAAGAATTATGCTTGAAAATCTCAAACAAAAAGTATACGAAGCAAATCTCAAGCTCGTTGAATACAAACTCGTTCTTTTCACATGGGGCAACGTTTCGGAAATCGACAGAGAAACAGGTCTTGTTGTTATCAAACCCTCAGGCGTTGACTACGATAAGATGACCCCCGACGATATGGTTGTTATGAACCTCAACGGTGAAAAGGTTGAGGGCAGACTCAATCCCTCCTCCGACACTCCGACCCATCTTGAGCTTTACCGCCGTTTCCCCGAAATCGGAGGCGTTGCTCATACTCATTCAACCTTCGCAGTTTCATTTGCTCAGGCAGCGAGTGAAATCCCCTGCTACGGCACAACCCACGCAGATTTTGCCTTCGGCGCAGTTCCTTGCACAAGGGATTTAACAAAAGAAGAAATCGAAGGCGAATACGAACTCAACACGGGCAAGGTTATCGCCGAAACTTTCGAAAACGGCAATATTGACTGCAACGCCGTTCCCGCTGTGCTCGTTCATTCCCACGGCCCTTTCACATGGGGCAAAAACGGAATGGAAGCCGCAAAGAACTCTGCAATTCTCGAAGAGGTTGCAAAAATGGCTTATCTGAGCAAAACTCTCGAAGCAAAACCCGCCAGCGAGGATATCCGCAAAAAACATTATTACAGAAAACACGGTGCAGGCGCATATTACGGTCAGAAATAATTTCTTGACACGGTCTGTTTTTCTGTATAAAATAAAAACAATGAATTAAGAAGGTGTGTTTTTATGGCTAAGTGTCCCAAGTGTAACCGTAAACTTCATATATGGAACATCAAAGCGGAATGCCCCGACTGCGGTGTCAACATTGCAAACTATGACTGGGAAAACCGACTTGAACAGGATGCAATCGAAGCTGAAATCGCATTTGCGAAGCTTCGCGAAACCATGAAGAAATTCAAATATTCTTTCGTCGGAACAAAACTCCGAATTGCAAGAATTCCCATCAGCGTTCTTCCCCTTTTCTCGTTCCTTCTTCCTCTCGGAACTCTTTCGGTTGCTATTCCGTTCTGTGAAGAAAATTTCACTCTCAACGCAATAACAATCGTTATGAACATACTCAATTTCGACATCGGAGGAATCCTCAAAGGCCCCTCCTCGGCAATCATAGGTGACGGAGCTCTCATGTTCCTTCTCTCGATTCTTCTTGTTGTTCTGAGCGCTCTTTCGCTCCTCGTGAGCCTTGTTTTCCTCATGCTCAACTTCAAAAAATTCAACAGCCTCGGTCTTTGCCTGACCAATTTCGTTGCAAGCATTATGATGTTCGCAAGCGCATTTTGTTTCAACAATCTTTCGGGTATAATTGAAGCAAGCACCCTTGCCGACGCAGTAAGCTGTGCTCCGAGTTGGGGAGTTTTCGTGAGCGGTGCTCTCTTCCTTGCATCTTCAATCACCAACTTCCTTGTTTCAAGGCAGAAGGTTGTTATCCCCGAAGATGAAAAAGAAGAAGCCGAAGAAAAAGAAACCGTAAATGCATAAAACAAAGCAGTCCCAAGGGACTGCTTTTTGTCAGATAAAATATACAGGTGTGATGTTATGGAATATTATATAGGTCAAGCTCTCGGCGTTGTCGTTACAATCGGTGCAATACTGACAATGCAAATAAAAAACAAAAAACCGATGCTCATTGTTTCCGCTGTGGTAAACGTGCTTTCGGCATTGAACATTCTTCTGCTCGATAAATTCAGCTCAGGCGTTATAATATGCCTCGTTGCCGTTTTCCAGATTATCTTTTCACTTTGGCATGAGAAAAAAGGCACGGAAATTCCCCTTATAGAAAAAATTATTTTCCTTGCGCTTTATGTTGCAGGCGGAATTCTCGGATTTGAAAAGGGCATCGACATTCTTTCAATCATTGCTGCAGTCCTCTATATGCTTGCGATGATTCAGAAAAAAGAACAGCATATCCGACTTTTTCTTCTCGGCAACATGGCAACGTGGACAATTTATCATACCATTCTCGGTTCAACCGCCGTCTTTGCGCAGATTGCGGGAATAATCTCCTCACTCATCGCACTTTACCGATACAGAAAAAGCAAATAAAAACAAGGCTTGTACGGATTTTGTCCATACAAGCCTTTTTATTATAACAATCTCTTGCGGAGGTCTTCTGCGCTTTCCGAAGAAAGATATGCAGGAGGAATGTCAAACATCGTTTTGCATCCCGTCATACCCTCGTTCTTCATGCGATAAGCAGCTCTTGCCGAAGCGGCAATAACGCTTGCGGTGAATTCGGGGTTTGAATCAAGCTTAAGGCTATATTCGATAACGTGATTGTGTTCATCGTTCCAACCTGTTTTACCCGTTCTGATAACAAATCCGCCGTGGGGAATTCCGCTGTGGTCACGGATAAGTTCTTCTTTTGAAATGAAATGAACAATCGTGTTATAATCCGCAAAATAGTTGGGCATATTAACAATTTCGCTCTCAATTCTTGCCTTATCTGCACCCTCTTCGGCAACAACAAAGCATTCTCTGATATGCTTGTCACGAACTTTAAGCTCGGGATTTGAACCGCTTCTTACGGCATCGAGAGCCTCGTCAACGGGAATTGTATACTGCTTTGCATCGGCAACTCCGTCAATTCTTCTGATCGCATCGGAATGACCCTGGCTTACACCCTTGCCCCAGAAAGTATAATCGTTTCCGTCGGGAAGGATTGCGTTTGCATAAAGACGGCTGAGAGAAAACATACCGGGGTCCCATCCGCATGAGATAACGGCGATATTCTTGCCTTCCTTTGCCGCCGCATCAACCGCCGCAAAATGCTCGGGAATTTTTGCGTGGGTATCAAAGCTGTCAACAACGGTGAAATGCTTTGCATACGCAGGGGTCTGCACGGGAAGGTCGGTTGCGCTTCCGCCGCAAAGAATAAGAACATCGATTTTATCGGTGAAATTCATTATTTCGTCCGCATGATAAACCTTTGCGGTTTCTGTTAATATTTTAACGGTTTCGGGATTTCTTCTCGAAAAAACGGCAACAAGCTCAAGGTCGCTGTTTTTCTTAACGGCGCACTCAATACCTCTTCCGAGATTTCCGTAACCCATAATTCCGATACGAATACTCATCTTAATACACTCCTTGTTTATATCATCCGTATATTTTGCAATTATAACATAGATTTTCAGAAATTGATATAAATAATTTGAAAAATTTTATAATAAAAAGGGTTGGAATTTTTTGTGAAATATGATATATTTATAATGTATAACCATATTAACGAAACGGAGAGATTTTTTTGGCAAAAACTCTTGTTTTAACCGAAAAACCGTCTGTTGCAAGGGATATTGCCCGAGTGCTCGGATGCAAGAAAAACGGCAACGGCTGTATTATCGGCGATAAATATATCATCACCTGGGCGCTGGGTCATCTCGTAACGCTTGCAGACCCCGAAGCCTATGACAATAAATATAAAACCTGGCGCATGGAAGATTTGCCCATGCTCCCCTCAAAAATGAAGCTCGTTGTTATCGGTCAGACCTCGAAACAATTCAAGGCAGTCAGCTCTCTCCTCGGCAGCAACGAGGTTGACAAGGTTGTTATCGCAACCGACGCAGGGCGTGAGGGAGAATTGGTTGCACGCTGGATTATCAAAAAAGCGAATTGCAGAAAGCCCATGCTCCGTCTCTGGATTTCATCGCAGACGGATAAGGCAATCCGTGAGGGTTTTGCCGCACTCAAACCTGCTTCACAGTATGACAATCTCTATAAGAGTGCGCAATGCAGAGCTGAAGCCGACTGGCTCATCGGTCTCAACGTCAGCCGTGCACTCACTTGCAAGCATAACGCACAGCTTTCGGCCGGCAGAGTTCAGACTCCGACCCTCGCCATGATAGTCAAGCGCGAAGAAGAAATTCTCAAATTCAGACCCAAGGATTATTTCACCGTCAAGGCTGATTTTGAAGGATTTTCGGCAATATATAAGGACTCACGCAATCAGGCAAGATTCTTTGATGCTGCCGATGCACAGGCTGTTGCAGATGCAGTCAAGGGTCAGAGGGGCACTCTTTCCGAGGTTAAAAAGACCTACAAATTCAAAGCTCCCCCTGCCGCATATGACCTGACGGAACTTCAGAGGGATGCCAACAAAAAATACGGCTATTCCGCAAAACAGACCCTTTCGCTCATGCAGAGTCTTTACGAAACTCATAAGCTCCTCACCTATCCGAGAACGGATTCAAGATATATAACAAAAGATGTTGCCGCAACTCTTCCCGAAAGACTTCGCGCAATCGCCATAGGACCCTATAAAGATTTTGCAAACGCAATTCTCCGTTCAAAACCCATTCCGACAAAATATATCGTCAACGACGCAAAAGTCACCGACCACCATGCGATTATTCCCACAGAGCAATATGTTGACCTCAACAAACTCACCCGTGAGGAAAGGCATATCTATGATTTGGTTGTGCGCCGTTTTCTTGCGGTTCTGAGTTCACCTTTTGAATATGATGAAATGCAGGTAACCGTAACAATCGGCAAGCATAAATTCTACACCAAGGGTCAGGCCGTTAAATCGGCTGGCTGGAAAGCGCTTTATGATTCATCGCTCAATGATGACGATGACGGCGACGACGATGTTGTTTCCCAGCAGCTTCCCGCTCTTTCACAGGGTCAGCCCGTTTTCCCGAAGGGCGTCAGAATCGTTGCGGGCAAAACAACGCCTCCCGCAAGATATACCGAAGCAACCCTTCTTTCCGCCATGGAAAATCCGACGGGTCAGGTTGATGACGGCAAGCTCAAGGATGCCCTCAAGACCGCCGGCGGTCTGGGTACACCCGCAACAAGAGCCGATATTATCGAAAAGCTCTTTGATTCATTCTGCGTTGAACGCAGAGGAAAAGAGATTTTTCCCACCTCAAAGGGCAAACAGCTCATCGAAATCGTTCCGCCCGACCTCAAATCGGCAGAGCTTACCGCAAGATGGGAGCAGAGGCTCTCGCTTATCGCAAAAGGAAGCGCCGATGATAAAAAATTCATCGAAGAAATGCGCTCGTATGCAACATCGCTTGTTTCATCGGTAAAATCAAGCGACAGCAAATACAGACATGATAACATGACCCGTGAAGTATGTCCCGAATGCGGAAAATATCTTCTTGAGGTCAACGGTAAAAAGGGCAAGATGCTCGTTTGTCAGGACAGAGAATGCGGTTACAGAAAGAGCATTTCCGTTGTCACAAACGCAAGATGCCCCGAATGCCATAAAAAACTCGAAATGCGCGGCGAAGGCGATAAGAAAGCCTTCTTCTGCGTCTGCGGTTACAGAGAAAAACTCACCGACTTTGAAAAGAGAAAAGAAAGCTCGGGCGCAGGCAAAAGAGACGTTGCAAAATATATGCAGCAGCAGTCAAAACAAAAAACGGCAAGCAATTCTCTCGCAGACCAGCTTGCAAAATGGATGGAGGAAAACAAATGAAGCGTTTTCTCTCTTTGGCGTTAACAATCATAATTATATTCTCACTTGCCTCATGCTCCGACGACGGTGCAGGCGGGGCGATATCCTATGCCCTTGACGCTTCTCCCTCGACCCTTGACCCTCAGTATGCAGGCGACACCTCTGCGCAGATTGTTATCAACAACATCTTTGAGGGTCTTATCCGTGTTTCGGAAAACGGTGAAATTCTTCCCGGTATTGCTGAAAGCTGGGAAATTTCCCCTGACGGTCTGACCTATACTTTTAAACTGAAGCAGGACACCAAATGGAAATGTCCCAACGCAATAAAAAAAGAATTCGGCGAAGAATTCTATAATAAATTCAATGTTGCTCCCGTAACGGCTCATGATTTTGTTTTTTCAATGCAGAGAGCCGTTTCTCCCGAAATCAACTCCCCTCTTGCCCACCGTCTTTTTGCAATAGTCAACGCAACGGAAATTTATTCGGGAAAACTCGATGCTTCATCTCTCGGAGTTTCCGCACCTGATGATTACACTCTCGTTATCAATCTCCGTGAAAAATGCGCCGATATGCTCGAAAGATTTGCAGAGGGAGTTTTCATGCCCTGCAACAGAGATTTTTTTGAAGCTATGAACGGAAGATACGGTCTGACATATAAACATATTCTCTGCAACGGACCGTTTTATATCACAGCATGGGATTCATCTTCACAGCTCATCATAAGAAAAAACAGCGAATATGTTAAGGTTGAAGAAGTTATTCCCGCATCGGTCACCTTCAGCTTCATTTCCGATTTGAAAAACATCGTCAACAAACTTGAAGTACAGTCACTCAGCGCAGCTCTTTTGCCTCCTGACTGCGAAACTCCCGAAAATACCGTTGTCAGCAAAGAAGACAAAAACTCAGTTTACGGTTTCATCTTCAATTGCTCGGACTCAAATCTTAAGAATGCAGACATCCGCAAAGCCCTCTGCGCTTCAATCAACAGAAGTCTTTTTGAATTCGAAAGCATAAACGGAACTGCACAGTCGGGATTCGTTCCCGAAAGCTGTTCCTCGGGCAGTTATAACTACCGCAAGGCAATCGGTGCACAGACTCCCGAAATAGTTTTCGATAAAGATAACGCTTCCTCACTCTGGAACAAGGGTCTTTCCGACCTCGGAACAAGCAAGGTCAGCATAACTGTTCTTTGTCCCGAATCGCTTGATTCTGCGGTTCGCCGTCAGCTCCAGATATGGCAACAGGTTATGGGGGTCAGTCTTGCAATAACAATTGAAAATGCCACAGCCGACGAAATAACTTCAGCTGTTTCAAAGGGAAATTTCCAGATTGCTCTTTCCGGATTTGAATCCGAATACGAAAGCGCTGTTGACTTTTTTGCATCCCTTGAAAACGGAGGAATTTTCCGTTTCAAATCAGAAGAATACGGTCTGATTATCGACCGTCTGCTTCAGGTTGAAGAAGAAAGCGAGCTTCTCGGAGGATGCTTCACCGCGGAAAACTTTATCCTTCAGCAGGGAATCTGCTATCCTCTATGCTCACGTTCAAGCCGTTTTGTGACCTCGGAAGATATTGAGGGAATAACTATCAACGGCTCCGAAAACACCGTTTCGTTCATCGCTGCAAAGAGGTATGACTGATGAAACCGAGCAAAATCAAACCGATATTTTCATGGGCGCTTGTTATTCTGTGCATGACGGTTATCTTTGTTTTGTCTGCACAGAAAGGCGATGATTCGCAAAACCTGAGCGATGGATTAATAATAAATTTCGGGCTGGAATTCAGCAGCGATTTAATAAGAACCATAGCCCATTTTCTTGAATATGCAGGACTTTCCGTTCTTGTTTATAATGCGCTTTATCAATCTTTCGGCTGTGCAAAACCTGTTGTTTCGGTTGTTATTTCGTCACTTTATGCCGTCACCGATGAAATTCATCAGCTTTTTGTTGAAGGGCGTGCTTGCCAGATAACAGATGTCATTATCGACTCTGCTGGCGCAATAATCGGAGTTATGGGATTAAGTGCACTCATATTTGTTTATAAGAAGATAAAGAGGAGGAATCAGGTATGACAGACAGCGAAAAAATTCTTGTTGCAGGCTGTGCGGCAGGGGTTACTGCGGCGGCTGTGCCGACTGTCTACGGTTATATAAAAGCAACTGCTCCGAGACCGCTTAACGAAGAAGATTTTCTTCACACAGAAAACGGCAACTTTGTTTCCGCAAACGGGGCACATCATACCCTCAGAGGTCTTAACCTCAACGATGACCTCTTTTATTTCACCAAAACTGACCTTGATAAAAGCGCCAAAAACTACGATGTTTTCGCCGCCCTCGAAAGCCGTTTCGGACGCTACGGTGCAAGACAGCTTGTTCAGAAATATAACGAAGGCTTCATAACTCCGTCTGATTTGAAATATATCAGAAAGCTCGGTGCAAACTGCGTCAGAATTCCTCTGCGATACAGATATCTTTACCGCAAGGAAAACTGCAAGGGCGATATTGACTTTGAAAGACTCGATTTTATTGTTGAAAAATGCAAGAAACTCGGTATTTATGTTATATTGGACCTTCATTCCGCACCCGGATTCCAGAATGCGAGTTCATCCTGCGGAAGCGGTGACGAAAGCATACTTTTCAGTCAGGGAAAAGACGGCTTTGAAGCAAGAAACGCTGTTATAAGACTCTGGACTCAGATTGCGGCGCATTATAAAAACGAGCCTGCAATTGCGGCATATGACCTTCTCAACCGCCCTCTGCACTTCAATGCAGAGTGGGATAAAAAACTCGACACTCTTCATAAATTCTACAGAAGAATATATAAGGCAATCAGAAACGTCGGCGATAACCATGTTGTTATCATGCAAGCACCCTTTGACCCCGACACTCTGCCGCCTGAAAATGAATTCCATTCAGACAACGTTGCTTACGGTCTTTATTCTCATTTCCGCACAACTTTCGAAACAGATTCACTCGTCAACGGCATCCGTTCATTGAAAAGCAGAAACGTTCCGTTTGTTATCTGCAAAATCCGTTCCGAGGAAAATCTTGATTATTCATTGACAGCGCTCAATGACACAGGCGCATCCTGGTTTTTCGGAGATTTCAAGGGCTTCGGCGACACTTATGCCTATATTTTTAACGGCAACATTTCCCCTGCCGACCTTGACGAAGACAGCTATGATATCATCGGAGAAAAGTGGTCAAAACCTCTTGCAACGAAGAATTTCACCGAAAATAAAGAAACCTCAAAAATCCTGAAAAGAGCATTCAAATTTGGCGAAATCCGCACGGATATCCCCAAATCCGAAAGCAAGAATAAGTTTAAATTCAAAGTGAAATTCGGATTCAATGTTGTTAAAGGGATGAACAAAACAGCGGAAGAATCATAAATTAACAGCAGTCTGTTTCGATACAGACTGCTGTTGTTGTTAATAGCATTTTTTACAAGGAGTATAGCCCATTTTTTCTGCTTTACCTACAGAAACTTTTGACGGATTATTCATATTACTGCAACTCGGATCATTATGATATTTCTTGCCTGATTCAGGTATCCAAACCATTTCTCCTGTTTCAGAACCGTTGTAAGCAGCTGTCACCTTTTTTGTTGTCGACTTTTGGGTTGTCGGTTTTTTGGTTGTTGTTACTTTCTTAGTTGTTGTGGGGGCTTTTGTTGTAGTCGCCTTTGTTGTTGTAGCTTTTTTCGTGGTCGTTGTTTTCTTTTCTGTAGTTGTTTCTTTCTTCGTTGTCGTAGTCTTCTTTTCTGTAGTTGTTTCTTTCTGTGTGGTTGTGGTCTTTTTTTCTGTTGTGGTTTCTTTTTGTGTAGTGGTCGGCTCTGTTGTTTCTTTAACAGTTGTTGTTTCCGTAATCAAGGTAGTCGGAAGAGTTGTATGCTCGGTTGTTATAACAGATTTTATAACATCGGCAATCTCTGTTGTTGTTTCCGCAACATCATCTCCGCCGCCACCGCAAGCGCCAATAATACAGGCAAGAACAACCCCTATTATTATTGCAGGCAAACACCCTTTTTTTGATGTTTTTGTTTTCATACTTTCACTTCCTCCGTTTTCAATCAAATCATTTTTTTGAACCGACCTCTTTTTTGAGGCTTTACTGTTAATTGTTTTGCTATAGGATAAACCGGTTTCGGGTATTCCCACACTTGCCGTGCGTTTACCATTACTGTTAACGGTATAATTAGCTCCTTTTTTTCCAAATGTAATCCCCATCGATTTTTTATTGAAATTCAGCTTTAAATCAGGCGCAATTTTAATGCTTTTCCTAAATCTAAATCCCATTATTATCACTCCTTATTCCGAGTATAACACAACGCCTCTGATATTGCAATACATTCGCAATGCATAAAATATATATCATTAAACAATACAATTAATATATATATTTGTATTGCGAGTGATAAAATGAAAAAGTTTAAAATTCCTGCCGTACCCCCAACAACCAATAAATGCATAAGATTTCCGAACGACATAATCGACGAAGTTGAAAAAGCAATAGAAGGAAAACAATGCACATTCACCGCCTTTGTTGTTGAGGCGGTCCGTGTTGCTCTTGAAAATTTAAAAGAAGATGCCGAATAAACAGCATTTTTCATAAAAACTTTCATTTATTTTATAAAAATTATTGCAAAATGCATTAAAATGTTGTAAAATAAGCTAACATCCCATTCAAGGAGGGTTTTTATGCCGACAACAAACATTACTAAAATCAAAACAAAAAGAAATAACCTTTTCCTTCGTGTTGCACATGGTCATTTCGCAACAAGCCATTCTCACAGCAATTACTATATCGACGTTGCTGCCCAGAAATCCAGACTTTCGGAAGCAAAAGCTGTTGCTCAAGAGCTTTGCGCACATAACTATAAGGTTAAAATTGTTGACACAATCCTCTGCCTTGACGGCACAGAAGTTATCGGTGCATGTCTTGCCGATGAGCTCACAAAAAATAACCTGATGAACATCAACGCTCACCAGACCATTTATGTTGTAACTCCCGAAATAACCAACGGTCAGCTTCTCTTCAGAGATAACATCGTGCCCATGATAAGGGGCAAACACGTTCTCGTTCTTGCAGTTTCCGTTGCAACGGGCACAACCGCAAAAACAGCCATCGAAGCTGTCAAATACTACGGCGGCGAAGTTGTGGGTCTTGCTTCAATTTTCGCAACTGCCGAGGAATGCGACGGCTATCCCGTCAATTCAGTTTTCAACCCCAATGACCTCGAGGGCTATTTCACTTGCCCTGCTCATGAATGTCCGCTGTGCAAAGAAGGCAAAAAACTTGATGCGCTTATCAATTGCCACGGATTTTCAAAACTTTAAAAAAAGAAGCCGTCTGTTGTTCAGCAGACGGCTTTTATGTTATATATTCTTGCAAACATCAACCCATTCGGAAAATGCGGATGCTTCTTCAAGCTGCGAAACGGTCAATTTAACTGCGCTGTTTGAGCTTCCGCAGGCAGGATAAACGGTTTCGAATCTTTTGAGCGAGTCATCAAGATAAACCTCAACTCCCTCGTTGATTCCGAAAGGACAAACTCCTCCGACGGCGTGCCCGATTAATTCCTCAACGCTTTCAAAAGGGATCATCTTTGCCTTCGCATGAAATCTTGCCTTATATTTTGCATTGTCGATTTTAACATCGCCTGCAACAACTATAAGAATCGGTTTTTCGTCAACAAGGAATGAAAGCGTTTTTGCGATTTCTCCTTCGGTAACACCGACTGCAATCGCCGCTTCACCGACTGTTGCGGATGAAACATCAAATTCCGAAACGAGTTCTCCCATTCCGTATTTATCAAGATGCGCTTTTGCCTTGGAAAACATAATTTTTCCTCCGTGATTATTTCACAATTTCATACGGCCAATCAATTATCCCGCCGAATTCTTTAACATTGGTGTAACCCATATTCACAAGCATTTCCGATGCAAGCTTGCTTCTTCTGCCGCTTCGGCAATAAACAAGTATGAGTTGCTTCTTGTCGGTAAGCTCCGATTTCGCTCTTGCCTCAATTTCATAATCGGGAATAAGAACTGCGCCTTCTATATGTCCCTCGGAAAACTCCTCCGCGGTTCGCACATCAAGAATAATGCAATCCGAATTTTCCGACATAAGCACTTTTGCCTCTTCGGGCGTTATCTGATCATAGGTTACAGGCTCATCTGCAACGCATCCGGCTAAACTAAAAAGAAAAAACACAGCTATCACCAACAAAAATATTTTTTTCATCATTCAATCATTCCGATAACGGCTTCCTTCATGCAGTAGCCCATCTTCTGAGAAGCAATTTTTCCGTTTTTGAAAACTATAAGCGTCGGAATGCTGACAATGCTGAATTTTATTGCAAGCTCTGGATTTTCATCAACATTAACCTTGAAAAATTTAACAGCGGGATATTCGCCCGAAACCTCTTCGATAATCGGAGAAAGCATTTTGCAAGGTCCGCACCAATCCGCATAAAAATCAAGCAAAACCGTGCCGTTAAAACCGAGAACTTCTTTTTCAAAATCATTTGTGTTAAGTTTATTTACCATAATGTTACCTCAATCCTTTGATTTATAATAGAGCATGCAATGGCAGTAACCCTCAAAATCGGGGTCAGCTATCTGCTCTCTGAATTCCTTACATATACACTTGAATTCGGGCAATTTCGGAAGACGACAAGGGCAATAACCATCCTTCGCCTTAAGACCCTGCCTGATATTATCAACAATTTCTTTGTTTTCGTTTAATCTTACTGCCATATTCAGCCTCCTTTGAATATAGTATAAACGATTTTCATTGCTGTTTCAATAACTTTTATACGAATGGCAAAATATTGACATCTGCTTTTAACGTAATTATAATTATTTTATACGAAAACAAAGGAGAAAAACGATGAATACATTTAATAATCTTTTCAGCAGAAAATCAATCAGAACATATACCGGCGAAAACATAACAGAAGCTGAACTGGATCAGATTCTCAAAGCCGCTTATGCATCGCCCGTCGGCAGAGCACTTTTCGACACTCTGAACATTACCGTAATCAGTAACCGTGACTATCTGAACAAGTGGGAGGACTACTGCGAAAGCCAGACTGAGCACAGACCTTTCTACGGTGCACCGACGGTTATTCTTGTTTCATCGCTTATTCCGTCAACCGACCTCAAAAGCGTTAACGTGAACTTCTCAAACGCCGCAATTCTTGTTCAGAATATGGCAATCGCCGCAACGGAGCTCGGCATAGGTTCATGCCATATATGGGGCGCAGTCAGACTTCTCAATGATAACGAGGAACTTCTTAAAGAACTTGACCTCCCCGAAGGAATGGTTCCCTGCTGCGCAATCATTCTCGGTCACACAAACGAAAAATACGAACTGCGTGATATACCCGAAAACAAAATCAAAACAAATTTTATAAAATAAAAGGAATGAATTAATACAGGAGAAATAAGACACCGGCTTTCGTTTATCATGATGATGTTTTCTATCCTCTTCAACACACTTGATGCCGCATTGCTCGTCAAAGCTCCCGAGCCGCTGACCGAGCAGGCAACAATAATAAATGCAAAACCCGGAACAGTCGGTTCCGATGACCTCGCATATTTCATCAGTCAGCTTAACGACTGCGTTGAGGTTGTTGCCGCAGATGAACTCCTTGCGACGGTTGAACAGAATATCTCCCACAAATTTGCTCAGTCCAACTGCTAAAAACAAAAACACAGATTCGGTTTAACCACCGAATCTGTGTTTTTCTTAATTTCGGAAAATTATCTCTTTGAAAACTTGAGGGTTTCCTCAACTACCTTGTAAAAGATTGTCTTAACTTGTCGCAGTTTGTTAATATCCGGCTGAAAATTGAAACAACCTGACTTATTGACAAAACATTGGCAACTTTTTATTAATCAGCAAGTGTGTATCTTGTAAGATTGGAGCTTTTGCGGCGTGCACCTCTGTCGAGAACGCAGAAAACAGGTTCGCCGTTTTCGTCGGCATAGATAGTCATGCCTTCAGCCTCGATTTCTGCGCCGACATTTCTTGTAAATGACACCTGAACATCACCGTTTTCAACATCAACGCAGTAAATATGCTTATTGCCGTCCATTTCATCGCATGACATATAAAGCTTTCCGTCAAACATTTCCGCACCCTGAACTCTGTCCACAGGCTGTGAAAGAGGAACGGTTTTAACAAGTGTTAAGGTGTCAAGATCGAAAACATTGAGAACGGTTGCGTTTGTCCATTCTGCGGTGTAAATATAGTTCTTTTCGACATCAACCGCACACCAGGGCACGCCTTCCTTGTGAAGGTCATAGGGAAGAGGATAATACTTGCCTGTATATTTCAGCGTTTCGGCATCGTAGAGAACAATGCATGAACGCTCATAATCGGGGCCGTCTTCAACGGCTGCATAAACAATTCCGTCGTGGCAGCTCAGACCGCCGATGTGGTCATATCCCATTTCTTCAAGCTCGTCGGGGATTGCATTTGTGGTGATACGGAATATCTCGCCCGTTTCGATATCAGCCTTGCCCAGATTCTTTTTGCCGCTGAAATAGAAATATTCACCGTCATTTGTAACGCCTTGGGAGGTCATGTGATAATCATACAAAACATAGGTGGTCTTTGAAATAACATCAGCCCCCACAGGTGCAGGGGTATTCTTTTCGTCAGCACCGACAACAAGCAGCATAATTGCGGATATCAGCGCAACACATTTTTTAAAAATAACATAAATTGTACCGAATGTAGCAGTCATAAAAGCATCTCCAATTATTTTTTTACCATTATATACCCAAAATAAAAACCTGTCAATTATTCGAATCCCAAATAAAAGTACGCTCCGTAATGTTTCGAATAATATAACAGTTAAAAAAAGAACCCCCGAAGCCATAAAGCTTCGAGGGTTTTGATAATCCCCATTCGGGATAAATTATCTCTTTGAGAACTGGGGTGCACGACGTGCGCCTTTGAGACCGTACTTCTTTCTTTCCTTCATTCTGGGGTCTCTGGTAAGGAAACCAGCCTTCTTGAGGGCGGGACGAAGGTTTTCGTCATACTGAAGAAGTGCTCTTG
>JAZQTZ010000030.1:0-12708 GCA_045631105.1 Acutalibacteraceae bacterium
GCATTCAAATACGGCGCACCTCCTCACGGCGGTATGGGTATCGGTCTTGACAGACTTGTTATGCAGATGCTCGGCTGTGAATCGCTCAGAGATGTTATCGCATATCCCAAGGTTCAGAACGCAAGCGAACCCATGACGGAATGCCCCGCAACCGTTGACGGCGTTCAGCTCGATGACCTCGGAATTGCAATAAGTGCAAACGAAGAATAATTTTGCATATAATAATACAGCAAATAAATTTCCACACGGAAGGATGAAATACAATGGCAAGAGTTTACAATTTTTCGGCAGGTCCCTCGATGCTTCCCGAAAGCGTACTCAACAGAGCCGCAGCGGAAATGCTCGATTATAAGGGCAGCGGTCAGTCAGTCCTTGAAATGAGCCACCGTTCAAAGGTTTATGAGGAAATCATCTTCGGTGCCCGTGACCTTTTCAAAGAGGTTATGAACATCCCCGATAACTACAAAGTTATCTTCTGCCAGGGCGGCGCTTCAACTCAGTTTGCGGCTATTCCCCTCAACTTCCTTAACGGAAGCGGCAAGGCTGACTATGTTCTTTCGGGTCAGTTCTCCACAAAGGCATACAAAGAAGCATGCAAATACGGTGAAATCAAGGTTGTCGGTTCATCCAAAGAACAGAACTTCTCATGCATCCCCGAGCTTGATAAGGCAAACTTCACTCCCGATGCAGACTATTTCTACATCTGCCAGAACAACACAATCTACGGCACCCGCTTCGCAGAGCTTCCCGACACAGGCAACGTTCCCCTCGTTGCAGACGTTTCATCATGCTTCCTTTCAGAGCCCATGGACGTTTCAAAATACGGCGTAATGTACGGCGGTGCACAGAAAAACGTTGCTCCCGCAGGTCTTACCGTTGTTATCGTAAGAGAAGATCTTCTCGGCAATGCAAGAGATTACACTCCCACAATGCTCGACTATAAGACTCTCGCAGATAACGATTCACTTTATAACACTCCGCCCTGCTATTCAATCTATATGTGCAAGCTCGTTCTTGAATGGATAAAGAACCTCGGCGGTCTTGAAGCAATGAAGCTTCACAACGAAAAGAAATGCTCAATTCTCTATGATTTCATCGATAACAGCAAGATGTTCAGCAACCCCGTTAAGAAGAGCGACCGTTCAATGATGAACGTAACCTTCGTTACAGAGAGCGACGAACTCAATGCAAAGTTTGTCAAGGAAGCAACAGAAGCCGGCTTTGTTAACCTCAAAGGTCACCGTTCGGTCGGCGGCATGAGAGCTTCAATCTATAACGCAATGCCCATTGAAGGCGTTGAAAAGCTTGTTGACTTCATGGCTGAATTCGAAAAGAAGAACTAAAGGAGAATTCTTATGTTTAACATTTTAACTCTCAATAAAATCTCCAAAAACGGTCTTGACCGTCTTGATAATGCGCTTTTCACCTGCGGCGATGCAATCGAAAATCCCGATGCGATTCTCGTTCGTTCCGCTTCAATGCATGAATATGAACTTTTGGAAAACACAGTTGCAATCGCAAGAGCAGGCGCAGGCGTCAACAACATTCCCATTCCTGCTTGCAGCGATAAGGGCGTTGTTGTTTTCAACACTCCCGGCGCAAATGCAAACGCTGTTAAGGAGCTTGTTATCTGCTCTCTCTTCCTTGCTTCAAGAAAGGTTGCCGCATCAATGGATTGGTGCAAAACTCTCAAGGGCGAAGGCGAAAACGTTGGCAAGCTCGTTGAAAAAGGAAAGAGCAATTTTGCAGGCCCCGAAATTCTCGGCAAGACTCTCGGTATCGTCGGTCTCGGTGCAATCGGCGCAATGGTTGCCGAAAGCGCAAAGGCTCTCGGAATGACGGTTATCGCTTACGACCCCTATGCGGCAGGTAAGACAGATATCAAACTTGTTGAACTTGACGAAATCTTTGCACAGAGCGATTATATCACTCTCCACGCTCCTCTCAATGACGGAACAAGAGG
The DNA here is from genome assembly GCA_045631105.1 of Acutalibacteraceae bacterium. Lineage (GTDB taxonomy): Bacteria > Bacillota > Clostridia > Oscillospirales > Acutalibacteraceae > CAG-177. The sequence goes on from JAZQTZ010000030.1 coordinate 1,964, forward strand.
AATGATTAACGCTGAGTCACTTGCAAAGATGAAGGACGGCATCAGAATTCTCAACTTCGCAAGAGGCGAACTCGTTGATTCAAAAGACATCATCGAAGCTCTTGCAAACGGTAAGGCTGCGGCTTATGTTACCGACTTCCCCACCGATGAACAGCTCGGTGCAGAGGGCGTGACAGCTATTCCCCATCTCGGCGCATCAACTCCCGAAAGCGAAGAAAACTGCGCTATGATGGCGGCTGACGAAGTTGCAGGCTATCTCCTCAAAGGCGAAATCAAGAATTCCGTTAATCTTCCCAACACCTGCCTTGCAGAAAGCTTTGCAGTGCGCACCTGCTTCATCCACAAGGAAAACGCAGATGATTTTGCAGCAAAGGTAGAAAATGCGGCAAAGGCTGCAGGCGCAAACGTTGCCTCAATCTTCACCGCAAACAAAAAGGATATGGGTTACACAGTAATCGATACCGATAAGGAATTTGATGCAGCCGTTGAAGGCGCAATCAAAGTTCGTGTAATTAAATAATTAATTATATAATAACAACGCCCCGATGAAATATCGGGGCGTTGATTTTTTTATTCTGTTCTGAGAGCTTCAACGGGGTCTTTGCGTGAAGCGATTTTTGAGGGAACAAGACCTGCAACAAGGGTGAGCACCATGCTGATAACAACAAGAGCAACTGCACCGTTAACAGGAAGCTGTGCAACATTGGGAAGAGATGAGAAATGCTCGATAATCGCATTGATGGGTATAATCAGAAGCAGCGTTGAGCCGATACCGATTGCGCCCGAAACAAAGCCCACAATGAGCGTTTCCGCATTGAATACTCGTGAAATATCCTTCTTCGATGCACCGATTGCACGAAGAATACCGATTTCCTTCGTTCTTTCAAGAACGGAGATATAGGTGATGATACCTATCATGATTGACGATACGACAAGCGAAATTGCAACGAATGCAATAAGAACATAGGAAATGATGTTGATGATTGTCGTAACGGATGAAAGAAGAAGTCCGATATAGTCGGTATACTTAATCTCGTTCTTCTCGTTGCCTGCCTCGGTTGCGGCGGCATTATATCTTTCAATCTCCTCGGAAATCAAATCCTTGGACTCGAAATCGTTGGGATAGATATAGATTGAATTGGGATTTTCGAGGTCTGCAACGCCGAGAAGAGCAATCGCCTCTTCATAGCTTGTTGTGAGGGGCTGAGGCTCGGGCTCGGGTTCCGGTTCAGGCTCAGGTTCAACCGCCTCGGGTTTTTTATCTTCCGAAGGCTTATCCTCGGAGGGGTTTTCTTCTCCGGGAGTTTGCTCACCGTTTGCAGGGGGAGGAGCAACATCGCCGAATTCACCGCTCATGATAGCATTGAGCATCTTGAGCTTTGTCTGCTTATCCATCATCTGGAGGAATGAAAGCGCCTGAGTTCCGTTTATCTGACCCATACCTTCGATTTCCTGACCTTCAAGCATTTCATCGAGATAACCGATAAGCTCGTTTCTTTCGGAAAGTGAAAGCATCGTCTTGAGCATAAGTTCAACGGTGCGCTTCATTTTTTCAGCTTCTTCACCGCTGTAATTCTTATCGATTTCCGCATAAATTTCTTCTTCGGTTACTGCGGGGAACTGGCTGAAATCGGGCATACCTGCAACCGCCGTGGGAGTTGCCTTGGGTGCGTTGCCCGTGAATTTCATTGAGCTTGCGGAGGGTGCGTTATCTGCAACCGCCTCGATTGAAGAATCAATCTGCGGATCAAGTGATACACCCGAAACAGCAGGTGCAGCGGTCTGCGCATTTGCCTTGGCTTCGGCTTCCGCCTTAAGCTTATTCACCTCTGCGTTTGCAAAGGGAATGCCTGTGAATACATCGATTTCGGGATTTGCCTTCTGCTGTTTAACAATTTCGCAATTGTTTGTTGCGTTGATAACGTGTTTTGTAAGATCCGAGGTGTAACCGATTGCGCCCATGGTTGTTACCATAATCGAATCGTTTGCGGGTCTTACGATGCCGACGATTTTGATTTCTTCGCCGTTATTTACAAGATTCTGAACATAGGTTTCATCGCCGTGCATATCATCCCATGTCTTTGTTTCCTTGTTATAGGAATAAAAATCGGGTTCGAGCACGAGTCTGAATGTCATGTTGAGAATATCGTCATATTCTATTTCATATGTCTTGGGGGTATATTCTTCGCCGCTCTGCATAGCCATAAAAGCCTGCATCATTTCTTCTGTTGTTGAAAGACCGAGACCCTGAATGGCGATATCGCTGATTTCGTTGTTTTTATCGATGATAAGAACAACTTCGTTATAAGCCTGAGGCCATCCGCCCTTAACGATTTCAAACTGGTCTTCGAGCATCGCACGGTTATCGATAAGCTCCTGCCATGAATTCATCATGGTCTGCATGGATGCCATCGCAGAATTATCAATCTGCATTCCGCCCATATTGATGCTGCCCATCATCGTTTCCATCATGCCGATTACGGGGCTGGGGAAAACCTGATTTATGCCGTTAGCTGTGTCTGACGAGAAAATATTGAGAGTTCCGCCATAGGAATATTTAATGCTGCTTGCGTAATTCTTGATTGTGCTCTGGTCGCTTTCAAGATATTTCTTGAATTCGCCGAGATTATTCTGGTGGATTTCCGAAGAGAAGGATTCCATCATGCTTGACGACATCGAGTTTGAATAAACCTTGTCGAAGCCGTGGTTCACTTCGCCCGAAACAGTTCCCGTCATGCTGCCGAGCATGGCGTTCATATCCATTGCGGTTTTTTCTATCATCACGGGGTATGATGTAAGAGTTTCCTGCTGAATTGAATCGATATATGCCTGGAAACCGTTTGAAAGAGCAAGGATGAGGGCGATACCGATGATGCCGATACTTCCTGCAAAAGAGGTGAGGAAAGTTCTCATCTTCTTCGTCATGAGGTTGTTGAGCGAAAGCGAAAGCGCTGTGAAGAACGACATCGAAGGCTTTTTGGGCATCTGCTTTGCCGCTTTTTTCTCCGATTTCTTTTCTGCTCTTGTTTTTTCCTTGCGTTCAACGTCTTCCGTTGTGTAGGGATTTGTGTCGTCAACGATGTTACCGTCAACAAGTCGGATTATTCTTGTTGAATATTCCTCTGCAAGCTCGGGGTTATGGGTTACCATGATAACAAGTTTCTCTTTGGAGATTTCCTTGAGAAGGTCCATAATCTGAACGCTTGTTTCGGTGTCAAGAGCGCCTGTGGGTTCGTCGGCAAGAAGAATTTCGGGGTTATTGACAAGAGCTCTTGCAATCGCAACTCTCTGCATCTGACCGCCCGACATCTGGTTCGGCTTCTTTGAAAGCTGGTCGCCAAGACCGACCTTTTCAAGCGCCGCCTTTGCCTTTTCTCTGCGTTCGCTCTTTGAAACGCCTGAAAGAGTCAGCGCAAGCTCAACGTTTGAAAGCACGCTCTGATGAGGAATGAGGTTATAGTTCTGGAAAACAAAACCGATTGAATGATTGCGGTAGCTGTCCCAATCGCCATCCTTGAAATCCTTGGTTGACCTGCCTTCGATGATAAGGTCGCCCGTTGTATACTGGTCAAGACCGCCGATAATATTAAGAAGCGTTGTTTTGCCGCATCCCGAATGACCGAGGATGGAAACGAACTCGCTCTTTCGGAATTCAATGTTAACGCCCTTGAGAGCGGCAACCTTGCTGTCACCTGCAACATACTCCTTAACGATATTTTTAAGTTTCAGCATAAAATATAAAATCCCCTTGACAAATAGTTTCTCTACTGTTACACTTGTAACAGTTGTTAGTTTAACACTAGTTTATGAATAAATCATTAATAAAATTATATTATTTATAAATTATATTATAAATGTTACAATATCGAGGAATGTGTAATGCAAAAAAAGAATGATATCAACACCCTGACAAAAGAATGTATCGTAACCGCTCTGCTCCGTCTTATGCAGACGAAAAACTACGAAAACATTTCAATTACCGATATAACAAATCTTGCAGGTGTTTCGAGAATGGCGTATTACCGCAATTATAAGAGCAAGGACGAAATTCTCATAAACCATCTTGAGGATATGGAGCAGATTCTTCTCTCCGAAATCGGCGGCGAAAAGGCAGAAACCTTCAGAGGCGCAATCGGCTATGTTTCGGGATTTTTCCAGGAGAATTCAGATGTTATACAGGCGATTTACGATGCAGGTCTCGGACATCTTCTCAACAGAATGCTTGAAGACAGAATTTACAGCTACTTCCCCATTGCCGCCGCTGCAACTGCCGGCAGATACGCTGTTCACTATTATGTGGGCGCAATTCTCTCGGTTTTCAGACTCTGGTTTGACAACGGCATGGTTGAGTCGGTTGACGATATTTCGGATATAATCTATAATCTCATCAATAACGAAAGCGCTCTCAAATATATCGTTATGCCAATCACCGAAGTTATAAAGATAACGGAATAATATTTAAATCCCCGATGAAATTCATCGGGGATTTTTTTAAAACATATTCCACGGTTCAGCGGTCATATCGGGTTTATCCGAAAAACTCATTTTTTCTCCGCTGACGGGATGCATAAACTCCAGTGTATGGGCAAAAAGGGCAAGATTTCCGCCGCCTCCGCCATATCTTCCGTCGCCGTAAAGAGGCATTTTTCTGCTTGAAAACTGAACCCTTATCTGATGAGTTCTGCCCGTATGAAGAAGAATATCAACCATTGAAAATCCGTCGTTTTCACTCATAACCTTATATTCCAGCGAAGCTTCACGGACTCCCTTGCGCATTCTTTTAACGGTGTAGGACTTGTTTTTCTGTTTATCCCTGAAAAGAAGGTCTTTCAAAACTCCGCTCTTTTCTTCGGGGCACCCCTTAACAACTGCAAAATAATGCTTTTTCACAGCATTCTGCTCAATCTGTTTTGATAATGCCGCCGCAGATTTTGAGTTTTTGGCATAGACCATAACTCCCGCCGTTTCTCTGTCCAGACGGTGAACGGGAAATGCTTCGGCATTCTCGCCGTTCTGCAGAAAATGCTCATTGAGCATGGATATCATATCCGCGCCGTCACCGTTCTGACTCAAAACCCCTGCAGGCTTCAGGCAGACTATAATCTGTTTATCCTCAAACAATATCCTCATTTTCAATCCTGCTTCTTATTCTTTTCTGACTTCTCTTGAGCGCATATTTCATGTTGTCAACAACAAGCCACAGCTGTGAACCGAGCTGAAGAGGATCCTCTCTCATACCTGTTTTGAACCATTCGGAAAGAACACCTACAAAACCGTATTCATAGAAGGATGCGATGAACTCGATATCTTCATCAGGCACATTCATATCCTCAGCAAGACTTTTTACAACTTCAACGCAGATTTTGTTACATGCTCTATACATATAACTTTCAAGATACTCATAGCTTCGCGAAGAACATATATTATAAATCATTTTTTTATGTTCATAGGCTTCGTTTGCAACTTTCAGAAAAGCTGTAATCCACGATGTACCGTTCTTATGTCCTTCAAGCATCTGATTGATTTTCTTTGTGAAAACTTCTTCAAGCAAATCATAAATATCGCTGTAATAATAATAGAAGGTATTTCTGTTGATTTCGCAAGCTTCAACGATATCACGAACGGTTATTTTGTCGAACGGTTTTGTGTGCAATAAATCGATAAACGCATAATATATTTGGTTTTTTGTATCACTTGCCATTTTGTCCTCCTTGTTATTTTTTTGTCCCATTTTATACTTTCTCGAAGTGTTTTGTATATTATATCATAATTTTTCCCCTTTTTCAAGCGAACAAAACTGCCCGAATGTTGCATAATCGGTTGTTTAGTTATGACATTTTCCGATTTCACCGACTGTCAGGGTAGTAAGCGAAAGCAGAGCAACAATTCCCCATTGCTCTCCCGTCATGGGAACAGTTCCGAAAATTTCCGAAAGCTTCGGAATGAGCATTACCGCTGACTGAACACCGATGCAGACCGCAACCGCAACGTTCATCATTCTGTTGCTGAAAAATCCCGTTTTATAAAGTGACTGCGATGACCTCATGTTGACTGCATGAGCAATTTCGCTGAAGCTCAGAGTTGCAAATGCCATTGTTCTGCCGACCGCTTCATTTCCGAAAATCAGATTGCCGATTGAGAATGCAAGCAGAGTCAGAATGCCGATAAGCAACCCCTCAAGCATTATATCGAGCCATAACCCGTCGGAAAAAAATCCCTTTTTCGGCGAAACGGGGTCTCTTTCCATGATGTCTTTCTCGGTTTTTTCAGTTCCGAGCGCCATTGCAGGCAGGGAATCCGTGACGAGATTTATCCATAAAAGCTGAATCGGTATAAGAGGTTGCGACATTCCGAAAAGCGATGCCGCAAAAACCGCAACAATCTCACCGATATTTGTTCCGAGCAGAAAATGCACGGCTTTTTTTATGTTGTCAAATATTCCTCTGCCCTGCTCAACCGCCTTGACTATTGTTGCAAAATTATCATCTGTAAGAATCATGTCGGCGGCATTTTTCGCAACATCCGTTCCGCTTTTACCCATGGCGCATCCGATGTCCGCTGCTTTCAGAGCAGGTGCATCGTTAACTCCGTCGCCCGTCATCGCCGCAATTTCGCCTCTTGAACGGAAAGCCTTGACAATTCTCACCTTATGCTGAGGAGTCACTCTTGCAAAAACACGGCATTTCTCCGTTGCAGAAGCAAGCTCTGAATCGGTCATCCGTTCGATTTCCGCACCCGTTATTGCATTTTCGCCGTTATAAATTCCGAGTTTTTTTGCAACCGCACAAGCTGTCACCGCATGATCGCCCGTTATCATGACAGGGGTTATCCCTGCTCTTTTGCATTTTTCAACCGCCTTTGCCGCCTCGGGTCTCGGAGGGTCGGTCATTCCGACAAGACCCGAAAAAATCAGATTTTCTTCGGAATTATCACCGCCGTGTTTTCTGTATGCAACGGCAATAACCCGCAGAGCATTCTCTGCCATAAGGTTGTTGCATGCGAGAATTTTTCTTTTTTTCAGCGGCGTCATGGCAGAAATTCTGCCGTTTGTTTCAACTGATACACATCTGTTCAGAACTATATCGGGCGCACCCTTGACATAAAGGTATTTTTCACCGTCTGCGGAATTCACCGTTGACATCATTTTTCTTTCACCCGAGAACGGATTTTCATAATCTCTCGGATATTTTTTCGAAATCGTAACAACATCTGTTCCGCATTCCGATGCAGCAGCCTTTATGGCGGTTTCTGTCGGGTCTCCGCTGAAAATCAGTCTTTTCCCTTTCTTTTCGACGGTTGAGTTGTTACAGATTGCGCCGATGAGGAGAATTTTTTCTGCCTCCTTGCTGTCCATTCCGACCTCGCCGTTTGCATTTTCAACTCTGACAACGCTCATCTTATTCTGCGTTAGAGTGCCTGTTTTATCTGAACAGATAACCGTTGCCGCACCGAGAGTTTCCACCGCAGGCAGATGCCTGATGATGGCGTTGCTCTTCGCCATTCTTTGAACGCCCATTGAAAGAACTATCGTCACGATTGCGGGCAGACCCTCTGGAATTGCCGCCACCGCAAGGCTGACAGAAAGCATGAAAGACGGCATTATTCCGCTTTTCCTGATTATTCCGAGAATAAACACTATCGCACAGATTCCTATTGCACCTATTCCGAGCGCCTTTCCGATTTTTCCGAGCCGTTTCTGCAAGGGTGTTTGCGGGGATTCTTCGCTCTGGAGCATATGCGCAATTTTTCCGACCTGAGTATTCATTCCCGTCTGAGTCACAACCGCAACTGCATTTCCCGAAATAACGTTTGTTGATGCAAAAACCGTGTTTTTCATTTCGGCAAGCGGACAGTTTTCTGCGCAAATCATTCCCGAATTCTTTTCGCATGCTTCGGATTCACCCGTCAACGCGCTCTCCCTCACCTTAAGCGAGTTTGATGAAATCAGCCTTGCATCGGCAGGCACCATATCTCCGCTTTCAAGTCTTATAATATCTCCCGTCACAAGCTCCGATGAGGGGATTTTCTGTAATTTTCCTCCTCTGATAACCGACGCAGACGGCGCTGACATCTTTTTTAGCGCATCAATTGCTTTTTCCGCACGGTTTTCCTGAAAAACTCCGATAATCGCATTGAGAATAACAATTGAAAGAATAACCGTCGGCTCAACAAAATCGCCCTTTCCTTCGATAATTCCCGTTGCGAAAGATATGATGCAGGCAACAAACAGTATGATAACGCAGAAATCTGAAAACTGCGCAATAAATCTTCGGAGAAGAGATGCTCTTTTCTTTTCGGCAAGCTTGTTTTCTCCGTTATTTTCAAGGCGTTTTTTTGCTTCTCTTTCACTTAATCCATTCTTTTTATCCGACTCCAGCTTTTCAATCACAGCCTCCGCCGTTAAAAAATGACCCTCCATATCCGCACTCCTCTTTTTATTGATATAAATATATATTCAGAGAAGCACAAAAAAATCCCCCGAAAAACCGAAGTCTTCCGAGAGAAAAGAGAGTTATGTTTAATTATTCGGTGATTGCCTTGATTTTATCCATGCAGGTTTTGCAGATATATTTGCCCTCATATTCAACAAGGTCATCTTCTGACTTGCAGAAAATGCAATCCGCAACAGCCTTTCTGCAGATAATCTGCTTTCCGTCGGAAAACATCTCAACTCTGCTGCCTGTTGCTGTCAGACCAAGCTCTTTTCTGAGTTGCATAGGAATTACTATTCTGCCTACTCCGTCAATTTCTCTGATAAATCCTGTATACATTGTTTTTTCCTCCGTTTTCTTTATTGATTGACATAATTATACCAATTTATGGTAACTTTGTCAAGACAAAAAACGGTAATTTCTGGAATATTTTTACATTATTTGTTAATTATTGTAAAAAATCCCCTCGCTCCTGTTGGAGCGGGGGGATTGTTAATTATACTGTTCTATAATCAAACAAGCTCGATGATGCACATCTCAGCTGCGTCGCCTCTACGGGGACCTGTCTTGATTATACGGCAGTAACCGCCGTTAACTTCCTTATACTTGGGAGCAATCTCGTCAAAGAGCTTCTTGACAACGTCTTCTTTTGTAACGTAAGCAAGAACCTTGCGCTTTGAGTGGAGAGAATCGTCCTTAGCAACGGTAATCATTTTTTCAGCCATTGCTCGAACTTCCTGAGCCCTTGTAACAGTTGTTTCAATTCTGCCGTTTTCGAGCAGATAGGTAACAAGGCCTCTGAGCATTGACTTACGGTGGTCACTTGTTCTGCCAAGCTTTCTTGTACCGGGCATTTAGTTCACACTCCTTTACGATAGTGGATGAATCTCATTCATCATCCCTGCGAAGGTCGAAGCCAAGTGAATTGAGCTTTGCAACAACTTCGTCGAGGGACTTTCTTCCGAGGTTACGGACCTTCATCATGTCCTCCTCGGTTCTGTTGATCAAATCTTCAACCGTATTAATCTGCGCTCTCTTCAAGCAGTTAAAGGAACGAACAGAAAGGTCAAGCTCCTCAATGGTCATCTCAAGGACCTTTTCCTTGCCATTGTCGCTCTTTACGACCATAACCTCTGTATCGTATGCCTCACCTGAGAGGTCACCGAAGAGGTTGAGATGCTCGTTGAGGATCTTGGCACCGAGAGAAACAGCTTCCATCGCGCTGATGGTTCCGTTTGTCCATACCTCTAATGTCAGCTTATCGTAGTCGGTAATCTGACCAACACGGGTATTTTCGACTGTGTAGTTAACCTTTAATACGGGTGTATAGATTGAGTCTATTGCAATAACGCCGATAATGGGCTGCATCATCTGCTTATTTCTCTCAGCAGAAACATAGCCTCTGCCCTTATCACATGTAAGCTCCATGCTGACGTGTGCATCGGAATTGAGAGTAGCGATGTGAAGCTCGGGGTTGAGAATTTCAACCTCTGAATCGGTTTTGATGCTGCCTGCGGTGATTTCGTCATCGCCGTTTGCATCGATATAGATTGTTTTGGGACCGTCACCGTGAATCTTGAGGATAACGTTCTTGAGGTTGAGAACAATCTCAGTAACATCTTCCTTAACACCGGGGATGGTGCTGAATTCATGCAGAATTCCGTCAATTTTAACGGATGTGATGGCATAGCCGGGGAGAGAAGAAAGAAGAACTCTTCTCAGGCTGTTGCCCAAAGTTGTGCCATAACCTCTTTCGAGGGGTTCAACAACGAACTTACCATATCTTCCGTCCTCAGAAAACTCTGCAGTTTCAATTCTGGGCTTTTCAATACCAATCATTTAAAACCCTCCTTATAAAGACACAGGAGAATGATTCCTGCTTAAAAATGCATTCAAAAACGTACGCTGCAATAATGCGCAGCCGGAATGCCTTAAAAGGCATTTCAGGCAAGGCATTATTTTGAATAAAGTTCAACGATGAGATGCTCTTCAACGGGAACCATGATCTGCTCACGTGTGGGAAGAGCGAGAACTTTACCTGTAAGAGCTTCTGCGTTGAGGTCAAGCCACTGAGGAACAGGTCTGGAAGCGTTAGCTTCAACTGTTGCCTTAATCTTTGTGCTTTCCTTGCTCTTATCGCAGATAGCGATTTCGTCGCCAGCCTTGATAAGGTATGAAGGAATGTTGACCTTCTTGCCGTTTACTTTGTAATGGCCATGAGTAACAAGCTGTCTTGCTTCTGCTCTGGAGTTAGCCCAGCCGAGAAGATAAACAACGTTGTCAAGTCTGCTTTCGCAGATACGGAGCAGGTTT